>JAJZSW010000003.1 GCA_021849505.1 Pseudomonadota bacterium
AGAAAGCTGAAATTTATACCAGCGATTGCGATGTTTGCCATCTTCGTCGGCGCCACCATGTACATCACCAAGTGGGCGGCCGGCAAGACCAAGTCCGCAGCTGACTTCTATACCGCCGGCGGCGGCATCACCGGCTTCCAGAACGGCCTGGCGATTGCCGGCGACTATATGTCTGCCGCGTCCTTCCTCGGCATTTCCGGCCTGGTGTTCGCCTCCGGCTTCGACGGCCTGATCTTCTCGATCGGCTGGCTGGTCGGCTGGCCCGTTATCACCTTCCTGATGGCGGAACGTCTGCGCAACCTCGGCAAGTTCACCTTCGCAGACGTGGCGTCCTACCGCTTTGCCCAGACGCCGCTGCGCAGCTTTGCCGCGACCGGCACGCTGGTGGTGGTAGCCTTCTACCTGATCGCCCAGATGGTCGGCGCCGGTCAGTTGATCAAGGTGTTGTTCGGCCTCGACTATATCTACGCGGTGATGCTGGTCGGCGTCATCATGATAATGTACGTGCTGTTCGGCGGCATGACCGCGACGACGTGGGTGCAGATCATCAAGGCCGTCATGCTGCTGGTCGGCGCGACCTTCATGGCCGTGATGGTGCTGTTCCAGTTCGGCTTCTCGCCCGAGGCGCTGTTTGCCAAGGCGGTGGAAGTGCATGCCAAGCATGATGCGATCATGGGCCCCGGCGCACTGATCAACGATCCGATCTCCGCGATCTCCGTCGGCATGGCGCTGATGTTCGGTACCGCCGGCCTGCCGCACATCCTGATGCGCTTCTTCACCGTGCCGAACGCCAAGGAAGCCCGCAAGTCGGTCGCCTGGGCGACCACGTGGATCGGCTACTTCTACATCCTCACCTTCATCATCGGCTTTGGTGCCGTGGTCATGCTGATTCAGGACCCGGCCGCCTACTACGTGCCGAAGATGGTCGATGGCGTGCAGGCGGTGGGTGCCGATGGCAACCTGCTGTGGGATGGCCTCAAGGGCGGCGGCAACATGGCGGCGGTGCACCTCGCCAACGCCGTGGGCGGCAACATGTTCCTCGGCTTCATCTCTGCCGTCGCTTTCGCGACGATTCTTGCCGTGGTGGCCGGCCTGACGCTGTCGGGCGCCTCGGCCGTGTCGCATGACCTGTACGCCTCGGTCTGGCGTCATGGCAATGTGGATAGCGCCACCGAACTGCGTGTTTCGAAGATCACCACGGTGATCCTCGGCATCGTTGCCGTGCTGCTCGGCATCATCTTCGAGAAGCAGAACGTTGCCTTCATGGTGATGCTGGCCTTCACGGTCGCCTGTTCCGCCAACTTCCCCGTGCTGTTCATGTCCGTGCTGTGGAAAGACTGCACGACCAAGGGCGCGGTAGCCGGCGGTAGCGTGGGCCTCGTTCTCTCGGTGGCCTTGACGATCATGTCGCCGGCCGTGTGGGAAGCTGCACTGGGCAACCCGAAGGGCAGCGCGATGTTCCCGTATGCCTCCGCAGCCATCTTCTCGATGACCGCCGCCTTCGCCGTCATCTGGCTGGTCTCAAAGCTGGACAACAGCGCCCAGGCACAGAAAGAACGCGGCCTGTTCGCCGACCAACTCACTCGCTCCGAAACCGGCGTCGGGGCCGCGGCGGCATCCGCGCACTAAGCAGCAAACAAGGCATCAACAAAATGGCCAGCCTGAAGGCTGGCCATTTTGCTTGGGTACGTGGCTCAGAAACACTGCAGCATGTTGGCGTCGCAGTAAGCCTTTTTCAGGTACGCCAGGCCGATCCAGCACCAGAACAGCAGAAAGAAAGCGACAAAGGGCAGGTGTTTGTCGATGATCTGGGGCGGAGCGATGAAGCGAACAATCTTCAGTACCGGACTGGTGACAAGGACGAACAATTTGTACACGCCATTGTTGTGCCGACGGCTGCCGGCCAGGAAGGCGAGCAAGCCCTGGCCGACCAGAAACAGCAGGGCGACCTCGACGAGCGCGCGCAGCACGCCAATAATGAGAAGTTCAGGATGACTCATGGTATGTTCAAGCCTTCGATGTAGATAATCTGTCAAGATGAATTACGAACACTGGCGCCATTATGCCCGCGGTTGGCTGCTCCATTTCTTCGGCAATGCCGAAGCTGCATACAAGGCTTACGTTCTCGCATACGTTGCCGACCCCAAGGATGTTGCCTCCGCGCGCGCCTTGGCGGCAATAGCCGCGGACAAGAAAAAATGGGATGTGGCCGAATCATGGTTCGAGAAGGTGCTCGCCTTGCAACCCGAGGATTCCGATACCTGGTTCAACCTTGGCTTCGTGCGCGAACATGCCGGCAAGACCACGGCTGCACTGGAGGCCTTCACTGCGTCGGTCAGGCTCAAACCGGCGCAGGATCGCGCCTGGTATGGCAAGGGCCTGGCACACGCCCGGCTGGGTCAACATGAAATGGCCGTCGATGCGTTTGCCGAGGCGGCGAAATTGCAGCCGATGAACGGCGAAGCCTACTACCAGTGGGGCATGGCCCTGCATCACGCAAACCGTCCGGACGAGGTCGCCACGGTTGTCAGGAAGCTCGTCGGCTTTGAACCCAAACGGGCCAAGAAACTCGTGCAGGACGCCGAACGCGCTGATCTGATGCATCTGATTCCGGAGCTTCCTTTTTAGCAATAGTCGGCGCTGGCGTTACGGCACTGCGGCGAAAAAAAGCCGGCTCTGGGCAGAGCCGGCTTGCAAGCGGGGGGACTGCAACGTCCCCTCTCCTCCTCCAGTTGCTTGATCAGGCGCCCTTGGTGTCGATGTCGCCTTCCAGACTCGGATAGCGGACATGGTCGATCAGCTCCTGAATCTCCTTGCCCGGCGGCGGGGAAATCAGCGTGCCGATGATCAGGCCGATGAAGCCGGCCGGAATGCCGAAGATGCCGGCGGCGATCGGGTTGATATCCCACCACTTCGGAGCATTCACGCCGAAGAACGGATAGGTCAGGTACATGTAGTAGGCGCAGACCAACAGACCCGCAGTCATGCCGAGAATGGCGCCGAGCTTGTTGGCGCGCTTCCAGAACACACCGCACACCAGGGCCGGGAAGAAGGCCGAGGCCGCCAGCGAGAAGGCCGCGCCGACGAGGAACAGGATATCGCCCGGCTTCAGACTGGTCACGTAGGCGGCAATCAAGGCCACCACCAGCAGCAGGCTCTTGGACACCACCAGGCGGCGGGTCGTCGGAGCGTTCGGGTCGATGATCTTGTAGTACACGTCGTGCGAGAGCGCGTTGGCGATGGTCAGCAGCAGGCCATCGGCGGTGGAGAGCGCAGCGGCCAGACCACCGGCAGCCACCAGGCCGGAGATGACATACGGCAGACCGGCGATCTCGGGCGTGGCCAATACGATCAGGTCGCCGCCAATGACGATTTCGGCCAGTTGCACGATGCCGTCCTTGTTGATGTCGGCAATGCTCATCAGCGTCTTGTCTACCGCCGCCCAGTTGCTGACCCAGGCGGGCAGCGAGGCGAAGCTCGATCCGACCAGGCTGCTATAGACCTCGTACTTCACCAGGATCGCCAGAGCGGGGGCGGTGAAGTAGAGCAGGAAGATAAAGAACAGCGACCAGAACACCGAGCGGCGGGCTTCCTGCACCGAAGGCGTGGTGTAGAAGCGCATCAGGATGTGCGGCAGCGCGGCGGTACCCACCATCAGGCAGAAGATCAACGCGAGGAAGTTCTTCTTGGCGATGGCGCGGTTTTTCTCCTGCTCCTCCGGCGTCTTGCCAGCCGCCGGGAAAGCTTCGGCATGGGCGCGTACCGGCGCGGCGCGGGCGCTGGCGCCCTTCTCGGCGGTCCAGGCCTTCTTGGCGGCAGCGGCATCGGCCGGGAAGTCCTTGACGGCCTTTTCGGCAGCCTCGATCGCCTTGGCATCCGGCGCTTCGGCAGCCTTCAGCGCAGCCACCTTGTCTTCGAGCGCCTTCTTCTCTTCGGCGAGGAAGGTTGCGCCACCGGCCTCCAGGCCCTTCAGCTTGCGGTCGCCTTCGGCGGAGCGTGCGCGGAAGATGGCGCGCACCGACTCTTCGGCGGCGCCCTTCGGCGTGGCCTTGTCGTTGAACTCCTTCTCCAGCGCGGTGACCTTCGGCAGGGCGGAAACGTAAGCCGAAATCTGCGGCACGGGAACACTGGTGTGCTTCACGGAGAGCCAGACCACCGGGATCATGTAGGCCACGATCAGGATGATGTACTGCGCCACCTGCGTCCAGGTCACCGCCTTCATGCCGCCCAGGAAGGAGCAGACCAGAATGCCGGCCAGACCGACGAAGACGCCGATGCTGAACTCCAGACCGGTGAAGCGGCTGGTGATCAGACCGACGCCGTAGATCTGCGCCACGACATAGACGAAGGAACAGAGCACGGCCGCCAGCACACCGATCAGGCGCGGGATGTTGCCGCCGTAACGGGCACCGAGGAAATCTGGAATGGTGAATTGTCCGAACTTGCGCAGGTAGGGCGCGAGCAGCAGCGCCACCAGCACATAGCCGCCGGTCCAGCCCATGATGAAGGCGAGGCCGTCGTAGCCGGTCAGGTAGAGAGTACCCGCCATGCCGATGAAGGACGCGGCGGACATCCAGTCGGCGCCGGTCGCCATGCCGTTGAACAGCGCCGGCACGCGGCGCCCCGCGACGTAGTACTCGGAGACATCGGCGGTCTTCGACATGAAGCCGATGCCCGCGTAGAGCAGGATGGTGGCGAACAGGAAGACGTAGCCGAGAATCTTTTGCGGCACGCCCATCAGTTCGAGAATGCCGACGCCGATCACGAAGAGGACGAAGCCGCCCGTGTAGAAAGAGTAGTAGCGCTTCAGCTGGTTGAAGAAGGCCTTGTTGTCGGAAGCTGCAGTCGCCATCAGTCGTCTCCCTCGTGTACGCCGTATTCCTTGTCCAGCTCGTTCATGCGCCTGGCGTAGTACCAGATGATCAGGACGTAGATGATCAGGGCACCCTGGGCACCCATGTAGAAGCCCACCGGGCCGATGATGATGATTTCGTTGAGTTCGCGCGCGAACCAGCTGACGACAAAGGTCGCGACGAACCAGATGGCAAGCAGCACGCCGGTCAGCGAAACGTTTCGCTGCCAGTACTCCTTGTGTTTCTCGGTGAGTTGCATGAGTTGGCCTCCTCGGTTGAAAAATTTCGTATGCCTCCAACCCGGCGGCTTTGCATGCCGGATTGCAGTCATCCCCTTGGTATTGTGTTTAGGCGGCCCATATTGCCTTAGTCAAGCTTACAAATACCTTACAAGTTGGCGCAAGCCATTGATGCAACGCATCAATTACTGCGCTGCAGCAAATCAGGTCAGGGGCCGCTACGAGAGAAGATGACGCGCATCAGAGTACCGCGACCGGCCGGGTTTTCGAGCACCTCGATGCGTGCCCGATGCAGGTCGATAATCTCGCGGACGATGGCCAGGCCCAGGCCGCTACCCTCCGCCCCCGTTCCCAGCACCCGGAAAAAGCGCTCGAAGACCTTGGGCCGGTCTTCGGCGGCGATGCCGATGCCGCTGTCCTCCACCTCCAGAACCCAGTCGGCACCCGCGCGCATGCGCACTGTGACGCAGCCTCCGCTGGGGGTGTACTTGATGGCATTGTCGACCAGATTGTCGATCATCTCGCGCAGCAGCAAGGGGTGGCCGTGAATCTGCATGGCCGTGCCCGCTTCCTCGAACCCCAGATCGATATTTTTGGCCAGGGCGCGCGGCGCGCAATGCATCGTTGCTGCGCGCGCCAGGCTCTCGAGGTCGACCGTCTCGTTATGGCCCCGGCCATCGTGGCTGGCTTCCGCGCGCGCGAGCTGCAGCAACTGGTAGGTGAGATGGGAGGCCCGATCCACGCTGGCGGAAATACGCTCGAGATAATCGTGCAACTGTCCGGTGTCGGTTTCCCTCAAGGCAAGCTCGGTTTGCGTCTTGAGGCCGGTCAGCGGGGTTTTCAGCTGGTGGGCGGCCGCGGCGATGAAACGATGCTGCGCCTCGAAGTTGTCTTCGAGGCGCGCCATCATGTCGTTAAAGGCGGCGATCACCGGGCGCAACTCGTCCGGGACGATGCGCAGGGGGACCGGCGAGAGGTCGTCCGGGCGGCGGCGGCGGATCAGCTGTTGCAGGCGATTGAGCGGCGCCAGGCCGCGCGTCAGGCCCAGCCAGACGAGAATCACCGCCAGGGGGAGAATGGCGAATTGGGGCAGCAGCACCCCCGAGATGATGCGCGAAGCCAGCTGCTCGCGCTTCAGGCGCGTCTCGGCCACCTGGACGATGACGGGCGCGCGCGGATCCCGCGTGGGAATGAACAGGTAGGCGACACGCGTTTCCACGCCATGGATCGATGCGTCGCGAAACCTGATGGGCTGTGCCTCATCGACAATGCCGACGGCAATGCCGGGAATTTCGCTATCGCCGACGAGAATTTCGCCGCGCGGCGCCATTACCTGGAAGTAGAGGGTGTCGTCCTCGCCGGCGCGCAGCACGTCACGTGCCGCGGGCGGCAAGTTGATGCTGGCGCGGGCGCCCTGCACCTGCACCTGCTTGGCGATTGCCATGACATGCTCACCGAGCTGGCGGTCGTACGGCAGGTCGGCGATCTGGTTGGCGACATGATGGGTGGCGACGATCGAGATCGGCCAGAGAAACAACAACGGCGCGAGCATCCAGTCGAGGATTTCGCCGAACAGGGAATGCGGGACGGCCGGGCGCGTATCGGCCTGGCGCCGCTCGGGTAGTTTACTCGGTCGCGCCATCCAGGCTGTTGCCGGGTTTGACCAGGCTATAGCCGAGGCCGCGCATGGTGTTGATGCGCACCTGGAAGGGTTCGAGCTTCTTCCTCAGCCGATGGACATAGACCTCGATGGCGTTGGTGCTCACTTCCTCGCCCCAGCCGCAGAGATGATCGACCAGCTGGTCCTTGCTGACGAGGCGACCGACACGCAGCAGCAGGATTTCCAGCAGGGCCAGTTCGCGAGCGGAAAGATCGATGATTTGCCCGTTGCAACGGGCGATGCGCTCGCCCTGATTGTAGGACAGGCAACCGAACTCCAGCCGGTTCGGCTGCGCCGTCCCGCGCCGCGTCAGTGCCCGTACCCGGGCTTCCAGTTCGGGCAGCGCAAAGGGTTTGGTGAGGTAATCATCGGCGCCGGCGTCGAGTCCGCGCACGCGGTCTTCCAGCCCGTCCTGCGCGGTCAGGATCAGCACCGGCAGCGCGTTCTTGCGCGCCCGCAGGCGCTTCAGCACGTCGATGCCCGGCAGCTTGGGCAAACCCAGATCGAGGACCAGCAGGTCGAACTGCTGCGAAACGAGCGCGGCATCCGCGTCGGCGCCGTTGCTCACGTGATCGACCGCATACGACGACTTGCGCAAGGCGCGCACCAGGCCGTCCGCAATCATCGGGTCATCTTCGGCGAGGAGGATCCTCATGGTGCGGCGGATTCTACTGCCGGACCGAGAAATGCGGCGCTATCATTCGCCATTGTTGCATCGCAACGTCCAGAACCGCCGACCGCAATTTCACCGGAACCTTCCTTACCAAAACGCCATGGCCACCCGACCCACCCTGCACAGCCAGCTGGCGGCGCTGATCAAGCGCCCGCCCGTCACTGTCATGCCCGAAAGCACGCTGCGCGACGCCGTGCAACTGATGTCCGCGCATCGCATCGGCTCGATCATCGTCGTCGAACCGGAAAGCGGGCGACCGATCGGCATCTTCACCCTGCGCGATCTGTTGCACAAGGTCGCCGCCAAGTCCTGCGACCTCGACCAGATGATCACCAGCGTGATGAGCGACACGGGCCTGCAGATGCTCAACTGGCGCACCACGATCTATCAGGCTGCCCTGGTCATGGCGCGCCACGGCATCCACCATGTCATCGTCGTCGATGCCGCCGGCAAGCTCAAGGGCATCGTCTCGCAGGAAGACATCTACGAACTGCAGAGCGGCGGCGGCAAGGCCATCTCCGGCGCGATCCGCGGGGCACGCGATCTGGAAGGCCTGATTGCCGCCGCCGAGGACATCCGCAAGCTGGCGCTGCGCACGCTGGCCGAAGGCGGCGCCGCCGAGCCGTTGACGCAGATGATCTCGACCCTCAACGACCACCTGACCGTGCGCCTGATCGAGTTGACGAAGCAGGAGTTCGAATTGCCCAGGGTCAAGTGGTGCTGGCTCGCCTTCGGCTCCGAAGGACGCTACGAGCAGACCCTGTCCACCGACCAGGACAACGGGCTCGTGTTCGCCGCGCCGGCCGCGGAGGCCGAAGCGGTACGCCAGGCCTTCCTGCCTTTCGCGCTGGAGGTCAACAAGCGTCTCGACAAGCTGGGCTTCCCGCTGTGCAAGGGCAACGTCATGGCGAGCAATCCGCAGCTCTGCCTGTCGGTCGAGGAGTGGCACGGACGCTTCGGCAGCTGGCTGCGCTCGTCGACGCCGCAGGCGCTGCTCGACGCGACGATCTATTTCGATTTCCGGCCCATCTACGGCGAGGAAGACCTGGCCGGCGAACTGACGGAATGGCTGCGCAGGAACATCCCGGCCGCCACGCTGTTCCTGCGCTTCATGGCCGAGAACGCGCTGCGCACGCAACCACCGCTGGGCATGATTCGCGATTTCAACTTCGATGCGAACAAGGACTTCCCGCGCACCATCGACCTGAAAGCCTATGGGGCGCGCATATTCGTCGATGTGGCGCGCATCCTCGCGCTCGCGAACGGCATCGGCGCCACCAGCACCCCCGAACGCCTGCGCGCGGCAGCCGAGATGGGCAAGGTGGGGCGCGACGATGTCGGCGCGATCATCGACGGCTTCTTCTTCCTCCAGCAACTGCGTCTGCGCGTGCAGCAGGAAGGCACGCCGATGGGCCTGGCCAACCGTGTCGATCCCGAAAAGCTGAATGAACTCGACCGCTTCGTGCTCAAGGAAGCGCTCAAGCAGGCCAAGAAGCTGCAGGGCCGCATCCAGCTCGACTACCGGCTCTGAATGCGCTGGCGGGTGCCGTCCCGCCAGCGCCGACTTCTCCCGTCCCCGTCGCCTCTCATCGTTCCGGGATTCCACCCTTGTAAGGGTATCGCAAGCCCATGTAAGGGCATCGTAAGTTTGTGCGCCGAGAATGCGCACCGCCCTAATAAGGAATATCGGCACCCAAGACTGCCTCAAGGATGTCGGTCCCTAGCCGGCAAATTTTCACATCAGGAGGACTCAATGCAATACAACCACGACGCGCAAGGCTACTGGAAAGCGACGCTGGGCCTCATCACCAAGGTGCTGGTGATCTGGTTCCTGTGCTCTTTCGGTGCCGGCATCCTGTTCGCCGACGCCTTGAACGGCATCTCGCTTGGCGGCTACCCGCTCGGCTTCTGGTTCGCCCACCAGGGTTCCATCTACGTCTTCGTCGCGCTGATCTTCTGGTATGCCAAGAAGATGGGCGACATCGACCGCGAATTCGACGTTCACGAAGACTGAGGAGCGACCACAAATGGATCTGCAAACAACAATTTATCTGGTCGTCGGCGCCACCTTCGCGCTGTACATCGGCATCGCCATCTGGGCGCGCGCCGGTTCCACCAGCGAGTACTACGCGGCCGGCGGCAGCGTGCCTCCCGTCATGAACGGCATGGCGACCGCCGCCGACTGGATGTCGGCCGCATCCTTCATCTCGATGGCTGGCCTGATCGCCAACATGGGTTACGGCGGCGGCCTGTTCCTGATGGGCTGGACCGGCGGCTACGTGCTGCTGGCCTGCCTGCTCGCCCCCTACCTGCGCAAGTTCGGCAAGTTCACGGTGCCCCAGTTCATCGGTGACCGTTTCTACTCGCAGACGGCCTCCACCGTCGCGGTCGTCTGCCTGCTGGTCGCTTCGATCACCTACATCATCGGCCAGATGACGGGCGTCGGCGTTGCCTTCTCGCGCTTCCTCGGCGTCTCGTCCGACACCGGCATCTACGTCGGCATGGCGATCGTGTTCTCCTACGCGGTGTTCGGCGGCATGAAGGGCATCACCTACACCCAGGTCGCCCAGTACATCGTGCTGATCATTGCCTACATCATCCCGGCCGTGTTCATCTCCCTGGCGCTGACCGGCAATGCCATTCCGCAGCTCGGCCTCGGCGCCAGCATGTCCGGTACCGACATTTCGATGCTGCAGCGCCTCGACCAGGTCGTCACCGACCTCGGCTTCGGCAAGTACACGACCACGACCGCCGGCAGCACGCTGAACATGTTCGTCTACACGTTCTCGCTGATGATCGGCACCGCCGGCCTGCCGCACGTGATCATGAGATTCTTCACCGTGCCGAACGTCGCCGCCGCCCGCAGCTCCGCCGGCTGGGCGCTGGTCTTCATCGCGCTGCTCTACACCACCGCACCTGCCGTGGGCGCCATGGCCAAGCTGAACCTGCATGGCACGGTCAACAGCGCCGTGGGTATCGAGAGCACTTCGACAGGCATGAAGGTCAATGCCGAGGCCATCAAGGCCAACGCCGACCTGTATGCGCCGGAAGCCAGCCTGGCGTACGAAGCCCGTCCGGACTGGATGAAGCGCTGGGAAAAAACCGGCCTGCTGAAGTTCGAGGACAAGAACGGTGACGGCCGCATCCAGTACTACAACGACAAGACCAAGAACGAAGCCGCGAAAGCCAAGGCCGAAGCCGCCGGCTGGAAGGGCAACGAACTGACGGTCAACGCCGACATCATCGTGCTGGCCAACCCGGAAATCGCGCTGCTGCCGAACTGGGTGATCGCGCTGGTCGCCGCGGGCGGTCTCGCCGCCGCGCTGTCCACCGCCGCCGGCCTGCTGATGGCCATCTCCGCAGCGATCTCCCATGACCTGATCAAGGGCGTGTTCGTGCCCAACATCAGCGAGAAGGGCGAACTGATGGCCGGCAAGATCGCGATGGCCCTCGCCATCGTGGTGGCCGGCTGGCTCGGCTTGAACCCGCCAGGCTTCGCGGCCGGTACGGTGGCCCTGGCCTTCGGTATCGCGGCCTCGTCGCTGTTCCCGGCGATCATGATGGGCATCTTCTCCAAGAAGATGAACAAGGAAGGCGCCATCGCCGGCATGCTGTCTGGCCTCTTCGTCACCCTGTTCTACGTGTTCGCGCACAAGGGCATCTTCTTCATCAAGGGCACCGAGTATCTGGACCTGATCGGTGGCGCCAACAGCTTCTTCGGCATCACGCCAGAAGCCATCGGCGGCATCGGCGCCCTGGTGAACTTTGCCGTGGCCTTCGCGGTCGACAAGATGACCAAGGAGCCGCCCGAGCACATCCAGCACATGGTCGAGGCCGTGCGCATCCCGCGCGGTTCGAAGGCCGTGGATGGCGCACACTAAGCAGTAACCCACCATCCGGGCGCAAGCCCGGATGCCTGAAGCCCCGCCGCGTTACACTGGCGGGGCTTTTTGCTTCCGGAAGGGGAAATAATGGTTTTCGATGTCAGCGTCGCCATGACGTGGCTGCTGTTCCTGGCACTTTTTCCGATCAGCTTCTACTGGCTGCGTCGCGCCTGGACCATTGCCGTCAAGCGCGACACTTCCGAGGTCGCCCTCAAGCGCGGCGAGGCGCCGCCGAACCAGGCCAAGTACGCGCCTTACGCGGTAATCATCAACCTGATCGGCGCGGGAGTGCTGATCTTCGTGATCATCGGCATCGTCGCGGGTTCGCTGGAATACGAAACCTGGTCGGCCATCGCCGGCTCGACCATCTGGCTGAAGATCATCCTCGACTTCGCCCTCAGCCGCCACGCCCACATGAAATTCGGCAGGCAGTAGCCCGCGCCCGCAGCTGCCCGCAGGCGCCGGCGATGTCCTGCCCGGCCGACTGGCGCAGCTTGGTCAGGATGCCGTGGCGATAAAGGTGCAGCGACATGGCCGCCGCGCGCTCGGCGGACGGCCGCCGGAAACCGGAGCCCGCGACGTCGTTATAGGGGATCAGGTTCATCACCGCGTACTTGCCGGCCAGCAGGCGCACGATGCCTTCGAGTTCCGCGTCGCTGTCGTTGACAGCTTCAAGCAGTGTCCATTGATACTGGATCGGGTAGCCGGTGGCCCGCGCATAGTTTTCGCCGAGCTCGACCAGTTCCTCCGGGTCGATGCGCGGCGCACGCGGCAGGAGCTGCGCACGCAAGTCAGCGTTGGTCGTATGCAGCGACAGAGCCAGCGCCGGCTTGACCGTTCCCCGGGGCAGCCGTTCGAACACGCGCCGGTCCCCGACAGTTGAAAAGACCAGACTCTTGTGGCCGATGCCGCCCGCGGTACCGAGCAGGTCGATGGCCTCGAGCACATTGTCCAGGTTGTGCGCCGGCTCGCCCATGCCCATGAAGGCCACCTTCTTCACGGGACGGCGCGCGCGCGCCAGCACGACCTGCGCGACGATCTCTGCGCTGCCGAGCTGGCGCAGCAGGCCGCCCTGCCCGGTCATGCAGAACGTGCACCCCACCGCGCAGCCGGCCTGCGTCGACACGCACACGCCATCGCGCGGCAGCAGCACGCTCTCCACCGTCTGGCCGTCGGCGAGTTCCACCAGCAGGCGGGAAGAACCATCCTCGCTCGCATGTTCATCTCGCACCCGCGCCAACGCCTTCAATTCCGCTGCAAGCACCGGAAGCGCGGCGCATACCGACTTGGGCGGCGCATGCGCCCGCGCACAGGCATCCAGCGGCCGCGCCTGCGTCCAGTTGTACAGCAGGCGCTGTTCGTGGCAGGGCCGGGCGCCGGCCGCGCGCAGGCGTTGCCGCAGTTCTCTGATGCGGGTCAGGGCAGAGTTTTCATCCATGCTCGAATTATCGTGCCGTCCCGCCAGCGCCGACTTTCATTCAGCAAAAGAAAACGCCCCGCACGGTTTCCCGCGCGAGGCGCTTTTCAGGAGGAAGGTGGGTAACGGGAGGAAACCACGTTTCCTCCTGTTCCCAGCTTGGACTGATGTGATCGCTACGCGATCACATCATGTCCATGCCGCCCATGCCACCCATGCCGCCCATGCCACCCGGCATGCCGCCGCCGGCAGCCGGCTTGTCTTCGACCAGCTCGGCGACCATGCAGTCGGTGGTGAGCATCAGGCCGGCGACGGAGGCGGCGTTCAGCAGCGCGATGCGCTCGACCTTGGTCGGGTCCAGCACGCCCATGGCGACGAGATCGCCGTATTCGCCGGTCGCGGCGTTGAAGCCGAAGTTGCCCTTGCCTTCCAGCACCTTGTTGATGACGACGGAGGGCTCGTCACCGGCGTTGGCGACGATCTCGCGCAGGGGCTGCTCGAGGGCACGCATGACGATCTTGATGCCGGCATCCTGGTCGTGGTTGTCGCCCTTGACCTTGACACCCGCGCGGGCGCGCAGCAGCGCGACGCCGCCGCCGGGAACGATGCCTTCTTCAACGGCGGCACGCGTGGCGTGCAGCGCGTCTTCGACGCGGGCCTTCTTTTCCTTCATCTCGACTTCGGTGGCGGCACCGACCTTGATCAGCGCCACGCCGCCGGCCAGCTTGGCCACGCGTTCCTGGAGCTTTTCCTTGTCGTAGTCGCTGGTGGCTTCCTCGATCTGGGTGCGGATCTGGGCAACGCGCGCCTTGATCGCATCTTCGGAACCAACGCCGTCGATGATCGTGGTGTTTTCCTTGGCAACCTCGATGCGCTTGGCCTGGCCCAGGTCCTTCAGGGTGGCCTTCTCGAGCGTCAGGCCGACTTCCTCGGCGATCACCGTGCCGCCGGTCAGGATGGCGATGTCTTCCAGCATGGCCTTGCGGCGGTCGCCGAAGCCCGGCGCCTTGACGGCGACGGTCTTGAGGATGCCGCGCAGGTTGTTGACCACGAGAGTGGCCAGCGCTTCGCCATCGACGTCTTCGGCGATGATCAGCAGCGGACGGCCGGCCTTGGCGACTTGCTCGAGCACGGGCAGCAGGTCGCGGATGTTGGAGATCTTCTTGTCGTGCAGCAGGACGAAGGGGTTGTCCAGCACGGCGATCTGCTTGTCCGGATTGTTGATGAAGTAGGGGGACAGGTAGCCGCGGTCGAACTGCATTCCCTCGACGACTTCGAGTTCGTTCTGCAGGGACTTGCCGTCCTCGACGGTGATGACGCCTTCCTTGCCCACCTTGTCCATCGCGTCGGCGATGATCTGGCCGACGTCGGCGTCGGAGTTGGCGGAGATGGAGCCGACCTGGGCGATCTCCTTGGAGGTCGTGCAGGGCTTGGAAATCTTCTTCAGCTCTTCGGTGATGGCGGTGACGGCCTTGTCGATGCCGCGCTTGAGGTCCATCGGGTTCATGCCGGCGGCGACGTACTTCATGCCTTCGCGGACGATCGACTGGGCCAGCACGGTGGCGGTGGTGGTGCCGTCACCGGCGATGTCGGAGGTCTTGGAAGCGACTTCCTTTACCATCTGGGCGCCCATGTTCTCGAACTTGTCCTTGAGTTCGATTTCCTTGGCGACGGACACGCCGTCCTTGGTGACGGTCGGGGCACCGAAGGAGCGCTCCAGCACGACGTTGCGGCCCTTCGGGCCGAGGGTCACCTTGACCGCGTCGGCCAGGATGTTGACACCGCGCACCATGCGCTGACGGGCGGAATCGCCGAACAGAACTTCTTTAGCAGCCATTATTTATCTCTCCAGTGAATTCGGTTGATTAAGCGTTTAGGCTTCGACGACGCCCATGATGTCTTCTTCGCGCATGACGAGCAGTTCCTCGCCCTCGACCTTGACGGTCTGGCCGGAGTACTTGCCGAAGAGCACGCGGTCGCCGGCCTTGACGGCCATCGGACGGACCTTGCCGTCGTCCATGATCTTGCCGTTGCCCACGGCGATGATTTCACCCTGATCGGGCTTCTCGCCGGCGGAATCGGGGATGACGATGCCGGAGGCGGTGGTGCGCTCGGCTTCAACACGCTTGACGATCACGCGATCATGCAAGGGACGGATTTTCATGAATTTTCTCCTTCTGGACTGAGCCGCCACTGGCGGCGCTTCAACTGTTTGTAGGATTCGGGACAACAGGCTGTTAGCACTCATTGCCAACGAGTGCTAATAATAAAGCCCGTCAGTAGGGTTTTCAAGGGTTGCGGCCGCTTTTTTTGCGGCGATAATTGTTTCCATGGGATTTTTTGACTGGCTCAAACCTTCGCCGCCACTCGATGCCGCACTGCGGGCACGCGTCGATCAGGCTGCCGCGGCGATCGATCCACGCATCCGGCAGTTGGGCACGCACGAGAAAATCCTCGCCCCGGCGGTCACGCTGGCCTGGGATTACTGCGAACGGCTGGCCCTGGCGATTCCCGGTCCGTTTGCCGTGGCGCATGCCGCCTTCGCCAGCGATCCGCTCGTGCATGCGCTGTTCGGCAGCGCAGATGATATTTACCGGATGCTGGCGACCAGCCAGGGCGTCCGCGAATACCTGGACGGTCATCCGGCCGAGACGCATTGCTTCGCCCTCCTCGGCATGCGGCGCAAGGTCGCCGCCGGCTACGGCATGCGGCTGGCGGGCGAAATGGTGCGGGGCGACGAACCGGTGAAGACCCTGTCGTTCGCCGATCACACCATCGGGGAGGTGGGTGCCAGCCTCGACGAGGTGCAGGGGCGGCTGGCGCGGACGATGTTCGACAGTCTGCTGCAGGGTCTTCTCCCCACGGTCGAAGCGCTGCGCCAGGAGCGCATCGCGCTGCAGGAAGACCTTGCGCTGACGCGCGTCCGGGTACGCCAGGGCAGCGCCGACGCGACGCGCCAGCAAGCCGCGCTCGAAAGCCGGCTGCGGGAAATCGCCGCGGCCCTGGAACCGGAACGCCTCTGCGCCGATCTTGCCGCCCACCTTGCGCGCCCCGAGAGCGCATTGCATCTGGACACCCTGCGTTACCGGATCGACCGGTTCGGCGTCATCGCGGAGGATGCCGCGCAAAAGGAAACCGATGCCTTGCGCTTCGTCGAGCTCGTCGGGCGCGACCAGCGCCACTGGACGGTCATGCTCGTCAAGATCGACAACGCCGAAGCCCGCATCGCCATCGAGCGTTTCGAAGCGGGTCGCCGCTACATCGTCATATGATCCGCGCCTTGCTGTTCCTCCTCGCGACCCTGGTCGCCGCGCCGCCCGGTGGCGCCACCGAACCCCGCGGGCTGCCGCCCGCCGTGCAGCAGGCGCTCAAGGCGGCCAGCATTCCGCCCCAGGCGGTCGCCGTCGTCGTGCGCCCCGTCGACGGCGAGAAGGCCGTGCTGCGCCATCGCGGCGACGCGGCGCTGAACCCGGCTTCGCTGATGAAGCTCGTCGTCACGACCGCCGGGCTGGAGTTGCTCGGCCCCGCCTACACCTGGCGCACCGAGGCGCTCGCCGATGGCGCGCCCGACAGCCAGGCCGTGCTCGCCGGCGATCTCTACCTGCGCGGCAGCGGCGACCCGAAGCTGACCTACGACCGGCTCTGGCTGCTGCTGCGCGAGCTGCGCGGCCGCGGGCTGCGCGAGATTCGCGGCGACCTGGTCATCGACCGGACCGCCTTCGCGCCCATCGACCACGATCCGGCCGCTTTCGACGGCAAGCTGCTGCGCCCCTACAACGTCGGCCCGGACGCACTGCTGTTCAACTTCGCCACGCTGCACCTGACGCTGGTGCCGGAACAGCAGACGGTGCGCGTACTGGCCGAGCCGCTGCCGACGGACTTCGAGATCGTCAACAAGTTGCAGCTCGGCGAAAACGGTGCCTGCGGCGACTGGCGCGAGCGCCTCGAAGCGCGGCTGACGCCGAGTCGGCTGACGCTCTCTGGCAGTTATCCGCGCAGTTGCGGCGAGAAGCGCTGGCACCTCGCCGGCCTGTCGAACGGGCCGCTGCTGCACGGCGTATTCACCCGACTGTGGCGCGAGCTCGGGGGCAAGTTTGCCGGACAGTTGAAAGAAGGCACCGCGCCGGCCGGTGCCCTGCTCCTCGCCGCCAGCGAATCGCCGCCGCTCGGCGAACTCGTGCGCGACATCAACAAGTACTCGAACAACGTCATGGCGCGCCAGCTCTTTCTGAAAGTCGGCGCTGGCGAGACGGCACTGGCGGATAAAAATATCCGCCAGTGGCTCGCGAACAAGGGCCTCGACTTCCCCGAGCTGGTGCTCGACAACGGCTCGGGCCTCTCTCGGCGCGAGCGCATCTCCGCCGACCATCTCGTTGAATTGCTCGCGGCAGCGTGGGCCAGTCCGATCATGCCGGAACTGATCGCCTCGCTGCCGATCGTCGCCCACGACGGCACTGCGAAGAAGCGCTACAACGGCGTCCGCTACGCCGGACAGGCACACCTCAAGACCGGATCGCTTGAAGGCGTGCGCGGCATCGCCGGCTACCTGCTCGACCAGCGCGGCAAGCGCCACATCGTCGTGTTCATCGTCAACCATCCGAACGCCGCGCAGGCGCAGCCGGCCTTCGACGCGCTGCTCGACGGACTATGGCACGGCGCATCCTGACGCTGCTGTTCGCTTTCGCCGCAATGGTGCTCGGCATCGAGGGCATCCGGCGCGCCGTCGACTGGTGGCACGGCACCCTTCCCGGGCCGCTCGATTTCGTGCTGATCGCCAGCCTGCCGCTGATCGGCTGGCTGTGGTGGCGCTACCTGTCGCCCTTCGGCAAGGGGCGCGGGCAATGCCTCGATGGCACCTGCGCACGCGACGCCGACGAAAAGTAAGTGGACACGCTCTTCCTCCTTGCGGTCGCGGCCGTGCTGATCGTGCTGGTGTTCGACTACACCAACGGTTTCCACGACGCCGCCAACATCGTCGCCAGCGTGATCGCCTCGCGCGCGATGACGCCGGTGCAGGCCATCCTCGTCGTCGCCACCTTCGAGTTCCTCGGTCCGCTGCTCGGCGGCACCGCGGTGGCCAACACCATCGGCAAGTTCGTCGATCTCGACGGCGTCGATGCCATTCTCGCCCTGCAGATCCTGGTCTGCGGCCTGTGCGGCGCGATCGCCTGGAACCTGCTGACCTGGTGGCGCGGCATCCCCTCCTCGTCCTCGCATGCGCTGGTCGGCGGGCTGATCGGGGCGGTGGTCGTCGCGGCCGGCGCCGACCATGTGGTGTGGGGCTTCGCAGAACTCGCGCACGGCCACGTCACCGGCATCGTCAAGGTGCTGGCGGCGCTGATCCTGTCGCCACTGATCGGGTTCTGGGCCGGCTTCCTGCTGCATCGCTTCATGCTCGGCCTGCTGCGCGGCGCGCGCCCGGCGATCAACCGCAAGCTGCGCAACGCGCAATACTTCACCGCCGCCGGCCTCGCCTTCTCGCACGGCGCCAACGATGCGCAGAAGAGCATGGGCATCCTCACGCTGGTGCTCCTGCTGGGCGGGTTCATCGACAGCTTCGCGGTGCCCTTCTGGGTGATGCTCGCCTGCGCCGTCGCGATGACGCTGGGCATCCTCTCCGGCGGCTGGCGCATCGTGCGCACGCTCGGCTTCGCGATCTACAAGGTGCGGCCGGTGCACGCGCTCGATTCGCAGCTGACCTCGGCCGCCGTGATCTTCACCGCCTCGGCCATCGGCGCGCCGGTGTCGACGACGCACGTCGTCGCCACCTCGATCATGGGCATCGGCGCCTCGGAACGCCCGAAGGCCGTGCGCTGGGCCAAGGCGCGCGAGATCGCCACCACCTGGATCATCACCATCCCCGGCGCGGCCACCCTATCGATCGCCTGCTATCTGCTGCTCAATTTCTTCCCTGTCCTCACCGGGAGCACGCCATGAACGAAGAGAAATCCCTGCTGGTCCGCCTCTACGAGCGCTTCTTCCCGAAGACCGCCGACTTCTTCGGGCTGCTGACGGAACAGAGCCGCCAGGTCGAGCATACCGTCGCGCTGCTGGTGCGCTACATGGAAACCGGCGACGACGCGATCGGCCAGCAGATCAAGGATGACGAACACGCGGCCGACACGGTCAAGGTACGCAACATCCACACGCTCAACGAAGCCTTCTCGACGCCGATCGACCGCGAGGACATCTACCGCGCGATCACCACCCTCGACCAGGTGGTGAATGCCTGCAAGGATGCGGTGAACGAAATGCACGCGCTGGACCTCAAGCCCGACGCCTTCACGCTCGAAATGGCGCGCCTGCTGCACGCCGGCGTCGTCGCGCTCGGGGAAGGCTATGCCAAGCTCGGCCGCCTGCCGGCCGCCTCGTCGGTGGATGCCGACGTCGCGCGCAAGGCCGAGCGCAAGGTGGAAAAGCTTTATCGCAAGGCGCTCGCCCAGCTGTTCCAGGGCGACGACTACATCCAGATGTTCAAGCGCCGCGAGATCTACCGCCACCTCACCAACGCGGCCGAGCGCATGGCGGCCTGCGCCAACACGCTGCACGACATCGTGGTGAAGATGGTCTGAAAAGTCGGCGCCGGCAGGACGGCACCGCTTCGCTTCAGCCGGCGGGCACCGGCATCGGGTTACGGCTTACGAGGGCCGCCCAGCCACGGATGACGCGATACAGCACCCAGAGGCCGGTAATGGCGATCACCAGGATCGCGGCGGGAATGCCGATCAGCGTCACGGTCAGCAGACCGGCGACCAGCAGCCACAGTGCCGCATACCAGAAAGTGCGCAGTTGCCAGCGCCAGTGCGTGTCGAGCCAGGTGCCGCGCACGTTGCCGCGCGTCACGTAGTTGATGATCACGGCGATGATCGACGGCCAGCCGAAGACGAAGGCGCCGATGATCGAGGCCGAGGTGAGGATGCCCGAGAGCGCCGAAAGCGCATGCAGGCCGTACATGATGTGGCACCAGGCCCGCGAGCCGTCCAATTTATCGCTGCGGATGATTTCACCATTCTGATCAAAGTCGGCCATGATTTTCCTTACAGTCCAAGTTGAGTCCAAAGGTCGTCGACGCGCCGTTTCACGGCCGCGTCCATGACGATCGGCCGACCCCACTCGCGCTGCGTTTCGCCCGGCCATTTGTTCGTCGCGTCGATGCCCATCTTGCTGCCCAGCCCGGCGACCGGCGAGGCGAAGTCGAGGTAGTCGATCGGCGTGTTTTCCGCGATCAGGGTGTCGCGTGCCGCATCGACACGGGTCGTCATGGCCCAGATCACTTCTTTCCAGTCGCGCACGTCGATGTCGTCATCCACCACGATGATGAACTTGGTGTACATGAACTGGCGCAGGAAGCTCCAGATTCCGAACATCACGCGTTTGGCGTGGCCGGGATACTGCTTCTTGAGGCTCACCACCGCGAGGCGGTAGGAGCAACCTTCCGGCGGCAGGTAGAAGTCGGCGATCTCGGGGAACTGCTTCTGCAGCAGCGGCACGAAGACCTCGTTGAGCGCGACGCCGAGCATCGCCGGCTCGTCGGGCGGCTTGCCGGTGTAGGTCGAGTGATAGATCGGCTCGCGCCGCATCGTCATGCGCTCGATCGTGAACACCGGGAACTCGGCCTGCTCGTTGTAATAGCCGGTGTGGTCGCCGTACGGCCCTTCCGTCGCGACTTCGCCGGGGTGAATCACGCCTTCGAGCACGATCTCGGCACGCGCCGGTACCTGCAGGTCGGAGCCGATGCACTTCGTCAGCTCGGTCTTGCCGCCGCGCAGCAGGCCAGCAAACTGGTATTCAGACAGCGTGTCGGGCACCGGCGTCACCGCGCCGAGGATGGTCGCCGGATCGCAGCCGAGCACCACTGCGACGGGGAAGGGCGTGCCGGGATTCTTTTGGCAATGGTCGCGAAAGTCGAGCGCGCCGCCGCGATGGGCGAGCCAGCGCATGATCACCTTGTTGCGCGCAATTACCTGTTGGCGGTAGATGCCGAGATTTTGCCGCGGCTTGTTGGGCCCGCGCGTCACCGTCAGCCCCCAGGTAATCAGCGGCGCGGCGTCGCCGGGCCAGCAGGTCATCACCGGCAGGCGGGAAAGGTCGACCTGGCTGCCTTCCCAGACAATTTCCTGGCAGGGTGCCGCGGAAACCATCTTCGGCGCCATGTTGAGCACCTGCTTGAGAATGGGCAGCTTCTCCCAGGCGTCACGCAGGCCCTTGGGCGGCTCGGGTTCCTTGAGATAGGCCAGCAGCCTGCCGACTTCGCGCAGAGAGGTTTTCCAGTCTTCGTCCGCGCCCATGCCGAGGGCGACACGTTGCGGCGTGCCGAAGAGGTTGGCCAAGACCGGCATCTCACCATTCTTCGGCTTTTCGAACAGCAGCGCCGGTCCGCCGGTCCGCAGCACGCGGTCGGCAATCTCGGTCATCTCCAGTTTCGGATCGACCGGCACGGCAATGCGCTTCAGTTCGCCTTGCTGTTCCAGGCGCGCCATGAATTCGCGCAGGTCGTGGGCGGCGTTCATCGTTTCATCCAATAGTCGGCCACGATGCCGGCGAACACGGCGGCGCCCAGCCAGTTGTTGTGCAGGAAGGCCTTGAAGCAGCGCATGCGCTCGCGGCCGCGGATCAGCGTGTAATGATAGCCCGCGATGCCGGCCGCCACCACGAGCCCCAGCGCATACGGCCAGCCGAAACCGAGCTGCCAGCCGACATAGCCGAGTAGCGCCAGCGTGGCGGCATAGCAGACCATGATGGCCGCGATGTCGAAACGGCCAAAGGTCAGTGCAGACGTCCGGATGCCGATCTTCCTGTCGTCCTCGATGTCGACCAGCGCATACTCGGTATCGTAGGCGATCGCCCAGAAGATGTTGGCCGCGAGCATCAGCCACGCGAGCGGCGGGATCTGCCCCTGGATCGCCGCGAAAGCCATCGGGATGCCGAAGCCGAAGGCGACGCCAAGATAGGCCTGCGGGATCGCAAAGAATCGTTTGGTGAAGGGATAGCTGCCGGCGAGGAACAGCGCGGCGACGCTCAGCCCGAACAGCAGCGGCGTGAGGATCGGCAGGATCAGCAGGAAGGCGCAGAGGACGAGGAAGCCGCACAGCAGCAGGGCTTCGCGCACGCTCACCGTGCGCGCGGCGAGCGGCCGGGCCTTGGTGCGTTCGACATGCGGATCTAGATCACGGTCGGCATAGTCGTTGACCACGCAGCCGGCCGAGCGCATCAGCACCGTGCCGAGCACGAAGATCCAGACGATCATCCAGTGCGGCTGGCCGTCCGCCGCGATCCACACCGCCCACAGCGTCGGCCACAGCAGCAACAGGATGCCGATGGGCTTGTCCAGCCGCATCAGCTTTTCGTAGCGATCGAGGCGTTCCTTGACGAGGGCCAGCGTGGTCATGGGCGGATTCTACGATGCCGTCTCGCCAGCACCGACTTTTGAAGTCTTGCCTGCATGCCGGAGGTCCACTTAAGCGTGGCTTGGCGAATGCTCAAGAGATCTCTTTACATCCTGTTACCAACTGGAACTGGCAATCCAACTGGCACAGGACTAGAAAGAATCACCCTGCTCTGAACGAAAGGAGATCGCCATGAAACTCACGAACCTCGCCCTGATCGCGCTGCTGGCCGCCGTGCCGGCGTTTGCCCAACCCGGACCAGGCATGGGCGGCGGCATGGGCCCCGGTGGCGGACGGTTCGCCATCGACAAGGACAACACTGTCGGCTGGGCGTTGATGACCCAGGAAGAACACAATGCCCATCGTCAGAAGATGTGGTCCTTCAGGAACTACGACGAGTGCAAGGCCTATCAGCTCGAGCATCACCAACTCATGGAAGCGCGCGCGAAGGAACAGGGCAAGACCATCGCACCACCGCGTTTCAATGCCTGCGATCGCATGAAGGCACGCGGCGTCATCCAGTAAGCCTTAAGTTTACGTAGCCAAGGACAAACGCCGGCTTGGCCGGCGTTTGTTTTGGAAAGTCAGCGCTGGGAGGTAGGCAGCGCCGGCTTTCGGAAACTTGCTGAGATGGACTACTTCGCCTGTGTCTGGGTTTGAGTCCGGGTTTGCTCCTGGGTGCGCGTCCGGGTCTGGGCCTCTTCCTCGTCTTTCGTCTGCGTACGCGTCTGGGTCTGGCTGCGCGTTTGGGTTTGCGTCTGCGTCCCTTTTGGAGCGGCCTTGGTCTGAGCCCTTGTCTGCTCCTGGCTGCGCGTTTGGGTCTGCGCCTGGGATTGGGTCTGTGCCTGGGATTGCGTTCCCTGCGCTTCGGAATTTGCTGAGCCACCGGACCCGCCGCCCGAGCCACCACCACCGGCTCCCGCACCACCGCCGCCACCGCCACCCCCACCTCCGCCACCACCCCCTGCTGCATAGACAGCGGAAGACAGGGCCATGAAGGTCGAGATGGCTGCGATCAATATTTTGTTCTGGGCTTTCATGATGCTCTCCTTTCTGGAGTATGAATCAAATCATCTGAACTGATTGCCACAAAATCATCATAGATCATTTCACGCCGGTTCCCGGCACATGAATGCGGTCACGGTCGCGGAGCTGATCCTGGTCGCGAAGCTGGTCGCGGTCACGGAGCCGATCCTGATCCGAACTGCTGGTCAGGCTGCCTTGCCGGCCTGATTGACCGCTGTCGTTGCGATGCTGATATTGATTCTGCTGCTTGTATTGATATTGATGCTGATTCTGCATCTGGGATTGCTGGCCGACCATGCTGCCGCCACCCATGCCTCCACCGCCCATGCCGCCGCCCGGTCCCTTGGCAAATGCCGCCGTGGCAAGCGTGGCGGAAACGATCACGACTGCGAAAGTATTCAGGTTTTTCATGATGCTCTCCTCTATTGGATGAAGGGGGGGAATTACCGACCACCACGCCCCATGCCACCACCACGTCCAGCACCACCTCCGCCAGCGGCGCCCGCGCCACTGCCGCCGCTCGAGAAGCCGGGGCTGCCCTCGGACAGCATTCCCCGCTGGCGGGCTTCGAAGCCGGTGCCATAGGGACGACGTTCAGCATGCGTTTCCTTCAGCCGTTCTTCCTGCCGGAGATTTTTCGTCGCCGTATCTTCCGGCTCGGTAACGATGATGCTGCCTTGCTTCGACGTGACATCACGCGGCAATGAAAGATTCAGCGGACGCTGCACTCCGCCGCCGGCCGGCAGGGGCGGGGATTGTCCCCATGCCGGCGCGGCAAGCAGAAGCAGCAAAAACCTGGAGGCGAAGGATTGTGGTTTCATGATTGTGTTTTCGGTGTGAGCATCATGCCAATGGAGCGTAACTTTGCCATGTCCGCTCTGCATCCGACTGTTTCAGTTTGTTTCGATGGGTATCGCCGCATATCGCCCGTGCGGATCAGGCCTTGGCGCGCTACACTTTAATCCATGAACACCGATGAACGCCAACGCATACTGGTGGTCGATGACGATCCTGCGTTGCGGGAGTTGTTGACCAGCTACCTGGCCGAAAATGGCTTCGATGTCAGGGCCGTGGGTGATGGAGCAGCGATGCGTGCGGCCATGGCGGAAGGGGTGCCTGATGCCATCGTACTCGACCTGATGCTGCCGGGAGAGGATGGTCTGGCTCTGACGCGCGCAATCCGGACGCAATCGAGCGTGCCGATCCTGATTCTGTCGGCGCGAGGCGAGGAAGTCGATCGGGTGATCGGCCTCGAAGTCGGTGCAGACGATTACCTGGCCAAGCCCTTCGGACCGCGCGAACTCCTGGCCCGGCTGCGCGCCCTACTGCGCCGCAGCCTGCCGGCCGCGGCTGCCGATGCAAATGCAAGCCAGGAGCAGCGCTTCGGTCCCTACGTTCTGGATCTCGCAGGACACCG
The DNA here is from genome assembly GCA_021849505.1 of Pseudomonadota bacterium. Taxonomy (GTDB): domain Bacteria; phylum Pseudomonadota; class Gammaproteobacteria; order Burkholderiales; family Rhodocyclaceae; genus Sulfuricystis. The sequence continues at coordinate 24,556 of JAJZSW010000003.1, forward strand.
CCTGTTTCGCGCCGGAAGCGAAGTAGCGCTCACCGGCGCCGAATTCGATCTGCTCGCCGCCTTCGTCGCCCGGCCCAACCGGGTTCTGTCACGCGACATGCTGGTCGATTTGCTGAAGGGTTACGATCGCGATCCCTTCGACCGCAGCATCGACATCCGCGTCACCCGCCTGCGGCGCAAGATCGAGGCGGAACCCGCCGCACCCGTCTATATCCGCACGGTGCGCGGCGAAGGCTACCTGTTCAATCCGCACGGCGGCGAGACTTGAATCCATCCAGTCTTGCCCGGCAGAACACCCTGCTGTTGGCGGTCGCCTTCATGCTCGTCGAATTGCTGGCCGCAACGGCTTTGGTGGTATTTCTCATGCTGCCAATGGCACGGCGATCGGCGGACGATCTCGCCGGCCTGATGATCCTCTCGGCGCAGACCTGGGCCGAGTTGCCCCCCCCGACGAGACCGGATTTCGAGCTTGAATTGCTGACCAGCCATCAACTGGCCCTGCGTGTCGAACCGGCAGAAGTTGGCCGCGACGAGTGGCACTCGCCTTTCTTCTATCTGCTCGAAGATGCGCTCGCGCAGCGCCTCGGCTCACGCCGCCACCTTGCCAGCGAAATTGCCGGGGACGGTGAAACGGTCTGGTACTGGACGAACCTGCCGGCCGGCGAGGGCTTGTTGGCCGTCGGCCTTTCCCAGCAACGGATTCCGATGGAGCCCGGACTTGCGTTGCTGCTGGCCCTGGGAGGCGGCTTCGTCTTCGCCGGCGCATTCGCCTGGTGGCTGGCCCGGCGCATCACCGAACCACTGGCTCTGCTCGATGCGGCCGCGACGCGCATCGGCCAGGGGGAACATCCCGAACTGCTGCCCGAGAGCGGCCCGCGCGAACTCGCAGCGCTGGCTCGCCGCTTCAATGCGATGGCCCAACAGGTGCGCGACCTGCTCTCGGCACGCACGACGCTGCTGGCGGGCGTCTCGCACGATCTGCGCACGCCGCTTGCGCGCATGCGACTGGCCCTCGAGATGATGAAGTCTGCTCCTGCGCCCGCATTGATCGCGCGGCTGGAAAACGATATCGAAGAGATGAACGGCCTCATCGCCACCCTGCTTGACCTTGCGCGCGGCCTGGAGCGCGAACCGCCGGAAGAGACCGATCTTGCCGAACTGCTGAGCGAACTCGCCGATCAGGCTGCTGCCCACGAGCGCGAGATCAGCGTGCGCTGCCTGAATTGCCGGCGTGCGGTCGCGCCCCGCGCCCTGCGCCGGGCCTTGGGCAACCTGCTGCAGAATGCGTTGCGCTATGCACCCGCGGGTCCGCTCGAACTGGTCTGCGAAACGCGGGGGGAATCCTGCCGGGTCGGCGTGCTCGATCGCGGCCCGGGCATTCCGCCGGAACGCATCGCCGCAATGTTCGAGCCTTTCCAGCGCCTCGACGTCTCGCGCAGCCCGCAGACCGGCGGCGCCGGACTCGGCCTCGCCATCGTACGCGAACTGGCGCGCGCCAATGGCTGGCAGGCCCGCCTGGAGCCACGCGACGGCGGCGGTCTCGCGGCCTGGATCGAACTGGCCTGACCTTGAAAAGTCAGCGATGGCGGGACGGCAGTTGACGTCGATCAACTCCTGCGCCGATTTCCGCCCAACTGCGACAAGATGTCGCAGCCTTATCCCTGGGCAGCATCTTATATTGCAGCGCATGATCAATCGTCCCCAGGAGACACATCATGGATCGTCGTGCAGCATTGAAAACCGCCCTCCTCGCCGGCGCCGTCAGCGTCGGTTTCACCCGCCATGTCCATGCCCAGCAGGCCTGCCCCGGCGACGGTACGCCCCTGCAGTTCATCCCCAAGAAACCGTCCGACCCGCAGGCCAATGCGAATGACATCGAGAAGTATGCGAAGTGCCCCTACTGCGGCATGGATCGCAAGCAGTACCATCACTCGCGGATGCTGGTGCAGTACAGCGACGATCTCGCCGACGGCACCTGCTCGCTCCACTGCGCGGCGATCTCGCTGTCCCTCAACATCGACCGCGAACCGAAGGCGATGTGGGTCGGCGACAACGCCGCGCCCGGCGACGTCAAGCCGCTGGTCGAGGTCGACAAGGCCATCTTCCTGGTCGGCAGCAAGCTGCCCGGCGTCATGACCGCGAACAGCAAGGTTGCCTACGGTACCGAGGATGCGGCGAAGGCCGCGCAGGCGGCGAACGGTGGCGAACTCGTCAAGTTCGATCAGGCGCTGCTGGCGGCCTACACCGACATGTCCAAAGATGTGAGCCGCATCCGCAAGAACCGCGCGGAGCGGCGCAAGCGCATGATGGAACAACAGGGCAAGCCGGCAGCGATGGAGCACAAGCACTGATGCGCCTGCCGCGCTTGTTCCTTGCGGCACTCCTGTTCGCCTGGGTCGGCATGGTGGCCGCCCAGGCGCCGCAGTCGTTCGCCAAGCCAGTACTGGCATCCGCGATCCCGAAACCCGGGCCGAAAGATCTCTGCCCGGTCTGCGGCATGCTCGTCTCGAAGTATCCCCACTGGGTGGCGACCATCGTCTACAAGGATGGCCACGCGCACCACTTCGACGGCGCCAAGGATCTGCTCAAGTTCTGGTTCGATCCGCCGAAGTACGCCGCCGGCCACAGCCGCGAACAGATGGCGCGCATTGCCGTGACCGACTACTACAACCTGCAGCGGATCGATGCGAAGACGGCGCTCTACGTGATCGGCTCGGACGTGCTCGGGCCGATGGGCCATGAATTCGTGCCGCTCGCGAATCTGGCCGACGCCGAGGAGTTTCTCAAGGAGCACAAGGGCAAGCGCATCCTGCGCTTCGACCAGATCACGAAGGAAATGCCGCTCCAGCTTGACGACGGGAAGTTCTAGCGAGCCGCCAGGGTCGGCTTCGGGCGCCGGATGCGTCCGGCCGCTTCGCGCGCCAAGGCCTGCGCCGTCTTTTCCATCGTTTCGTATAGCCCGGCCAGCACACGCCGCCGCAGCGGCGACAGCAGCGCCGGCATGCGCACCGATTCGCCAAGGACCTGCGTCTCGCGCGCGTAGAGGACCATCAGGTCGAACAGCAACCGCTCGAGTTCCGCTGCGGGAAATGTCTCGGCCAGCGCGGCGCGCAGCTTGCGGCGTGGCGACCAGACCACGCCGAGCCGGCTGCCCGCGTCGAGCAGCTTGCGGATGCGCTGGGTGCGCACCGGGTTTACCGCCTCATAGCGGATCGGGATTTCGAGCGGACTGCGCGCTTGGGCGAGGAAGTCGCGGTCGATCTCGCGCGCGATCTGCAATAGAGAAATCACCAGTGCATCGTCGATCGGCTGCCCGGCTTTCGCCACCTGCACGGCGCGACCGATCACGTGGGCGTCCTTGCGCACTTCCTTTTGGACATTGATGAGCAGCAGCTTGTCCAGCCAGGGCAAGGCTACCGGCAGGGGCAGCCGCGCACGCAGTGCCGCTGTGGTGCGGCGGCTGTAGGCTTCGAGAATCTGCCGGTTCAGCTCGGCGAGCAGCCTCGCCTGGTGCATTCCGTTCAGACCGGTTTCTGTGCCCTGTGCACGCCGATCATGCCGGCGAGCAGGCTCTTGTGCACCACATTCACCATGCCGTGGGCACGCAGCAGGTCGGAGAACTCCTGCGGCGAATAGAAGTTGTCGAGCACGTCGACGAAGTACTTGCGGCAGTTGAGCGCCGGCTCCTTGCTGCGGAAGAGACCGGCGGTGAAGTTGAGGCAGAAGCGCAGGTAGCCGAAATACATCTTCGCCACGGTCGGGTTGGGTGGCCGCAGCATGTCGCAATGATGGAAATGGCCGCCCGGTTTCAGCACGCGGCGCACTTCGTCGAACACCCTGTCGAGCTGGAGGTGCCGCGCCGCCCACTGCAATGTGACGATGTCGAAATGGTTGTCCGGATAGGGCAGCTTGTGCACGTCGCCGATGCTGGCACGGATGTGCATGCCGCGGTCACGGGCGCGCTGGCGGCCGACCGTCTGCATCGCGACGTTGCGGTCGAGCGCATAGGCTTCGAGGGTGGGCTCCTTCTTCAGCAGGGCGATGCCGACCGCGTTGGTGCCGGCGCAGATGTCGAGCGAGCGCATGTTCGGCTGCGTCTCGACGAGATCCATGTGGTGGCGCAGGAACCAGTTCCACAGGCCGAGGCTGGCCACCTGGTTGGCTTTGTCGTAATAGCTTGCCACGTCGGTGAAGACCGGATTCAGGTCGTTCTTCCAGTAATGGCTGTACAGCTGCTCGCGCTGGGTTTCCTTGGATACGGAGGCGTCCATGCAATAACTCCTGCCTATTCTGCTCTCACAAGAAACGCGATGGGCCGTCCCGAGCGCTTCTTGGCCCCTTGAGGGGAGATCGCCGCGCAGCGGCGATTTCGGGGTGGGATCAAATTGCCGCTTCGTTGGTCTCGCCGGTGCGGATGCGCACGATCTGCTCGACCGGCATGATGAAGATCTTGCCGTCGCCGATCTTGCCGGTGCGCGCCGCCTTGATGATCGCCTCGATGGCGGCGTCGACCGTCGCCTCGGCGACGACCAGTTCGACCTTGATCTTGGGTAGGAAGTCGACGACGTATTCGGCACCGCGGTACAGCTCGGTGTGGCCCTTCTGGCGCCCGAAACCCTTGACCTCGGTGACGGTCAGGCCGGTGACGCCGACCTCGGAAAGCGCCTCGCGCACTTCGTCGAGCTTGAACGGCTTGATGATGGCTTCGATCTTTTTCATGCTAAGACTCCTTGGCTAATTCCACTCATCCGGGTAGCGGGATGTTATCGGATAACGCCAGTCCTTGCCGAAGGCGCGGCGGCTGACGCGCACGCCCGGTGGCGCTTGGCGGCGCTTGTATTCGTTCTTCTTGAGCAGATTGACCACGCGTCTGACGTCGGCTTCCGGCCAGCCCTGCGCGATGATCTCGCGCGGGGACTGGTCGCGCTCCATGTAGGCCTCGATGATCGCGTCGAGCACCTCATACGGCGGCAGGCTGTCCTGGTCGGTCTGGTCCGGCTTGAGCTCGGCCGACGGCGCGCGCGTGATGATGTTGTCCGGAATCACCTCGGAGAGCGTGTTGCGCCAGCGCGCCAGCCGATAGACGAAGGTCTTGAACACGTCCTTGATCACCGCGAAACCGCCGGCCATGTCGCCGTAGAGCGTCGCGTAGCCGACCGCCATCTCGCTCTTGTTGCCGGTGGTCAGCACGATGCGGCCGGTACGGTTCGACAGCGCCATCAGGAGCATGCCGCGGATGCGCGCCTGCAGGTTCTCGTCGGTCGTGTCCCAGTCGGGCTTCGGGCCAAGCTGCGCGAAAGTCGGCGCCAGCAGGACGGCAAACTGCTCCATCGCGCCCGCGATCGGGATCTCGTCATACTGCACGCCGAGCCGGCGGATCATTTCGCGCGAATCGGCCAGACTCATCTGCGCCGTCCACGGCGAAGGCATCATCACCGCGCGCACCCGGTCGGCGCCGAGCGCGTCGACCGCGATGGCCAAGGTCAGCGCCGAGTCGATGCCGCCCGAGAGGCCGATGATCGCCCCGGGAAAGCCATTCTTGCCGAGGTAGTCGCGCACGCCGAGCTTCAGCGCCGCATAGACGTCCGCCTCGATGGACTGCGCCGGGGCCTGCGCACCGGGCAGCAGATGACCATCACCGAACTCGACGACCGTCACCGCCTCCGCGAAGGCCGGCAGCTGGTGCGTCAGCCGCCCGGCGGCGTCGAGCGCGAAGGACCCGCCGTCGAACACGAGCTCGTCCTGCCCGCCGACGAGATTGCAGTAGATCGCCGGCATGCCGGTACCGGCGATGCGCTCGCGCAGTACCGCCTGCCGCGTCGCCGGCTTGTTCATGTGGAAGGGCGAGGCATTCAGCGCCAGCAGCAGTTCCGCGCCGGCGGCGCGCGTCGCCTCGACCGTGCCGGGCAGCCAGATGTCCTCGCAGATCGCCAGGCCGACGCGCACGCCGCCGATTTCCAGCACGCAGGGCTCGGTGCCGGTCGCGAAGTAGCGCTCTTCATCGAACACTTCGCTGTTCGGCAGGCGCTGCTTGCAATAGGTGGCTTCGATGCCTCCGCCGCGCAGCAGCGAGGCGGCGTTGTAGCGCAGCAGGCCGCGCATTTCCGGATGGCCGACGACGGCCGGCAGCGGAAGCTCCTCTGCCAGCGCCGTCAGTTCGCGCGCGCAGGCGCGATGGAAATCCGGGCGCAGCAGGAGGTCTTCGGGAGGGTAGCCGCAGAGCGCGAGTTCCGGCGTCAGCAGCAGGTCGGCGCCCAGCCGCTGCGCCGCCGCGGCCGCCGCAAGAATCCGTGCGGCGTTGCCGGCAAGATCGCCGACCGTGCAATTGATCTGTGCGACGGCGATCTTGAGGGTCATGGCGGAGTCAGCGGATCAGAAGGCGGGCTTCTGCTTGGCGTCGTTGAAGCGCTGCACGCCGGTCAAGATCTCCTTCTTCGCTTCCTCGGCGTCGACCCAGCCCTCGACCTTGACGAACTTGCCCGGCTCGAGGTCCTTGTAGTGGGCAAAGAAGTGGGAGATGGAGTCGAGCACGATCTGCGGAAAATCGCGCGGCGACTCGATATCGCGATACATCGGCGTCAGCTTGTCCACCGGCACGGCCAGCAGCTTGGCGTCTTCCCCGGCCTCATCGGTCATCTTGAGCATGCCGACCGGGCGGCAGCGCACCACCACGCCTGGGGGCAATGCAAACTGCGACACCACCAGCACGTCGACGGGGTCGCCGTCGCCGGCGATGGTGTGGGGGATGTAGCCATAGTTACAGGGGTAGTGCATCGCCGTGGCCATGAAGCGGTCGACGAAGATCGCGCCGGAATCCTTGTCGACCTCGTACTTGATCGGGTCGGAATGCATCGGGATCTCGATGATCACATTGAAATCGTTCGGCAGGTCCTTGCCGGAGGGGACATTGTTCAAGGCCACGGTCAGCTCCCGGAAAAAAGCGCGATTATAGTTTGTTGCGGTGCAGCAAGCAGCTTTATTCTGCCTCGAAGCCGGCGTCTTCGATCGCCGCGCACAGTGCCGTGCGCGTGACCTTGGCGGGGTCGAACTCGACCGTGGCCTGCCCGGGAGAAAGCTGCACTTCGGCCTGCGCCACACCGGGCGTTTCGCTCAGCACCTTCGTCACGCTGGCAGTGCAGCCGCCGCAGGACATGCCCGTGATCTTGATCGTCGTCGTTTCCATTCAGTTTCTCCCTGATTTCCAGCGTTTGAGCAGTAGTGAATTGCTCACCACCGAGACCGAACTCAGCGCCATCGCCGCCCCCGCCACCACCGGATTGAGGAAGCCAAGCGCCGCGGCGGGAATGCCGAGCACATTGTAGATGAAGGCCCAGAACAGGTTCTGGCGGATCTTCGCCAGCGTCGCGCGCGACAGCGAGATCGCGTCGGCGACGCCGTTGAGGTCGTCGCGCATCAGCGTCACGTCGGCCGCCTGCATCGCCACGTCGGCCCCCGCGCCCATCGCGAAGGAGACGTCCGCCGCCGCCAGCGCCGGGGCGTCGTTGATGCCGTCGCCGGCCATGCCCACCACCTTGCCGGCCGCCTTGAGGGCCGCGACATGGGATGCCTTGTCGCCCGGCAGCACGTTCGCCTCGTAGCGACCGACACCGGACTGGCGCGCGATCTCGGCTGCCGTCGCCGCGTTGTCGCCGGTGAGCATCACGACCTCGACACCGAGCTGCTGGAGGCGTCCCACAGCATCCTTCGTACTTTCGCGCAGCGGATCGGCGACCGCAATGACACCGATGACAGTATCGCCCAGCGCAACGCCGACCTGGCTGCCCGGTGTTTCGCTTGCGGGAATACCAAGCCAGTCGGGCGAGCCCACGCGTACCGGCTTGCCGGCGACGATGCCACTGATGCCCTTGCCGGGTTCCGCCGTCACATCCTGCGGTGTATCGAGTGCGAGGCCGCGCTGCTTCGCTTCGGCCACCAGCGCGGCCGCCAGCGGATGCGTGGAGCCCTGTTCGAGGCTGGCGGCGATCCTCAGCACCTCGGATGCCGTCCCGCCGGAACTGACTTTCACTGCGATCACTGTTGGCTTGCCCTGCGTCAGCGTGCCGGTCTTGTCGACGGCCAGTACATTGATCTTCTCGGCAAGCTCGAGCGCCTGCGCGTTGCGGATCAGGATGCCGGCCTTCGCGCCGAGCCCGGTGCCCACCATGATCGCCGTCGGCGTGGCGAGGCCCAGCGCGCACGGGCAGGCGATCACCAGCACCGCGACCGCGTTCACCAGCGCCGTCGTGAACTCGCCGTCCAGCGACCACCAGGCGATGAAAGTGATCAGCGCGATCGTCGTCACCACCGGCACGAAGATCGCGGCGACCCGGTCGGCCAACCGCTGCACTGGCGCCTTCGAGCCTTGTGCCTGTTCGACCAGTCGAATGATGCCGGCGAGCAAGGTGTGCGAGCCGACGCCCGTCGCCTTGCAGCGCAGCAGTCCATCGCCGTTGATCGTCGCGGCGAAGACCTTGTCGCCCGGTGCCTTCGCGACCGGCAGGCTCTCGCCGGTCAGCATCGCCTCGTTCGCGCTCGATTGGCCGGCGATCACTTCGCCATCGACCGGTACCGCCTCGCCCGGCCGCACGACGACGACATCGCCGGGGATCAGGCTCGCCACCGGTAGTTCGACGAGCTGGTCGTTGCGTTCGACCCACGCCGTCTGCGGCTGCAGTTTCATCAGCGACTCGATCGCCGCCGATGTCTTCGCCTTGGCGCGCGCCTCGAGGATCTTGCCCATCAGCACCAGTGTGATGACCGTCGCCGAGGCCTCGTAATACACATGCTGGTGCGCGAGTCCGAGGAACAGCACGACCGTACTGTAGGCCCACGCCATCGTCGTGCCCAGCGCGACCAGCACGTCCATGTTGCCGCTGCCGCCGCGGATCGCGTTCCAGCCGCCGACATAGAAGCGCCAGCCGATCCAGAACTGGACCGGCGTCGCCAGCGCGAACTGCAGCCAGCGCGGCAGCACATCGACGTGTCCTGCCTGCCCGAACATGAAGGGCATCTGGGCGATCAGCGGCAGGGTCAGCGCCAGTGCGAACCAGAAGCGCTTCACCTCGGCGCGATAGGCCGCTTCCTTGCGCGCCTTTTCCTCGCCGCGCGTGTCGGCCGTCGATGGCGTCGCGGTGAAGCCGGTCTTGACGATCGTGGCGATCAGCTTGTCGACGTCGGCGCTGGCCGGATCGAAGCGGATGTGCGCACGCTCGGCCGGCAGGTTCACCGCCGCCTCGACGCCGGGCAGCTTGTTGAGCTGCCGCTCGATGCGCGCCGAGCAGGCGGCGCAGGTCATGCCGCCGATCGACAACTCGACCGTCTGACAGTCTTCGTTTCTTGCCACTGCTGACATGGTTAGCCGCGCCAGTAATTGAACACGCCGATTATCCCGTAGCCGAGCACCAGAAGGCCAGAAACCACGCGCACGGCACGGGCTTGGGCGAAGCGGCGGAAGCGTGCCAGCAGCAGTCCGGCGAGCAGCAGGTTGGGCAGCGTGCCGAGGCCGAAGGCGAGCATCAGCAGCGCGCCCTGTCCTGCCGAGCCGCTCGCCAGCGACGTAGTCAGCGCGCTATACACCAGCCCGCAGGGCAGCCAGCCCCACAGCAGCCCGAGCGGCAGCGCCTGCGCGATGCCGCGCACCGGCAGGAAGCGTTTCGTCAGCGGCTGGATGCGCTGCCAGAGTGCCTGCCCGCCGCGTTCGAGCGGCGACAGGAATTGGGTGAAGCCCAGCAGGTAGAGGCCCATCGCGATCAGCATCAGGCTGGCGCAGAGATAGAGGACATTCTGCAGCGCCAGCAGGTTGCCGGCCGCCTGACCGAGCAGACCGGCAAGCAGGCCGGCAATCACATAGCTGCCGATGCGCCCGAGGTTGTACGCAAGATGCACGAGGACGGCCGTGCCACCTTGCTGGGTCTGCAAGCTCAGCGCGCCGACGATGCCGCCGCACATGCCGGCGCAATGGCCGCCGCCGAGCAGGCCGACGATGAAGAGCGCGAGGAGACTGTTGTCAGGCATGGCGATGCACGAAGCAGTGCCGTCTCGCCGGCACTGACTTGCGCGTGGCGTTCAGCTCAGATGACCTTCGAGTAGCGCACGCGCTCGCGGTCGGAACGCAGGTAGCGGTCGAACACCATCGCGATCACGCGCACGAGGATGCGGCCTTTCGGCTCGACCGTGATCCACTGGTCGTCGATGGTCAGCAGCCCGGCCTGCTCCATCTCGCGCAGGTCGGCGAGTTCGGGAGCGAAGTAGGACTTGAAGTCGATCAGGTGGGCGATCTCGATCGACTCGATCGACAACTCGAAGTGGCACATCAGCGCCTGGATGATCGAGCGGCGCAGCAGGTCGTCGGCGGTCAGTTCGAGGCCACGCATCACCGGCAGTTCGCCACGGTCGAGCGCGTCGTAGTACTCGTCGAGCGTGCGGTAGTTCTGGCAGTAGGTCGGCCCGACCTTGCCGATCGCCGAGACGCCGAAGGCCAGCAGATCCGCCTCGGCATGCGTCGAATAGCCCTGGAAGTTGCGGTGCAGACGGCCCTGGCGCTGTGCGACGGCCAGTTCGTCGTCCGGCTTGGCGAAGTGGTCCATGCCGATGAACACATAGTCCGCGTCGGTCAGGCGCCGGATGGCGAGCTGGATGATCTGCAGCTTGGCGTCCGCGCTCGGCAGTTCGGCCTCGTTGATGCGCCGCTGCGGCTTGGCGAGATTCGGCAGGTGAGCGTAGTTGTAGATCGACAGCCGGTCGGGTGCGAGCTTGAGGATCTCGTCGAGCGTGTGGTTGAAGCTGATCACGTTCTGCTTCGGCAGGCCGTAGATCAGGTCGACCGAAATGCCCTTGAAGCCGAATTCGCGTGCGGCATCGATGACGACCCGCGTCTCGTCGAGCGTCTGGATGCGATTGACCGCCTGCTGCACGCGCGGATCGAAGTCCTGCACGCCGACGCTCATGCGGTTGAAGCCGAGGTCGGCGAGCAGCTTGACGGTCTCGCGGTCGACCTTGCGCGGATCGACCTCGATGGAATATTCGCCGTCCGGCAGCAGGCGGAAATGCTGCCGCGTCATTTCCATCAGCCGCTTCATCTCGTCGTGCGAGAGGAAGGTGGGGGTGCCGCCACCCCAGTGCAGCTGCACCACGTCGTGCGGGCCGTCGAGCGCCGCCGACTGCAGCGCCAGCTCCTTGCCGAGATATTTCAGGTACTTGGCCGAGCGCCCATGATCTTTGGTAATAATCTTGTTGCAGGCGCAGTAATAGCAGATCGTGTTGCAGAACGGGATGTGAAAGTATAATGAGAGCGCCCGGCCGATTCCCCCGATCGTGCGCTTGCCCAGCCAGGAACGATAGGCGGCCGCATCGAAGGCCTCGACGAAGCGGTCGGCCGTCGGGTAGGACGTGTAGCGCGGGCCACTGACGTCGAAGCGACGAATGACCTGCGGATCGAAAATCAGCTCTTGATAATGACTCACGACTCAGAAATGGTGCCGACGAAAACTGCCGAAATGAAACCTTCCCCAATGAGGCGCTCAGGATGCAGCAAGGACGGCCGGTTTACGTTGACACAGATCAAAGCTGACCCGGTTGCTCGCCGCGTTGCACGGAAAATCCGCCCATGCACGGAAAATTAGCCCATCTTTCGGTGCCGCAACTGCGGGAAGCCTGTTCGCAGTGCAACCTGCGCGAACTGTGCCTGCCGATGGGGCTGTCCGAACATGAAATGGGGCAGCTCGACGAACTCGTCAATCTGCGGCGGCGTATCCTGCGCGGTCAGCACATCTACCGCAGCGGCGACGGCTTCGAGGCGATCTTTGCAATCAAGACGGGCTTTTTCAAGACCGATGTGCTGCTCGAGGACGGCCGCGAACAGGTGACCGGCTTCCAGATGGCGGGCGAGATTCTTGGCCTCGACGGCATCGGCACCGAAAGGCACACCTGCAATGCGGTTGCCCTCGAGGACAGCGAAGTCTGCGTGATTCCCTTCAGCGACCTCGAAAACTATTCGCGCGAGATCGGCGCACTGCAGCACCACTTCCACAAGGTGATGTCGCGCGAGATCGTGCGCGACCACGGCGTGATGATGCTGCTCGGCATCATGCGCGCCGAGGAGCGCCTCGCCGCCTTCCTGCTCAACCTGTCGCAGCGCTTCACCGCGCGCGGCTACTCGCCGACCGAGTTCAACCTGCGCATGACGCGCAACGAAATCGGTTCCTACCTCGGACTCAAGCTCGAAACCGTGAGCCGCGCCTTCTCGCGCTTCCAGGACGAAGGGCTGATCACGGTGCACCAGAAACACATCCAGATCCTGGATGTGGCCGGCCTGAAGAAACTGCTCACCGAACGCCGCGCCTGAGGAGGTCCGCCTCCCTTCGCCCCCTCGCCGGGGGCTAGTCAGTCGAGCTGGTTGGCGACGGCCCAGACGGCCGCCTCGACGCGCGAACGGAACTTCAGCTTTTTGAGCAGGTTGCGCACATGCACCTTGACGGTGCTTTCCATGATGTCCAGTTCGCGCGCGATCAGCTTGTTCGACATGCCCGCCGCGAGGCACTTGAGGATCGCGCTTTCGCGCTCGGTCAGGCTGGCCTGGCTGCGCTGCTCGGTCACGCTCTCCTCGCGCAGCGCGGCGGCCAGCAGACTGGCCAGCTCGGGGCTGATCGCCGTCTGCCCCTGCATGGCATTGCCGATGAGCGAGAGGATGTCGTCCGGATCGTTGTCTTTCAGGATGTAGCCGTCGGCGCCGGCCCGGATGGCGGCGATCAGATCCTCCGGGGCATTCGAGACCGTGAGCAGGATGATGCGGGCATCCTCGCCCATGTCGCGCAGGGTGCGCAGCGTTTCGAGGCCGTTGATGCCCTTCATGTTGAGGTCGAGCAGGATCAGGTCGGGATCGAGCTGCTTGGCCAGTTCGATGCCCTCGCGGCCGCTGGCGGCTTCGCCGACCACAATGAAGCCTTCGGTCAGTTCGAGCAGCTGGCAGACGCCCTTGCGCAGCAGCGGATGATCGTCGATGACGAGGACGCGCGTGTTTTCCGTCATGGTCTGGACTCCGGAGGGGAAGGCGGCCGATTTTTCTGCGGCATGAATTTCAGGAAGACGACGGTGCCGGCGCCCGGAGCGGAAGCAACTTCGAGCTGCCCCTCCAGGATGTGGGCACGATCGTGCATGATGCTGACGCCGAAATGGTTGGCCGGCGTCTGTGCCGGATCGAAGCCCCTGCCGTCATCGGCGACTCTGACCGTGACGGCGTGCCCGGCATCGATCGCGATGGCGACGCTCGCATGCCCCGCCGCGGCATGATGCTCGATGTTGGCCAGCGCCTCGCGGATGATCCGGATGACATGCATCTCCTCGTTGCCGGAGAGCACGATGTCCGACAGGCTGTTCTTCAGCTCGACCGGGAAGCCGAGCTTTTCCGAGAACTCGGTGACGGTCTGCTGCAGGGCGACGTTGAAGCCGCGCGCGTCGATGCGCAGGCGGAAGGTGACGATCAGCTCGCGCAGCTCGCGATAGGCGCCGCCGAGCCCGCGCTTCAGCTCCTGCGCGATCGCCCGTGTGTCGCCGCCGCGTTCGAGACTTTTTTCCAGCCGCAACACCTGGATCTGCAGGTAGCTCAAGGACTGGGCGATGGAATCGTGCAGTTCGCGCGCGATCACCGAACGCTCCTCGAGCACCGCCAGGCGGTGTTTTTCCTCGGCACGCCGCATATTGATCAGGGCGTTCGAGATGTGATGGCCGACGGTCTCAAGGATGCGCACCTTTTCGTTCGACAACGGCGCACTCGCTTCTTTCATCAGAATGGGCATGACACCGCGCAGCCGGTCGCCGTCGCCGATCGGAATGGACAGGAACGGCTGCGTCGCAGCCTGCTCGACCAGGGTCTTTTCCGCGCAGGTGAAGCAGTTCGCGCAGTCCGATTGAACGCGCAAGGCCCGCATTTCTTCCGGGGTCAGATCGCCGGTAACGACCTTCGCCGGCATTTGCCCGTTCTCGCTGATGCAGATCATGCTGTGGCCCAGTTCCAGCGCCGCCTCGACCTCGCGCATCACGGCCTGCACGTTCTCCAGCGTCAGATCGCTGGCCGAAAGCTGCTGGCTCACGCGGTAGAGCAGTTCGAGCGCTTCGTTGGAACGCTTCAGTTCGCGCGTCTTTTCCTCGACCTTGTCCTCGAGGTGGGCATACATCGTCGCGATCTCCGCCACCATCGTGTTGAACGCATGGCCGAGCTGTCCCAGTTCGTCGTTGGAGGCATGCTGCACGCGTACCGAGAACGACCCCTGCGACACCGTCTTCGCGGCCTGCAGGAGTTGCGCGAGCGGCTGGACCACCTGGCGGCGCAGCATCCAGAGGGTCAACAGGCTGATCAGGACGATCAGCGCCAGCAGGCCCAGCTGGATGACACGCAGCAGGCGCGCCTTGTTCTCGAGCTCGATCTCGATCAGGTAAACGACGTGGTCGATCTGGTCGACGTAATCGGGAATCTCGTGGGCAATCTGCTTCAGCGCGGAAGACTCGCCATGCGCGGCGTTGATTTCGAGCGCGCGCATGTGCGTGTTCCAGCGTTGCAGAACGCCATGCACCGCCAGCACCGACGGCGCACCCTCGGGCGACTTGGCGACGACGAAACGCTCCAGACCCAGCAGGCGGCGCTCGAAGATCTTCATGGTCTCGAGCGCCTGCTCGCGCTTCTCCGGTTGCAGCACTTCGCTGAGCGTCCGGAAGGTCAGCATGCGCAGCGAACCGGAGACGTTGACGGCGTTGGCCCGGCCGCTGATGTCCTCGGCGATCACCGTCGAAATCACGATGGAAATGAAGGACAGGATCGCCAGCGCGCTCAAGGCAAGGCCGACGCGGAACAGCACCGAGTCGCGGAGGAACTGCGAAAAGACTGGAAAGATTCGTTTCACGAGTGAGCAGAAATTACCCACAACTTATTTATGGGTAATTGTCTATATTTAGAGGTAGGTATGGCAGTGCAGCAGACTTTGACCTCAAATTACAGCCCCATGATTCTACGCAACAATTCCAGACGGTCAGATATTACTGGCTACCTACTTGTAGGTAGATGCCTGTCAGGCAGGACTCCCCTCAGGACTTTCATGCTGCATGTGCACGCCCTAGCATGCGCACATCAGACGAGGAAACCCGCAGGATGCTTGGCCAAGGCCACCGACACGATCCAGCCGAACATCGCCACCGCGGCGCAGCCGGCCAGTATCCGCAAGCGCGGGTAAGGGCTTGGCCTGAGCGCCAGCGCCCCCAGCAGGATGTAGGCGAGCAAGCCGCCGATCTTGGCGGTCAGCCAGGCATCGATGAAGGGATATTGCCCGAGCAGCGCGGCCAGTCCGATCGCCGCGGCGAGCAGCAGGCTGTCGTTGATGTGCGGCAGGGCGCGCAGCCATTGCCGCCCGCCGTGCCACTCCGGGTGCCGTCCCGCCAGCGCCGACTTTCGCCGCAGCAGCAGCAGGCCGCGCAGGCAAAAGCCGCCGACGCTCAGCGCCACGCAGGTGACATGCAGATATTTGAGTGCCAGATACAACATCGCTTCAGCCACTGAAACAAGAACAAGAAGACATTCCGGAGATCACGACATGACTCACGCCACCGAAAACCGCATCGACACCGAGGCGCTCCTCGCGCGCATGCCGCTGTTCCAGGATCTGTCGCCCGAACGCATCCTCGCCCTGGCCGAGCACGCGCGCGGCAAGCGCCTGCCCAAGGGCGACATGCTGTTTCACAAGGGCGATCCCGCGCACGGTTTTTACGTGGTGGTGTATGGTCAGATCAAGCTGGCCTTCCCCTCCTGCAACGGCAACGAGAAAGTGGTCGACATCATCGACGCGCAGCAAAGCTTCGGCGAAGCCGTCATGCTGGCCCAGCAGCCCTATCCGGTCTTTGCGCAGGCGCTCGCCGATTCGCTTCTGGTCTTCGTCACCCGCGAAGCCGTATTCGTGCTGCTGGAAAGCGAACCGGCCTTCGCGCGCCGCATGCTGATCGGACTGGCACTGCACAACCACGCCCTGGTGCATGACATCGAGTCCTACACCCTGCGCACCAGCACCGAGCGGGTGATCTGCTATTTGCTGCATCAGTGTCCCGCTGGGTCCGCCGGCGGAGTCGAGATCGCCCTGCCCACCTCGAAGCAGATCGCCGCCTCGCGCCTCAACCTGACCCCGGAAACCCTGTCGCGCATCCTGCATGACCTCGCGGAAGCCGGACTGATCGACATCGACGGGCGGCGCATCGTCATTCACAGCATCGCGCAATTGCGCGACACCATCGCCGAATCCCCCTCCGAACAATCCTCCCCGGCCCGGCGTCCCGGCATCCGGATCCGCCCCGCCGAAAGCCAGTCGGCCAGGGAGACTGCTCGCGAGCCAGGCATCCAGGCTTCGTGGTAACGTGCTGGGATGACGCAAGCTGCGAACGACACCCGTATCGACATCCCGGCTCTGCTGCTGCGCCTGCCGCTGTTTCACGCACTGACGCCCGAGCAGATTGCCCATGTATCCACGCATACGCGCAGCAAGCGGCTGCCCAAGGGGGAGATGCTGTTCCAGAAGGGCGACATCGCCCACGGCTTTTACGTCATCGTCTTCGGCCAGGTCAAGCTGGCGTTTCCGTCCTCCAGCGGCAACGAAAAGGTCGTCGAGATCATCGGGCCGAAGCAGAGCTTCGGCGAGGCGGCGCTCTTCGCGCAACGCCCCTATCCGGTCTTCGCCCAGGCCATCGCCGACACGCTGCTGCTGCACATCGCGCGCGACGCGATCTTCGAATTGCTCGAAACCGACATCTCCTTCGCCCGCCACATGCTGGCCGGCCTGGCGATGCGCATGCATGCGCTGATCCATGATGTCGAGTCCTACTCTTTGCGCTCCAGCGCGCAGCGCGTAATCGGCTACCTGCTCCAGCATTGTCCGACCGACAGTTGCGAAGGCAGCATCGAACTGACCCTGCCGACCTCCAAGCAGATCATCGCCTCGCGCCTCAACCTGACCCCGGAAACCCTGTCGCGCATCCTGCACGACCTGGCCGAGGCCAAGCTGATCGACATGCAGGGCAAGCGCATCAGGATCGGTGATCTGCAACGCCTGCGCGAATACGATTTCTGAAGCGCAGATAGACATTCACGGCGCCGAGCAGGTTCCAGCCCAGCCAGGCGCAGGACACCGCGAACAGCAGGCCGGCCGGCCGCGCCAGCACGGGCAGCCAGACCGCGGCGAGCAACAGGATCAAGGCGGCCAGGTGCAGTTGGAACTGCCGGCGCATGGACCGTTCCGGAATCATCTGGTGCATCGTCGGCGGCAGGGCCTGCAGGCCGCATAGCTTCTGCAGATGCAGCCAGTTCAGGAAGGGCACGATCTTGTAGAGCATGCCGTTGATGGCCGAGACGAACACGCCGACGAGCGCCAGCATGCCGAGCCAGACGGCTGCGCGCGGGTCCAGCCGCAGATCCGGCAGCGCGAGGAAGGCCAGCACCGAAACGAATATCACGAGCAGGGCCAGCATGGCGGTGCGGAAAAACAGCAGCGTGGTGTCGCCGACTTTGCGCCGGCGCCGATGTTGCAGGTGCAGGGTTGTCGCCGCGAAGAGGCTGCTCACCCCAAGCCCGCCGACGAAGAACCCCTGCGTCCCGCTATTTTCCGCGATCGCGAATTGCACCGACCAGGCGACCAGTAGCCCAAGCAGCGCCAGCGGCAGGCCGCGCGCCAGCCAGGCCGGATAGGCGGGGGTCAGCTGGAACATCGGCACGACGAAGTAAGACACCCCAGCCAGCAGCACCAGCGCCCAGCCGCCCAGCCCCCAGGCGGCATGCAGGTCGGTGAGCGCCAGCAGAGGCCATTCGGCATTCCGCGCGATTCCCGTCGCCAGCGCGATGCCCAGAGCCAACGTCACCACTAGAGCAACCAGGGCGATGCGCAGCGCCACGATGGTCGGTCCGCGTGCAGGCGTGTGCCAGAGTGCCACACCAACGACTATGCCGAGCAGCCCGAGGGCCAGTGCAAACCCATGTGCTGCCCCGATAAAGAGCATCGGGCGCTGACTCAGAAAAGCAGTCGCCAGCAATATCGTCGCGACGATCAGGAGCGGATGCACGATGGTCGCCACGAGCCGCGGCCGCCAGATATTGCCTCCTGCCGCCACCGGCACGAACTGCAGCAGGGCACCGCACATCGCCTGCAGCATGAAGCCGACGACCAGCAGGTGAGTGCCGGCCAAGGCCGCGGGGGTCCAGCGCGAGGCCAGCATGTCCCCGCCCGCGAGCGCCAGCAGCACGCCCGCCGCAATGCCGAACAAGGGGGCGGTCAGGAAGAACCTGAAGGGGACATCGATCGGCGGCGCCTGCTCGAAGGAAAGCTCAGGGTGCATGCCGGGCGCCGCCCTGTCGCTCAGGCCCGGCGGATGCGGATCTCGTGGGTGCCATCCTCCAGCACGTCCTCGCGCCAGACGTAGCCGTTATTACGCAGGATGTTGAACAAGGGCACCGGATGGCAATACACCAGCAGCAGCAGCTCTGCGCCAGCTTGCAGCTGGTCGAGACCTTCGAGCGTCTTCTCCAGCGGTTCTGGCGGCTGCATTTCGCGCCCGTCGACCACCAGCTGCGGCGGCTTCAGCAGGTCGTCGGGCATGCCGCGTCCAGCCTTTCGCGCAAGATGGGTCCGAGTGCCGAGGATTGGGCATCCAGCCCGCGGTCGCACATCGGATAGAGGATGTTCTCCTCTTTCATGTTGTGCTGCTGCATGAACACGAGCAGGGTTTCCGCAGCGCTC
Organism: Pseudomonadota bacterium; assembly: GCA_021849505.1. Classification (GTDB taxonomy): domain Bacteria; phylum Pseudomonadota; class Gammaproteobacteria; order Burkholderiales; family Rhodocyclaceae; genus Sulfuricystis. The sequence goes on from JAJZSW010000003.1 coordinate 43,314, forward strand.
GCGAAATTCTCGGCGTCGCGCTCCGCCAGTGCCATGCTCATCTGGCCGAACAGTTCGCGCATCTGGGCGTGTTCGTGACGCATCATGCGCGTCGGTCCCATGGTCATGCCCGTGGCGGCTTCGAAGGCGGGGAACAGTGTCTCCTCCTCGGTGCGGAAATGGGCTTCCATCGCAGCCATGTAATCAATCAACAGACTCTGAGCGGTCGTCCAGTCACGGTCGACGACCGCCGCTTCTGCGGAAACGAAGAGTTCGTCGCAATGCTTGTGGTGTTCGCGCAGGGGTGCAGTCAGGGAGTTCATGTGGGGTGTGGGTTGTCCGAAGACGTCATTGTCTTCAGACGCGCCTCGCCCTGCCTTGACCCGCATCAAACCCCATGGTGCATCAGCCCCTGATCACGCCGACCTCGAGCCGGGCGAACCAGTCGATGAAGCGGCGCACCTGTTCGCCCCGGTAAATGGCGCCGTGCTGCGGGCACATCATCTCGATGTCGAGCTGGGCGACGCGGCTGCACCAGTCGTTCTTGGCCTTTTCCGACCCCATCCAGCGCCGGTGGAAACCCTCGGCATGGCGGATGTGACGATCGAAATCCTCGACGAACAGGCCGTCTTCGCCCGGCGGCAGCAGTGCGGCCCCGACGTCGCCGGAAAACAGTATCTTCGCCTTGGGATCGTAGAGATGGAAATTGCCCGAGGAATGGAGATAGTGGGCCGGAATCGCCTGCAGGCGCTGGTTGCCGACCGCGATATCGGCGCCGCCATCGGGAATCGCCACGAAGGTTTCCTTGTTGCCGCCGAAATGGGGCACGAAGCCTGCCCACAGCCAGCTGATGTGGCACTTGAGTTCGGGATTGAACTCGAGCCACAGCGAGAGCGAGGAGATGATGTCCGGATCCTGGTGGCTGGCGAAGATCTGCCGGATCTTGCGCGGATCGAATTCGGTCGACAGCGCCGAGAAAACGGCGGGGAAAATCTCGTTGCCGCCCGGATCGAGCAGGATCGCGTCATTGTTGTCGATCACCAGATATTCGTTGGTATCGATCAGATAGTCGGGCCGGTTGGGATCGCGCACCAGGGCGATCCATTTGTGGCTGTCTTCCTCGAAGATGACGCGCGCGGTTTTCATGGACTCAGACATCCTGTTGCTTGGTCAGATTCTCGAGGGACCGCTGGATCGTGCCGATGGTGCGCTCGAAATCGCTGGAGACCTGCATCAGCGCCGCCGCGAACGGGCCGCCATAGGCCGCCTCGATCTTGGCCGAGCGCGCCAGCACGCTGCCGAGTTCGACGAGCTGGGCGGTATCGGCAATCATCTGGTTCAGGCGGCGGTTCAGGGCGGCGATCTGTTCGCGGTGGCGCACGCTCGACGCCCCATGGCGGGTCCGCATGAACTCGTCGATCAGCGTCAGGCCGCTGCCGCCCGACTCCTTGCGCGTACGCTCGAGAACACGGTTGACGCGCGCCTGCTTGACCAGCGCGGTCACCGTCGCCACGCTGCCATAGGTCATCTCGCGCAACAGGGCCATCTGCTTCTGGAGATCCATGGCGAAGCGCCGCAGTTCGTTGGACAGCACGCCGAATCCCAGCGCCGTCTGGCCGGCACGCTTGGCGAGAAAGATCGCGTTCATCGCCATCAGGTTGATCCTGGAAGCGGTGGCGACCACGCTCTTGATTTCCTCGTTGGTGCGCACGATGCGCCGCAACTCGACTCCGGAATCCTGGGTCACGGCCGCCATGTCCAGGCTGCGCTATCAGCCTTGCGGCAGCGCGATCGCGTCGCCCTTGCTGTACCGATAGTCGTTGAAGATGTGTGCGGCGGTCAGCAACTGGTAGCTGCCGTCGGCCTCTGCGCGCGTCGTGTCCTTCAGCCGGTAGGTGTAATGGCCACAAGTCCAGAGATCGAAATTGCGCATCTGCGTGCACAGGCAGGTCTTGTCCCAGACCCTGATCTTCTTCGCGCCGGGATGCGCGGCAACCTCGCGGTTGTAGGCATCGATGTACTGGCAATGGCCATTGGCGTCGAGCAGGTAACCGTAGGCCTCGCAGTTCGGACGAATGCCGTCGCCGATGGCCGGGCTGTTCTTCAGCATGCGCATCGGGTAGCCGGTGGGCGAAATGCCGTTGACCTCGATGTCGTCCTCGTTGGCCTTGAAGTACTCCTGCTTGATGTCGTCGGGCAGGCCGCACTCCTTCGCGACAGTGAAGCGCGTCGCCACCTGTACTGCCGCCGCGCCATGTTCGAGGAAGAGCGCCGCATCGCCGCCGGTGAAGATGCCGCCGGCCGGGATCAGCGGAATGTCGAGCTTCTCTGTCCTGAGCCAGGCCTGGATTTCTGCGACGATGGTCGCCAGATCGTATTTCGCCCAGTCCATGCCGAAGCCGAGATGGCCGCCCGCGAGCGGACCTTCGATGACGATGTAGTCAGGCAGGCGATTGGTACGCGCGATTTTCTTGATGAAGAGCTGCAGTGCGCGCAGCGAGGAAACGATGATGCCGAGCTTGGCATCGCGGAAACGCGGGTGGTCTTCCATCAGCGCGAAGGAGCCGAGGTGCAGGCCGGCCGCCAGCGTGATGCCGTCGATGCCGGCGTCGAGCGCGGAACGCAGCCGCACGCGCAGCGTCTCCTTCGGCGCGTTCATCGTCAGCTTCTCCATGCAGTTGATGAGGATCAGCCCGTCTCCGCGCTTGCGCTCCATGGTATTGCGTACGTGCGCTTCGGTAGCTTCGGCGAGCAGAGCGAGGTCGAACTGGATGTCGGATTTGTCGGTGTTGGCGACGTTGTACTTGTAAAGCTTGAGCTTGTCCTTGACGTACTTCGTGTTGTAGCGCCGGTCGGACACCGTCGGCACCATCGCATCCGAGATGTGACCGACACCGCCCAGCCGGGCTGCCTCGAGGGCCAGATCGGCCGTCGAGATATCCACCCCCATGCCGCCGATGACGATGGGCACCAGTTCATGCTTGCCCAGGCGCAGGCGGAAATCATCCACGCATTTCATTATCGTTGTCCCAGCCACGCCCGAGGGCACGCCCCGCGCGCCGTTTCGTGGCCAAAGTTATAGGCTGCAATGATAGCCGATGCCGTTTGTGCCGTCTCGCCAGCGCCGACTTTGTTGGCCCCCCACGCTCGCAACCCCGGCTCGCTGCCCCCCGCAGGGGGGCGTCGGCTTGGGACGGCCCGGCGCCGACTTTGTTGCCCCCCCACGCTCGCAACCCCGGCTCGCTGCCCCCCACAGGGGGGCGTCGGCTTGGGACGGCCCGGCGCCGACTTTCAATGCCTCGACTCAGGGCTCCAGCACATAGGTGCCGGGGGCGTCGCCGAGTGCCGGATAAGCCTTGTTGGCGATCGCACCGGGCTTGACCAGCTCGCCCGCCTGGGGCCGGAGCCAGGCGATCCAGTCTTCCCACCAGCTGCCGGGGCGGTGCTCCGCCCGCTCCTGCCAGCTGTCGGGGTTGTCGTGCCGCTCGGTGCCGGCAACCCAGTATTCGCGCTTGGGCGGATGCACCACCGGATTGACGATGCCGAGGATGTGTCCGGAACTCGACAGGACGAAGCGCTTCTGCCCCGAGGTGTAATTGTTGATGCGGAAAGCCTGTCGCCAGGGAGCGATATGGTCGTCCGCCGCCGTCACGGCATACAGCGGCTGGACGATCCGCGCCAGATCAATCGGCTGGCCGGCCACCTCCAGCGCATCCTTCCTGATCAGCTTGTTGTCGAGGTAGAGATTGCGCAGATACCACGCATGCATGCGTGCGGGCATGCGCGTCGTGTCCATGTTCCAGAACAGCACGTCGAACGGCGGCGGTGTCTCGCCATAGAGATAGCCATGCACGACGTAATGCCAGATCAGGCTGTTCGAGCGCAGCAGGCGAAACGCGGCGGCCATTTCGTTGCCTTCGAGGAAACCCTTGCCCTGCATCTTGCGCACGAGGTAATGATAGCTGCCCTCGTCGAGGAAGACCTCGATGTCGCCCGGCTTGTGGAAATCGACCAGCGTGGTGAGGAAGGTGGCGCCGGCGACCGGTACCTCCTTCGGTGCATAGTGGCGGTTCGCCCAGGCGAGATAGGTCGCCAGTGCGGTGCCGCCGATGCAGTAGCCCACGGCATGCACTTTCGCGCTTTTCGAGATGCTGCGCACTGCAGCGACGGCTGCATCGATGCCTTCGGTCACGTAGTCGTCGAAGCCGACGTCGGCCATGGCCGCATCGGGGTTCTTCCAGCTTGTGATGTAGACATCGAAGCCCTGGTCGAGCAGGTAGCGGATCATGCTCTTCTTCGGCACCAGGTCGAGGATGTAGAACTTATTGATCCACGGCGTGACGATCAGCAGGGGTTCGCGATGTACTTGCTCGACGGTCGGCTGGTAATGGATCAACTCTAGCAGCCGGTTGCGCAGCACCACCTTGCCGGGCGTGGTGGCCAGATTACCCCCGACCTTGAAATCGTCAGGCCGGGTCATGCGGATGTTGCCGGCCTGCAGGTCGTCGAGGAAATTGCGCATGCCGCGGATCAGGCTTTCGCCGTTGCTTTCGGCCGCCTTGCGCATCGCCACCGGATTGGTCAGCAGGAAATTCGTCGGCGCCATGGCATTGAGCCATTTGCGCCACCAGAACGCGGCCCGCCGCCGGTCCCGGCTGGCCAGGCCTGGCGTCTGGTACAGCATGTTCTGGACGTGGTGGGTAAGGGTCAGATACCACTCCTTGGTCAGATCCCAGGTGGCGGATTCCTTCCAGACCGGATCGGCGAAGCGGGTATCGTCGGGATGCGGTTCTTCGACATCCTCGCCGGGCAGGCCCAGCATGCGCTGCCAGGAATACCACTGCAGTTCGAGCATGTGCGCGGAGAACTCGGCCGCCGCCTCGGCCAATTCCTGGGGATGCGTCAGCCATGCCCACTGGGCATTCACCATGGGCATGAACATCCCCAAGGGGTCCACGTTCGACTGCACGGTTTCGTGCGCCGCACGAAACATGCGCTGCGGGGTTACCGCGCTCGCCATCATCCTGTTCGATGCCATGTCATGTTCTCCCAATGCGCTATGATTGTGAAGGGATCCTTGGAATGCATGTTGATATGCGTCAAGCGATCCGGCAGGGAACAGGAAAGGAGAAGACGTCATGTTCAAGCATATTTTCGTTCCGACCGATGGCTCGCCGCTTTCCCAGGAAACCGTCAAGCGGGCAATCAGCTTCGCCAGCGAGGCAGGTGCGCGCATCACCTTCTTCTATGCCAAGCCCGAATACCCCGTCGCTTTCTACGGCGAAGGCGCACTGATCGACCCGACCACCCCGGAGAAGTTCGCCAAGATGGCCCAGCAGCAGGCGGACGAGATTCTCGGTGCCTGCGCAAAGCTGGCCGCAGCTGCCAATGTGCCGTGCGGCACGGCTTCCAAGACCAGCGACATTCCCTTCGAGGCGATCATCGCCGCCGCCGAGGCGGCCGGAGCCGACCTGATCTTCATGGCCTCGCACGGCCGCCGCGGATTCGGCGGCCTGCTGCTCGGCTCGGAAACCCAGAAGGTCCTGACGCACTCGAAGATTCCGGTGCTGGTTTATCGTTAGGACAGGCATGCTCAATCGCGCGCTTGCCATCATCCACGACGAGCACCGCTCGCTCGGCGCAGTGCTCCACGGCTTGCGCTTCCTGGTCAGGGAAGCGCTCGAAAAAGGCCGGGAACTCGATTTCAAGTTGCTCTGGGCAATGATTTACTACATGGATGCCTTTTCTCAGCGCCTGCACGACCCTCGCGAAGAGGCCTATCTGTTCGCCAAGATCATGGAGCGCACGCGCGAGGCGGATGAAATCATCGCCCGCCTCAAGCAGCAGCATGCCGACAGCGCCGAACATCTGCGCAAACTGGAACTGATGCTGGGCCAGTTGGAAGCCGGGGTGCCTGGCAGCCTCGCAGCATTCGCCAGCGAGGTCGAACAGCAGGTCGAGGACGCTCGCCAGCATATGCAGCTGGAAGAAAAGACCGTCATTCCGCTGGCGAAGAAGTATCTGACCACGGAAGACTGGATCGCCATCGCCGAGGCCTTCGGCGAGCATGGCGACCCGCGTTTCGGCGCCAAGCCGGAGCACGAATTCCGCGATCTATTCACGCGCATCGTCAATCTCGCCCCGCCGCCGATCGGCGTCGGGCCGGCTCACGACTGACCAAAAAACGGGACTGCCGGCATCATCCGGCAGTCCAGCCGATCGGGAAGGATTACTTCTTGGCGGCGTTCTTCGCATCCTCTTCCATGTGCTTTTTCGCAAAGTTGTAGACGTAGATCACAAAGGCCGTCGCGAAGACAATGGTGAAAACGCTCAACAGGCCGATATCCGTCGTAAACAGCTCTCTGATTGCATCCATGCTTGCTCTCCCTGGTTGAAAAAAAGACTAAGACTACGGTTTTGCTGACTCTCCCCCGCCGATCATCGTCTCGTTTGCGGCCGGCAGCATCATGCTGCCCATCAAACGCCAGGTCTTGGCTTCGTCCTCGATCAGCACCAGCCAGTGTCCCGATGCGGGCAGCAGCATCTCGCCTACATAAACATCACCCTCGCGCTTGAGTACGAGCCGACGATCCAGCCCGGCCCGCGTCGGATGCGACAGCATCACATTCAATGCCGGAGGGAAATCGAATGCCTGACTGGCGCTCAAGCGAACCCTCATCCTCTCTCTGGACAGGCTGACGCCGGCAACGATCCCCAGTGCTTCGGCACGCTGGCTGCGCGCCAGGGTTTCGGCGACGGCAAGCCCTTTCTTGTAATAGTCGTCCGTCACCAGGCCATCACTGGTGGATACGGCCAGCCAGGCTGTCACGATGCCCGCCACAATCACGATGAAAGGCCCGGCCATCAGCAGCCAGGGCCAGGGCTCGCGGTACCAGGGGTTGGTCTTGTTTTTTGCGGTCAGAGTACTTGTCGTCATAGTCGGCATAGTTGGTTCAGGGCATCAGGAATGTGGCTTTCTCATGGACCGCCAGACTCGGATTCTCCTTGGCTCTCACGTCGAAAAAGATCGTATGAGACCCCTTCTTTCCGGATTCCGGCGGCACGCGCACGGCCACCGTAAAGCTCTTCGCGGTTGCCGGCGTAACCTCAACCTCGGTTTCGCCCTCGAGCTTGATGTTGTCGAGACCGGCTACGGAAACCACATAACGGTGGGCCTGCTCGGTGACGTTCATGACTTGCAGCCGATAGACGTTTTCGACCAGCCCGCCCTCGACTTCGCGCGCCAATACGCCCCGATCCCGAATCACGTTGACGCGCAGGTCGGGTTTGTTCACGATGCCCCAGATCAGCCCCAGGGTGATGGCAATCAGGATCACCGTGTAGATGATGATGCGCGGGCGCAAGACATGTCCGAGAATCTCTTTGCGACCCCAATGTTTCTCGAGCGCGTTCTCGGTGGTGTAGCGGATCAGGCCGCGCGGATAGTCCATCTTGTCCATGACTTCGTCGCAGGCGTCAATGCAGGCGGCACAGCCAATGCATTCGTACTGCAGGCCGTTGCGGATATCGATGCCGGTCGGACACACCTGGACGCAGATTTCGCAATCGATGCAGTCACCCTTGCCGACGCTGCGCGGGTCGATGCCCTTCTTGCGCTGCCCGCGCGGCTCGCCGCGTTCGGGATCGTAAGTGATGACCAGCGTGTCCGGGTCGAACATTACGCTCTGGAAGCGCGCGTAGGGACACATGTAAAGACAGACCTGCTCGCGCATGATGCCGGCGAACAGATAGGTCATGAAGCCGTAGAAGAAGATCCAGAAGGTTTCCCAAGGGCCGAGCGTCCATGACCAGAAGTATCCCCACAATTCCTTGATCGGGGTGAAATAACCGACCAGCGTGAAACCGGTCCAGAGTGCCAGGAGTCCCCACGCACCATACTTCATGGCCCGCAAGCGGAATTTGCGCGCATCCATGGGCGCCTTGTCGAGCTTGATGCGGGCGCTGCGTTCGCCCTCGATCACCTTCTCGATCCACATGAAGATTTCCGTATACACCGTTTGCGGACAGGCGTAACCGCACCACAGGCGCCCCGCCACGGCAGTGAACAGGAACAGGGCGTACGCCGAGATGATCAGGATGATCGCGAGAAAGAATACGTCCTGCGGCCAGAGCACCAGGCCGAAAATGAAGAACTTGCGATTGACGAGATCGAACAGGACAGCCTGGCGGTCATTCCACTGCAACCACGGCAGGCCGTAATACAAGGCTTGTGTCAGCCAGACGAAGATCCAGCGCCAGTTGGCGAAGAGGCCCGTGACCGAACGCGGATGGATTTTTTTGCGGGACTTGTACAGGGACTGCTCTTGCGCTGCAGGGGCCGCAGTCGAATTTCCGGAATTTTGCTCGCTCATGCTGTGGACGCTCAAGGGTCGGTAGTGCAATGAATGCAACATGGTACTGCGGGACGGGCGATCCCCTGAAATGACCCGTCGTGATGCCGCCCGCCATTGACCACTATTGCTTGCGCAATCCCCCTGATCGAGCGGATAAACGTTTGCCCGGCCGGCAGGCCGGACAAACGTCGACTACTGATTACTTCTGTTCCGCAGGCGCTGCCTCGGCGGCAGCCGGAGCGGCTTCAGCCACGGGAGCTGCCGGGGTGACACCACCGCCGAGGCCCCAGACGTAGGCCGTCAGCAGATGCACCTTCGCCGGGCCAAGGAACTCGCCGAATGCCGGCATCTGGTTCTGGATGCCGTTGGTGACGATCTGGATCATCTTGGCTTCGGAAGAGCCATGCAGCCAGACCTTGTCGGTCAGGTTGGGATAGCCGGCCGCTTCCATGCCCTTGGCTTCAGGGCCATGGCAGGCCAGACAGGCTTGCGGATAGAGCTCGGCGCCACGCTGCACGCGCACGGAGTCGGCCGACAGGCCGGACAGCGAACGGACGTAATGGACGACGTCCTTGACCTGCTCGGCATCCATGTCAGGCTTGGTGCCCTTCGGCGTCATGATGCCCATGCGGCCGGCGGCGATGGTTTCCTTGATCCGCTCGGGCGTGCCGCCCCAGAGCCAGTCGCCATCCTTGAGGTTCGGGAAGCTGGTCGCGCCGCCGGCATCGCCGCCGTGGCACTGCTCGCAGTAGGTCTGGAACAGGCGCTGCCCCATTTCCTTGGCCTCCGGATTGGCGGCCACGGTCATGACGTCCTGCTGCAGGAACTGGTTGAACTTCGGTCCGTATTTTGCTTCGGCCGCCTTCATCTCGGCATCGTACTGGCCGCGCATGGTCCAGCCGAAAGTGCCAGCCATGTTGCCGAGGCCGGGATACAAGGCCAGATAACCCAAGGCAAAGGCCACGGTGAGGTAGAACATCCAGCGCCACCAGCTCGGCAGCGGATTGCTGTACTCCTCGAGCGTTTCATCCCACTTGTGGCCGGTCACTTCGCCGGGCTTGAACTTCACCGAACCCTGCATCCACAGGAACCATGCGCACCAGAGAATGCTGACCAGAACAATCACGATGACGTAGATGTTCCAGAAGCCACTCACGAAATCGCTCGTAATGTTGAAATCCATGAAGAATTCCTTTCAATAATCTATTGACCTGCCCTTGCCGCCCCGCGGGACTTCGTCGTCGTCACCCACTGCGAGGGAAGCGGCTTCGTCGAACGCTTGCTTGCGCTTGCCGGAGTAAGCCCACGCCACGATGGCGATGAAAGCCGCGAAGAGCAGCACCGTGGTGATGGAGCGCAGGTCGTTGATGTCCATGTCGCCCAATGTTCCTTAGCGGGTCTGCTTGAGCGCGGTGCCGAGGCCTTGCAGGTAGGCAACGACCGCGTCCAGCTCGGTCTTCCCTTCGAGCGCCTTGGGTGCATCGGCGATCTCCTGCTCGGTATAGCCCTGCAGGTTGTCGCCGAAGACCTTGTTCAGCGCCGCCATCTTGGCGCCGATTTTGGGGTCGTTGAGCGGGCGGTCGAGCCAGTAATAAGCCGGCATGTTCGACTCGGGCACGACATCGCGGGGGTTCAGCAGGTGGATCTTGTGCCACTGATCCGAGTAGCGGCCGCCGACGCGGGCCAGGTCAGGACCGGTGCGCTTGGAGCCCCACTGGAAGGGGTGATCGTAGACATACTCACCCGCCACCGAGTAGTGGCCGTAGCGCTCGGTCTCGGCGCGGAAGGGACGGATCATCTGCGAATGGCAGTTGTAGCAGCCCTCGCGGATATAGATGTCCCGTCCGGCCAGCTGCAAGGCGCCATAGGGCTTGACCTGCTCATTGACCGGGGTCGTGGTCGACTTCTGGAAGAACAGCGGCACGATTTCCACCAGGCCGCCCCAGATGATCGCGAACAGGGTCATGACGATCAGCAGCGTATTGCTTGATTCGACTTTTTCTTGCGTCAACATGATGTGTTGTCTCCCTAGCGATCAGTGAGCGTGCGCCGGTTCGAGAACCTTGGCGTCATCGACTGCCCGACCGGCCGCGATCGTCTTGAACATGTTGTAGGCCATCAGCAGCATGCCGACCAGGAACAGCACACCGCCCACCACGCGGATGGTCCAGAACGGGTAGGAAGCCTTGACGGACTCGACGAAGGAATAGGTCAGCGTGCCGTCGGCGTTCGTGGCGCGCCACATCAGGCCCTGCATCACGCCGGAGATCCACAGCGCGGCGATGTAGAGCACGGTGCCGAGCGTCGCCAGCCAGAAATGCACGTTGATCAGCCGGGTCGAGTACATCTCGGCCTTGCCGAACAGGCGCGGCAGCAGGTAGTAGATCGAGCCGATGGAGATCATCGCCACCCAGCCGAGCGCGCCGGAGTGCACGTGGCCGACCGTCCAGTCGGTGTAGTGCGACAGCGCATTCACGGTCTTGATCGACATCATCGGCCCCTCGAAGGTCGACATGCCATAGAAGGACAGCGAGGTAATCATGAACTTGAGGATCGGATCGTCGCGCAGCTTGTGCCAGGCGCCGGACAGCGTCATGATGCCGTTGATCATGCCGCCCCAGCTCGGCGCCAGCAGGATCAGCGAGAAGATCATGCCGATGGAGGAAGTCCAGTCGGGCAATGCCGTGTAGTGCAGGTGGTGCGGGCCGGCCCACATGTAGGTGAAGATCAGCGCCCAGAAGTGCACCACCGACAGGCGGTAGGAATAGACCGGGCGGTTGGCCTGCTTCGGCACGAAGTAGTACATCATGCCGAGGAAGCCCGCGGTCAGGAAGAAGCCGACCGCATTGTGGCCGTACCACCACTGGATCATCGCGTCCTGCACGCCGGAGTAGGCCGAATAGGACTTGAACAAATCGACCGGCATGGCGGCGCTGTTGACCAGGTGCAGCAGGGCGACGGCGATGATCATCGAGCCGAAGAACCAGTTGGACACGTAGATATGCTTGGTCTTGCGGATGCCGATGGTGCCGAAGAAGACGATCGCGTAGGAAACCCAGACGACGGTGATCAGCAGGTCGATCGGCCACTCGAGCTCGGCGTACTCCTTGCCGGAGGTGATGCCCAGCGGCAGGGAGATCGCGGCGAGCACGATGACCACCTGCCAGCCCCAGAAGGTGAAGCTGGCCAGCCCGGGAAGGAACAGCGAGGTATGGTTGGTGCGTTGCACCGAGTAATAGGAGGTGGCGAACAGCGCGCAACCGCCAAAGGCAAAGATGACCGCATTGGTATGCAGCGGACGCAGACGCCCGTAGGACAGCCATTCGGCGAAGCTCAGCTCGGGCCAGACCAACTGGGCGGCAATGATGACGCCGACCAGCATGCCGACGATGCCCCAGATAACGGTCATCACGGCGAACTGGCGCACGACTTTGTAGTTGTAAGTCGCTTGCGATTGCATGATGGTTTTCACCTCTCTCATAAAAAAAACAAACCTGCGCCCTCCGACTTTTTATTCCCTTTGGAGGATGGGGGCAAAGGATACTTCACATTGATTGCGGCAAATTGACCCAGGTCAACTTTTTTAAAAGACAACATTATTTATGTGGTTATTAATTATTATTTATGGGAAAAAAAAGGGTGCGCGAAACGCGCACCCCCAACCCCAACAGAGAGACTAACCGATTAAACCTTGGTCCGGACTGTCCTTGCGGATAAAGCCGAACCGAACGGGCCGAAGTATGGGGCCGGCACCATTCAGGTGCTTTGATCTGTGTCAACAGATGACCGCTTGCCCGATTGGGGTTTTTCATGCGCTCCGGCAGGCGTTTTATCGTCATCCATCAGGATCCGGTAGGCCGGACCTTCGAGATCCTCCATCTGGCCGCTCTTGAGCGACCACCAGAAGATTGCGCCGATCACGAAGACCAGCAGCACCGACACGGGAATCAGCAGGTAGAGGCTTTCCATCTTCGCTCAAGCCTGCTTTTGCAGGCGCAACGCGTTCAAGACGACAAGCAGGGAACTCGCCGACATGCCGATCCCCGCCATCCAGGGCGTCACCCAGCCGGCCATCGCCAATGGAATCGCCACAATGTTATAGGTAAAGGCCCACAGCAGGTTCTGGCGGATGATGCCCAGCGCGCGCCGCGCCAGCGCGACGCCATTGCCCAGATGCACGGGATCGTCCGACAGCAGTACGACATCGGCCTGTCCGCGCGCCAGATCGGTGCCGCCGCCCATCGCCACCGAGACATGCGCCTGGGCCAGGACCGGGGCGTCATTCACGCCGTCGCCGACCATCGCGACAGTCTCCCCGCGCGCCTGGGTTTCGCGCAGGTAGGCGTGCTTGCCTTCGGGCGTCATGCCGCCGCGATAATCTTCGACGCCGAGCTCGCGTGCCACGGCCGCCACGGTCTGCGGCGCATCGCCCGAGAGGATCGACAACCGCATGCCTTGCGCACGCAGCCGTGCGAGCGCCTGCCGCGCGCCCGGCCGCAAGGCATCGGCGATGCGGAACCAGGCGCGCCAGCCTGCCGCATCCCCCAGCGCGACCACGCTGTCCCCCGCCGCCAGCCAGGCGGTCATCTCGTCCGGCATCGGCTGGCCGTGCAGCTCGGCGACGAAGGCGGGCACGCCGATGCGCAGGGTCGCGTCCGCCAGCCGCGCCTCGACGCCCTGGCCGGTGATCGCCTTCAGATCCCGCACGGGTGCCGTCGCGCCAGCGCCGACTTTCGCAAGCAGCGCCCGCGCCAGCGGGTGCTCGGAGGCCTGCTCGAGGGCGCGCACCTGCACGAATACCGCGGCCGCGTCCGCGCCCGGCGCCAGCCGCAGCTCCACCACGGCCGGCCGGCCGACGGTCAGGGTACCGGTCTTGTCGAAGATCCAGTGATCCGCCCGCGCCAGCGTTTCGATCGCATGGCCGCGCGTCACCAGCACACCTTCCCTGGCCAAAGCCCCCGTCGCCACCGTCAGCGCTGCCGGGGTCGCCAGCGACAGCGCGCAGGGACAGCTCACCACCAGTACCGCCACGAAAATCCAGAGCGCCTGCGACGGATCGGTGTTCCACCAGTAAAGCCAGGTCGCCACCGCCAGGACCAGCAGCACGGCGACGAAGCGCATGGCGATGCGGTCGGCCAGCTGCACGAGCGCCGGCTTCTCCGCCGCTGCCTGCTCCATCAGGCGCCGGATCGACGCCAGCCGGGTGGCCTCGCCCACGCGTTCCAGCCTGACCACCAGCGGGCTGCCGACGTTGATGCTGCCGCCCGTGACCGGATCGCCCACCCGCTTGGGCACCGGAAGGCTTTCCCCGGTCAGCAGGGACTCGTCGCTGCTGCTATTGCCCTCGATCACCGTGCCGTCGCCGGGGATCGTCTCGCCCGGCTTGATGCGCACGCAATCGTCCGCGACCAGATTCGCCACGGCCACACGTTCAGCGTCCCCTCCCGGCCAATGCGGCAAGCGCTCGCAGAAGGCCGGAATCGCCTTTGCCATCGCCTCGACGCCGCGCGCCGCCTTCTGCCGCGCCATCATTTCCATGTAGCGGCCGGTCAGGAGGAAGAACACGAACATCGTCACCGAATCGAAATACACCTCGCCGGCCGCGACCAAAGTCGCCCAGACGCTCGCCGCAAAAGCGACGCCGATGCCCAGCGCCACCGGCACGTCCATCCCGACGCGGCGGAACTTCATATCGCGCCAGGCATTCCTGAAAAAGGGCGCCGAGGAATAGAACATCACCGGCAGGGTCAACAAGAGGCTCGCCCAGCGCATCAGCTGCTCGATGTCCGCCGCCATCTCGCCTTCGATGGCCATGTAGACAGGCACGGCATACATCATCACCTGCATCATGCCGAAGCCGGCGACGAACAGGCGCCACTGCGCCGTGCGCCGCTCCTTCTGCGCCAACTGCTCCGACTTCGTCACATCGTAGGGATGCGCGCGATAGCCGATCGCCTGGATGGCTTCGAGGATCGCAGAGAGCTTCGTCACGTTCTCGTCCCAGCGCACCCGCGCGCGGCGCGTCGCGTAGTTGATGTCCACCGCCGTCACGCCCGGCTGCTTCGCGATGTGCGATTCGTTGAGCCAGACGCAGGCCGCGCAGGTAATGCCCTCGAGGATCAGCGCCGCCTCGCGCTCGTGCTCGCCCACCGGACGCACGAAGTTCTTCTGCACGTCGGGGTGGTCGAACAGGCCCAGTTCCTGCAGGGCGACTGGAATTGCCTCGCGCGGCGATTCCGGCAGCGCATCGCGGTGCGTGTAGTAGTCGGTCAGGCCGTTGGCGACGATCGCCTGCGCCACGGCCTGGCAGCCGGCGCAGCACATGGCGCGCGGCGCCCCCCCGATCTCGACAAAGAGATCGAACCCCTGCGGCACGGGCAGGCCGCAGTGATAGCAATCGTGCTCGGTCGCCAATTACTTGGGCTGCATGCGGATCGCGCCATCGAGGCGGATCGTTTCGCCGTTGAGATAGGGATTCTCGACGATCTGCCCCACCAGCGCGGCGAACTCGGCCGGCCGCCCCATGCGCGGCGGGAAGGGCACCATCCTGCCGAGCGCGTCGCGCACTTCCTCGGTCATGCCCGCCATCATCGGCGTTTCCATGATGCCCGGCGCGATGGCCATCACGCGGATGCCCATGCGCGCCAGATCGCGCGCGATCGGCAGGGTCATGCCGACGACGCCGCCCTTCGATGCGGCATAGGCGGCCTGGCCGATCTGGCCATCGTAGGCCGCCACCGAGGCCGTGCTGACGATCACGCCGCGCTCGCCCTCGGCATTCGGCGCATTGCGTCCCATCGCCTCCGCCGCGAGGCGGATCATGTTGAAGGCGCCGACCAGATTGATGTCGATCACGCGCTTGAAGCTCGCGAGCGCATGCGCCCCCTCCTTGCCCACCGTCTTCTCGCCGATCACGATGCCGGCGCAGCCGACCAGGCCATGCACGGCGCCGAACGCCTCCAGCGTCGCCGCCACGCAGGCCTGCGCGCTCGCCTCGTCCGCCACGTTGGTCGCGACGAAGCGTGCCGCCGCACCCTGGGCACCCAGTTCGCTCGCAAGCGCCTCCCCCGCCGCCTGGTTGAGATCGGCGATCACCACCTTGCCGCCCTGCGCCGCCAGCAGGCGCACCGCGCCCGCGCCGAGGCCCGAGGCCCCGCCGGTGACGATGAATACGCTGTCCTTGATCTGCATGTCGTCCTCCCGAGGAATTTGGGGAGGGATTCTACCGGGTGGGAGTCAGGCGGCCAGTGCCGCCCGATGATGCAGTTGCATGAGCTTGTGACATGAGACAGGCTCGATGGCATAGGCGACACCGTCGACATCCGCAAACTCGACAAGCACATGCTCGGCATCCAGCTCATCCACAATGGTACCCACTTGTCCCTTGGCCAGATGCGCTTCGGGCAAGTCCTCCAGCGTGGCCACGACATCATGAAGTCTCATTGCATTCTCCGATCACAAAACATGTTACGAGCCGGGTTTCCTTCGATTTGCAGAGCCAGGCTGTCCTGACCTTTGCACAACGCCGGCCACGAACGATCTCAACATCAACGCGGTAGATTGTGCCCCATTTCGTTTCAGCCTGCACTTCAGCCGCACAATCCCGAACCGCGGCAAGAAGGGCCTCTGCCAGCCACTGGCCCCTCGATGCGCCAACACCCAGTGCGGAAAGGAATACCCGCGCCTTGTGACGCCCTTCCGGATGATTTGGATTCAACACATAATCAGTCAATTTGGCTATGTCGATATGTGCCTGATCCAGATTCGGCAGCCGCATGGCATCCAACCGTCAGCCGCCCTGCAGCAGCGCCAGTACGGACTCGGTGTCGGGCCGCACGCCGCGCCAGAGGAAGAAGGATTCGGCCGCCTGCGCCACCAGCATGCCGAGGCCATCCGCGCCGCGCGCCGCGCCCTGCGCGCGCGCATCGCGCAGGAACGGCGTCTCGCCCTTGCCATACACCATGTCGTAGGCCAGCGCTCCGGCGGCGAACAGCCCCGCCGGCAACTGCAGGCTTTGCGTGCCGAGGCTGGCGGAGGTCGCGTTGATGACCAGATCGAAGCCGCCGCCGGCGAAATCGCCGAAGCCGCCGACCAGCAACTCGCCGAACGGGGCGAATTGCGTTTTGAGCGCTGCCGCCTTGTCGACACTGCGGTTGGCGATCGCCAGCAGCGCCGGGGACTCCTCCAGCAAGGGCAGAACGACGCCCCGTGCCGCCCCGCCGGCGCCGAGTATCAGAATGCGCCTGTCGCACAGCGGAAAGCCCAGCCGGTCGCGGATGTCGCGCACCAGCCCGATGCCGTCGGTGTTGTCGCCGAAAATCCCGTCCGCGTCGAAACGCAGGGTGTTCGCCGCGCCCGCCTGCCGCGCCCGCTCGGTCGGCTTGTCGGCCAGTTCCAGCGCTTCCAGCTTGAACGGCACCGTGACGTTCATGCCGCGCCCACCGGAATGCCGGAATGCCGCCACCGCCGCGCGGAATCCGTCCAGCGGGCCGAGGATCGCCTCATAAGTCAGATCCTGCCCGCACTGGCGCGCAAAAGCCGCATGGATGGCAGGGGATTTCGAGTGGGCAATGGGATTGCCGATGACGGCGTAGCGGTCGGTCATGGCGGGAAATCCAACTGGCTTAAGCGTCCAAACTCCGCAAATTCTTGAGCAATGCCGGCAGGGCGGTTTGCACCGTATCCCACACCACGTCGAGATTGATCTCGAAATAGCCGTGTGCGATGCGATTACGCATGCCTTTCATGCTCCGCCAAGGAATATCCTCATGTCGCGCGGTGAAGTCGGAATGATCCTGCAACAATTTGGATGCTGCTTCACCAATGATGATCAGGTTCATGACCACGGCTTGCTGCGTCCGAGTATCGGCAAGAAAATCGGCCTTGTTCATTCCCTCCACATAAGCACAAGCGTTCGTAGCGGCTTGGTGTATGTGTTCGAGGTAATCCGGCAAGCGGCTCTCGTTCATACCGGCCGAGCTTCCGCCAACACCCTTGCCCGGAACTTTTTCGGCAAATCCTCAGGGGTCAAGACATCAACGGTGACACCGAGCAGGTCTTCCAGTTCAACTTGCAAACCGCCAAGATCGAACAGTGTTGCCCCGGGCAAGGCATCGACAAGCAGGTCAAGATCGCTGCCCTCGGCATCCGAACCATTCAGCACCGAGCCGAACACACGGGGATTTTTCGCGCGATAGCGGCAAACCGTCGCACGAACGATATCCCGTTTCCCGTCGAGAGCAGTTGAGGGTCTCATATTGGCCGATGATGTCTAACAATCCACGAAAAATCAACAAGCCCGTCCGCACTGGCGCGCAAAAGCCGCATGAATGGCGGGGGATTTCGAGTGGGCAATCCCATTGCCGATGACGGCGTAGCGGTCGGTCATGGCTGGTCAAGCCGCCAGTTTGGCGCTGGCCAGCCGGTTGAGGCTGATGCCATTCTCCGCCGCCTGAAGCGCCAGCGCACGATGCAAGTGCGGCGGGATACGTACGCGAAATTCACCGCTATAACGCTTCTCGGCGAGTGGTTCCGGCACAGGTTCACCGGAAGCTTGCATGTCCGCGACGGCTTCGGCAACAACCTGGCGAATTCCCTTCAGCGCCTCTTCGGGCGATGACGCCAGCCACGAAAGCGATGGGAATTCGGCACACAACCCGACATGCTCCCCGTCCTCAGGAGACCATGTCACGCGGTAGGTATAGTGTTCGATGCTCATTTCATGTTCTCCAGTTTCTCGATTGCCAACAACACTTGACGCACTTGATACGCTTTGGCTTTCCCCTTGTCGTTCTGGATATTGACGCGCGGATCGCCCGGCCATGGCGTTTTGAAGATTGCGTGACTACCGCCCTGTTGCCGAGGCTTCCCGAAATAGGTTTCGCAAACCCCAAATAAAGCACTGAACCGAACATTCGCCGGTTCCTTACGCATCTGCTCAATCACTTTATCGCCAGACTTCATGCAATGCATGGTACCAATATTGGCCCCACACATCAAGCGCTTTGAACGGCATTCCCTGCCGCCCAACCAGCGCCGACTTTTCAATGACTTAGGTTAACCACCCGGTTTTTACCCCTGCCTTTAGTTGCATAAACCCCACAACCGGCGCCGTCGAAACCGGGCAAAAGGCGGTTTGGGCTGGCCAGGCATACCCCTTCTGGGAAAATGCAGCCAGCTTCCAATCAAGGGAGTCCCGGCGGGATCAGTGACGAACCACGTGGAATCATTGAAACCGCAATCTTCAAACGTAAAGGAGATTCATATGCAGAAGAAAATCATCGCCATGGCTGTTGCTGGTCTGATGTCCGGCGCCGCCTTCGCGCAGTCCAATGTCACCATCTACGGTGCCGCCGATGTCACCTTTGACAATGTCAAGGCCGGTGGCGCGACGGGCCCGATGACTGTCGATTTTGATGGTGCTGGTGGCGACGCTGCCAATACATTCACCAACCTGAACCAGCCCGCCCGCAACCGCGTCTCCGCCAACTCTTCGATCCTTGGCTTCAAGGGCTCTGAAGCTCTGGGTAATGGCCTGACCGCCGTGTTCCAGTTCGAAGGCAGCGTCGCCAACGATACGGCCGGCGCCTTCAACTTCGCCCGCGACAGCTACGTCGGCATCGCCGGCGGTTTCGGCACCGTCGCCGCCGGTATCCTCTCCGGCCCGACCCGCAGTCTGGGCGCGGCGATGGATCCCTTCCTCGGTGCGACTGGCATCACCTCCAACTCCGCCCTGCTCGGCAAGCTGGGCGGTGCCACTCTGGTCGGTGCGAATCCTTACTTCGCCGCCCCTGTTACCACCGGCAATGACAACACCATCGCCAACGCCCAGGCTGCGTTTGGCGCCCTCGGCTACTGCGCCACCTCGGGTACCTGCGCTTCGCTGTTCGACACGCGCTGGAACAACGCTATTGCCTATATCTCCCCGAACATGGCTGGCCTGACCATCACCGCCGCCTACGTCGCCAACGAAAACAAGACGCGCGACGACGTTGCCAACAAGCTGAACACCCGTGGCTACGACATTGGCGCCCGCTACGAAAACGGCCCGATCATGGCCGGCCTGACCTACAACAAGGCAAACCTCGGCGACAACTTTGACACAAGCGCTGCCGACACGCGTGCCGCGTTCAAGTACAACTTCGGTGCGGGTACCGTCGGTTTGCTGTGGGATCGCGTCAAGGTCGAGGATAGTGCCGGTAGCGTGAAGCGCAATGCCTGGTTCATCCCGGTCACCTTCAATGTCACCGCCAACGGCAAGATCGTTGCCCAGTACGGCCAGGCTGGCGATGTCTCCGACACCAGCGACACCGGCGCCAAGATGTTCGCCCTCGGCTACGAGCACAGCCTCAGCAAGCGCACCACCCTCAAGGCCGTCTGGTCGCAGATCAAGAACGAGTCCTTTGCTGCCTACGACTTTGGCGTGAACTCCGTCGGCGGTATTTTCCCCGGCGCCGACCCGAAGGGCTTCCAGGTTGGCGTGCGTCACACCTTCTAATTCAAGCTTTACCTGAGTTAGATGAGACGGCCACCTTCGGGTGGCCGTTTTACTTTCAGCCTTCGCAAAAGTCGGCGCTGGCGGGACGGCAGCGTATGTCGTTTCAAATGACAAGTGAGGCTACAATCGTCGGCAGGAGGAAGCGATGCCCACCATCAGCATGTTCTACGGGATACTCGTTCTGATGTTTTTCCGTGACAACAAACAGCACAACCTGCCGCATATCCACGCTCGTTACCAGGGTGACGAAGCCGCGATTTCGATTGAAGACGGCGCACTGCTTGACGGAAAACTGCCAGCCAAGCAACTCAAGATGGTGCAGGCATGGATCGAGATACACAAGGAAGAACTGCAAGTCGATTGGCAACTTGCCGTGAATGGCGAGGATCCGTTCCGCATCGCTCCGTTACAGTGAGGCCGCTTATGTCACTTGATGTCATATCAGTCACCCCGCACGCAGACTTCACGCTCGACCTTGAATACGCAAACGGCGAGCGTCGCCGCTTCGACGTGAAACCCTTGCTGACGATAAAACCCTGGAATCGTATTGCATCGCCAGCCATATTCAATCGCGTGCGTGTGGACTATGGCACCGTAGTATGGCCAGGCGAAATCGACATTTCCCCTGAGACGCTCTATATCGACTCCGTGCCTATCAAAGAAGCCAGCGAGCTTGCTGCCGCGTGTTGACGTGTAAAACGACATTCACCGCAACGGCGCGACCTTCATAAACTCGCCCGTCAGTCGTCCAGCGTGCCAGCTTGCGATAAGTTCTTCGCGGTGCAGTTCGATCCACGCATTCACCAGCAGTAGTTTGTTTGTCGGCAGTTGTCCAAACAACAACGCATTTGACGCAACTTCAATTCCCGCTTCCGCGCCATTGCATAACACGACGACGAACGGCGCAGCATCTTTCCGCGTGCGTGCTGCCACAAACCCGATCATCACCCCGTAAAACGCCGCGATCAGTTTCAGGTCGTGCTTGCGGAGCGGATCGTAGTGACGCCGATACAAGTGCGCCAAGTCCAGTCCCGCGATGTCGTAGCGTTCCATCGCCGCAAACAAGGGTTCCAGCGGATACTGCTCATTGCCGTAGCGCCTGCTGACGGCATTGTTCGTATGTCCTGTCAGCGCATCGTGCACGGCTTCTTCGATGCCGACTTTGCGACAGATGTCTTTGAAAGTGTGCCTAAATGAGTGAAACACTTTGCGCTTGTCGGTAATGCGCACCCGCTGACGCAAGTAATAGCTGAAGAAGTTGCTGAAATAGCCACCCAACTTGCCACGCGGATTCGGCTTGAGATAGGGAAACAGCAGCTTGCCTGACTTGTTCTGTTGGACATAGTCGATGAAACCGCAGGCAACGAGAATGGGATGCACGGGAACACGACGACGCGACGACGCATTCTTCAGTTTCGCGTGTTCGGCTTCGTCGCTGATATTCAGGTAATGTCCCAGTTCGGCGACATAGCGCACATCCTTCACCAGTAACTGCGCCAGTTCTTCGACACGAGCGCCTGTAAATAACGCCAACAGCGGCAACCAGTAGCACGCCTCACGCCCGCCGACTTGCGGCAGGTAGTTGTCGGTGAAGATCGGCGAGTTGAAGATGCGCTGCAAGTCATCGGTGCTGAATGCGACACGACTTTTACCATCGGGCTTGTGCGTCTTGACTTGCGTCGCGGGATTGAGGGTCAGCAGTTCGTAGCCGATGCCGACATTGAACAAGGTTTTGAGGATGCCGACACGATGCGACGCTGTTGCCGCACTCAATCCTTGTGCCAGCAGTTGATCGCGGAACGCGATGACATCCTTGCGGGTAATGTCGGTCAGTGGTTTTCTGCCAGATGTATCGGCAAACGCTTTCAATACCTGCCAGTAGTCGTCAAGCGTCGTTTGTCGGCGATCAGGTGCCGCCTTGACCCATAGTGCGTGCAGTTCTTCGTAGTCATGCAACGCAGCATGGTGCGCTTGCATATGCAGTGCATCGCTGACATGCGTGCTGTCAGCAACATAACTCGCAACGGCAGTATCCATGTCCATTGTTTGTCGTGTAAAACGTCAGTCGTGCTTACTGCGTCAGTGGTTTGTTCGCATCCGCCAGTTGTTGCTGCGCTGATTTCAGCTTGATGCGTGCCTGCGCTGCTTTCGCTTGCTGTTGCGCTTGCTTGGCTCGTTGCTTGAGTGCGTCGGCGGCGTGTTGTTCAGCGTTGTTGCTCTCTATTTCGGCGATGCGCATCAGTGTTCCTTTCATGTATTTAGCGCCAAGCCCAGCGTCACTGAATGACCCTGTGCCAATCACGCTGCCAGATTGCCTGCGGCAACCTGACCTCGCTTATAAACAGCGCTTTATTTCTTGAAACCCGCTTTTGTCGCCGCACTGACGGTTTCGATCTGCGTATCCAGTTCGCCGTTCATCACCGCATCACGCAGCAGCGTCAATGTCGGCACCAGTTCGTCGGTGCTGGCAAGTTCGATGGCGGATTTGCCTTTGGCCAAGTCAATCACTTTCGCGCCGTAGCGCAGTGACAGCACCAGTTTGCCGTTGTCAGCATTCCACCACCACGCTTTCACCCGCTTCGCGGTTTCAACGGTTTTTGTTTCGCCTGTCTCGTCATCTTTGACGGAACGCATGCGTGTTGGTGCGTAAGTGCGGCCATCAGCCAGTGCTTTTGCGAGATTGATTTGTTCAGCGATGCGCTTGACGACTTTGTTCCTGCGTTGCGCGATCGGCGAGAGTTGCGTCGGACGCTTCGCGGAAACCAGTTTCAGTTGTGCCAGTGTGGTCATGTTCGTTCTCCATATGTGTTGTTGGTATGAACGAATGTAGTGTCGAGAAACTGGCGAGAGCAACCGATTTATTTGCCGCGATCTGCCAATAATTCTCTTGTCCTGCGTGTTGCCTGATGTTATTGCCACTCGCTGCGTTACCCGAAGATGATCGCGGGCAGGTTGTATTGGTGATCGCGTGTGTAAGCTGCTTTGGCAACGGCACTGATGATCATTTTTCGCACTGGCAGGTTGTCAATATCGAAGTGTTGCGTGCGGCGTGCGATTTCTTCCGCGATGGCCTGCTGCACTTGTCGCATCTTGCGTGTCGTATGCGGCGGATCGCGTTTGTAGATCATCAGTTGTTCCATTGCTTCCGCCAAGTAGATGAGCGAGTTGGTTGAAATTGGCAACTGCTGAGCCGTGATGCTGCCGAAGTAGCCCTCGCTTCTACCGCAAAGCCGACTGAAGCTGCGTGATGTCGTGCCAGGTAGTGCATTGCATACTTGTTCGTAGAGTTGTTGTGTAAAAGTCATGGTCTCCCCTTTGTCTGTTGCCGAATTGCTTGCTGCGTTGTTGCCATTGCGTTATCTCGTTGTTCATCGTTATTGGTTTGCTGACGCAAACCGCAACTGCAACAAGCTCATTTCGTGCTGCGCACTCAATCGCTTGTTTTGTTGCACTGCTTTTCGTCTTTCATCTTCTCTGGTTAAACAGGATTGACAGATTCATCATCGACTTGTTATTTACTGGATCATGATTGCTGTAGATTGCTTTTGTTTGACTGACATTCGCAAGGCAACCCATGCCAAGCTCTTGCGAGCTTGACATGAAAGAAGGAAGCGATATTCGCTGAGGTATCTCCACTACATAAACACAACTTGATTAAACAAGAAAGGCAGGTTTTGCGATCGTCCTTTTATGTGCGTGTCCATACGCAAGCAGCAGACGGCTTATGTAGCAGCCATTGTCTGCGCCTTGTTGGGTAAATGCGTTTCCGCAGGTTTGGTAATCCAACTCACTTGGACTCGCCGAACTTTATGATCGACGACAACCATTCCGACATCGCAAACGCTACAACCGCTGAGGGGCGTCGTTTTGGCATCCTGCACATTGGCAGGGTAGTGCGATGAAGCGCATAACAAGCACTGCGTTTGCTTACCGTCACACATCAGAACGGATTTCGCGGCACCATTTCAATCGGCGTGCCAACCTTGATCTTGTTTGTATAAGGTATTTATACGAGTTGCGTCATATCCGCATATTTTGCGTTCGAAACGACGCATTCTGTTTGCTGCTGCATTTTGGTTGCGGTGCCGTGCTGCGCTTGCGCTGTTGCGCTGTGGTGTCGTGCTGCGCTTTGCAGCGTCTACAGCGCATTATTTTCTGGTTGGGCGGGTGCGAGGTGCTGAACGGGTGTGCTGCACGCTTGCAGGGCATTCTGCGCAAAGCGCATTGCGAACAATAACCACACAAAATCGCACTTCTATGGGGTTTCAGGGTTAACCAGTTGAATTTCGGCATCTCTTGCCTGCGCAGATTCAGGTTGTCCAAACCGAACCGCAGAAAGCATACTTGTTCCATGTTTTTTATTTGGTTCGGAGACGACGATGGGACAAGCGAAATCACTGACGCAAGCGGAGATGAAGCAGATACTGGGTAGCATCGCACTCGGCAAGCACGCAGCACGCAACCGAGCGATGTTTTTAACGACGGCACTGGCGGGACTCGGCGCGTGTCAAGATAGTTGTCGCCTGAATCATGCGGCCAGTGCCTGAGTATTGTCACCGTCCAAATGCGTCTTTATGACGGAGTCGCGTTCTGGGTTGAGCGTTACGGGTCCGATGGGAT
>JAJZSW010000056.1 GCA_021849505.1 Pseudomonadota bacterium
CTGGCGGGTACCGGCTCGGTTGCAGCCGTCGCGGCGCTCCGCCAGAGGCGCACTGCCTCCGCGCGATCCTGCGCGACGCCGCGGCCGAAGAAGTAGCAGCGCGCCAGCAGGTCGGCAGCCTGCGGCTGGCCGGCAGCGCTCGCCTTGCGCAGCCAGAAGACCGCCGCCGCAGGGTCGCGCGGCAGATGCTCGCCGGCATACAGCAATCGGCCCAGCCAGAACTGCGCGAGCGCGCTGCCGCGTTCCGCCGCGGTATGCAATAGCTCGCCGCCTCGCCGGACATCCGCGATGACGCCGTGGCCGCGCAGCAGGCACAGCGCGAACCAGGCCATGCCGCGGCTGTCCTGGTGTTCCGCCGCGCGTTCGAACAGGCGCGCCGCCTCGGCATAGTCGCGCGGCATGCCGATGCCCTGGTAGAGCAGCCAGCCCAGTACCGCCTCGCCGGCCGGACAGGCCTTCTCGGCACTGTGCGTCGCCCACTGCAGGGCGTCGTGGGCAGACTTCGCGACCCCCTCGCCGATGGCGCAGCGCCACGCCAGCTCGGCCTGCGCAAGCGGATTGCCGCCCTGGGCCATGCGCTGCAATTCCGGCAGCGCCACCTGGAGCCAGAACGCGTCAGGGTGACCGAGCAAATCCATGCCTGCCGCCACGCCGCGCGCGACGAGGCTGCTTTCCAGCGCCTCGTCGAACAGGCCCAACAGGGCGGGCGCGCCCAGCGGAATCAATTGCATGCGGATTGCCCCAAATTGGTGAGCGTGAAGAATACGTTTTTCTGTGCCCTGGGTTTATCCACAAAAACTGTGGAAAACTCTGTGAATCCCTTGCGTAAGAAACAGCTAAGTGGCGAGCCGGAAAGGATTTTTCTTGCTTCGTAGCAAAACTGTACAATCAATTTATATAGATTATTCAATAAGTTGCACGCACAGACTGGGCTTGCCGGCGGGCCTCCGACCGTGCCCGGAGGTGTTTTTGCCCAGAGGTCGACGCTGTGGATGAGGTAAGATCAATTTGCCCGCACCGCCCACCATTTTGACCGCATTTTCGCCTCAGTTGACCCCAGAATTGACCCCGGAAATCCTCACCGTCGCCGAGCTGAACCGCGCCGCCCGCCGGCTGCTGGAACAGCAGTTTCCGCTGCTCTGGGTCGCCGGGGAGATTTCCAACCTGACGCGGGCCGCCTCCGGGCATGTGTATTTCTCGCTGAAGGACGCCCAGGCGCAGGTGCGCTGCGTAATGTTCCGCTCGCGCGCCCAGTTGCTGCCGTGGCAGCTCGACAACGGCCAGCAGGTGGAAGTGCAGGCGCTCGTCACCTTGTACGAGGCACGCGGCGACTTCCAGCTCAACGTCGAAGGCATGCGCCGGGCCGGCATCGGGCGCTTGTACGAACTGTTTCTCAAGCTGCGCGAGAAGCTCGCCGCCGAAGGCCTGTTCGCTGCGGAGCGGAAACGCGGGCTGCCGCGCTACCCGAAGCGCGTCGGCATCGTCACCTCGCCGCAGGCCGCCGCGCTCCGCGACGTGATCGCCGCCTTCCGTCGCCGCGCGCCGCATGTCGAACTGATCATCTACCCCACGTTGGTGCAGGGCGCCGACGCGCCGGCCGCCATCGTCGCGGCGCTGAACGCCGCCCATGCACGGAATGAGTGCGAGCTGCTGCTGGTCGTGCGCGGCGGCGGCAGCATCGAAGACCTCTGGGCCTTCAACGACGAGGCCGTGGCGCGCACGCTTGCCGTCTCGCCAGCGCCGACTATCGCGGGCATCGGCCACGAGACCGACACCACCATCGTCGACTACGTCGCCGACCGGCGCGCCGCCACGCCGACCGCCGCCGCCGAACTCGCCAGCGCCGGCTGGTTCGAGGCCGCCGCCGAGATCGACGCGCTGGAGGATGCCCTGCGACGCACCATCCAGTCCGCGCTCGAAACGCGCATGCAGGCGCTCGACCGGCTCGCCCTGCGCCTCGTCCACCCCGCCCAGCGGCTCGCCGCCACCCGCCAGCGCCTCGAGCTGCTGGCGCACCGGCTGCAGGCGGCGATACAACAGCGCAAGGCCCAGCAGCCGCGCCTCGACCGGCTCGGCCACCGCCTGCGCCAGGCGATGGCCGCCCAGTGCGCGCGCCGCCACCAGCAGCTGTCGCGCTGCCAGGGCGCGCTCGCCGCGCTCTCCCCACTCGCCACGCTGGAGCGCGGCTACAGCATCGTGCGCGGTCCCGATGGCGCCATCGTCCGCGATGCAGCGCAACTGGCGGCGGGCGACGACTTGCAGCTGCAATTCGCCCGCGGCAAGGTGAGCGCCCGCGTGAAATAGCGAAGCTTGTAATATCCGGCCTCGTCCCCATATCAACGACGCACCATTTCCCCCAAGCTCAAGAACGGAGAACAACATGGAACACACCCTGCCCCCGCTGCCCTATGCCAGGAATGCCCTCGCGCCGCACATGTCCGAGGAGACCTTCGACTACCACTACGCCAAGCACCACCAGGCCTACGTCACCAATCTGAACAACCTGATCAAGGGCACCGAATACGAAGCCCTCGACCTTGAAGCCATCGTCAAGAAGGCCCCCGCCGGCGGCATCTACAACAACGCCGCGCAGGTTTGGAACCATACCTTTTTCTGGAACTGCATGAAGCCGAACGGCGGCGGCGCCCCGACCGGCGCGCTGGCCGACGCGATCAACAAGAAGTGGGGCTCGCTCGACGAGTTCAAGAAGGCCTTCCAGGCCTCCGCCGTGGGCAACTTCGGCTCGGGCTGGACCTGGCTGGTCAAGAAGGCCGACGGCTCGGTCGACATCGTCAACATGGGCGCCGCCGGCACCCCGCTGACCACCAGCGACAAGGCCCTGCTGTGCGTCGACGTCTGGGAGCACGCCTACTACATCGACTACCGCAACCTGCGCCCGAAGTTCGTCGAGACCTTCCTCGCCAACCTCGTCAACTGGTCGTTCGCGGAAAAGAACTTCGCCTGATCGCGAACTTTTTTCGGGAATTACGGGCGCCCTAGGGCGCCCGTTTGCATCTTGGTGACACCACTGAACCTGAAAGACCGTGACCCGACGATCCCAGCGAATCAATCTGCTCCGTAACCCCGCCCTGGCGCTGTTCGGCGCCATGATGATCGCTTTCGCCCCCGCGGCGCCGGCCCAGAGCGTCGATGCCGGCAAGCCTTCCATGATGCGCAATCTCGTCCCTGCCCAGCAGGTCGAGACGCAGGCCGCACGACAATACGGGCAGTTGCTCAAGGAAGCCGACAGCAAGCAAGCCCTGGCCCCCGATAACCATCCCGAGGTCCGGCGCCTGCGTGCCATCGCCCGCAAGCTGATCCCCCATGCCGAGCGTTTCAACCCGCGCGCGAAGGAATGGCGCTGGGAGGTGAACCTGATCGGCTCGAAGCAGATCAACGCCTTCTGCATGCCCGGCGGCAAGATCGTCTTCTTCACCGGCATCCTGGATCAGCTCAAGCTCACCGACGACGAGGTGGCCATGATCATGGGCCACGAGATCGCGCACGCCCTCTGGGAGCACGCACGCGAGCGCATGGCCAAGTCCTTCGCGACCAACATCGGCGCCAGCCTGCTGGGCGAGCTGATCGGCGGCGGCAAGTATTCCGGCCTGTTCCACATGGGCGGCGACCTGCTGACGCTCAAGTTCTCGCGCAGCGACGAGACCGAAGCCGACATCGTCGGTCTCGAACTCGCCGCGCGCGCCGGCTACGACCCGCGTGCCGGCATAAGCCTGTGGCAGAAGATGGCCGCGGCCGGCAAGGGCCGGCCGCTCGAATTCCTGTCGACCCACCCGTCCGGGGAAACCCGCATCGAGGACATCCAGCATCAACTGCCGAAGGTGATGCCGCTGTACGAGGCCGCCCGCCCATGAGACGCCTTGGCCTGATCCTCATCCTGCTGGCCCTCCTGCCCGGGTTGGCCGGCGCGCAGGAACGCAGCGTCGCGCCGGGCGTCAATCGTTCCTACGAAAACCCCGACTTCGCGGGCTGGCGTGCCGTCTTCGAGAACGAAGGACGGGAAATCCACGAGCACCGCCATGCGATCGTCGAGGCGCTGGCGATCCGGCCGGGCATGGTCGTCGCCGATGTCGGCGCCGGCACGGGCGTCATGTCCCTGCTGTTCGCCGAGAAAGTCGGCGCTGGCGGGACGGCAATCGCGCAGGACATCGTTCCGGAATTCCTGCGCGGCATCGAGGCACGCGCCCGCCAGGCCGGGCTGAAGCAGGTGCGGACGCTGCTGGGCGGCGCACAGGACGCGCGTCTGCCGGCCAACGGCGTCGATCTCGTCTTCACCAGCGACACCTACCACCACTTCGAATATCCGCAGGCGATGCTCGCCTCGCTCCATGCCGCCCTCAAGCCCGGCGGACGGCTGATCGTCATCGATTACGAAAAGATCCCCGGGCGCTCCAGCCCCTGGGTCATGGGCCACGTGCGGGCCGACCGCGAGACGGTGATCGCCGAAGTCAGCGCGGCGGGCTTCGTGCTGGAGCGCACCCATGGCTTCCTGCGCGAGAACTACTTCCTGGAGTTCAGGAAACCCTGACGGCAAGCGTCGCTCAGCGCCGCAAGTAGCCCGCGCGGGTCAACGCCTCGGCAATGCCTTCCGCCATCCGCCGGTAGCCCGCAGCGTTGGGATGGATGGCATCGGCTTTCAATGCCTCCTCGGACAGCACGTCGGCCAAAACATCGCGTACGACGGCGACGTTTTCCTCATGACCCAGTTCGGCATAGAGCGGCGCATCGGGCAGCCGGCCAAGCAGCGCGCCGAGGGGCGAGGCCTGCGGGACGGCCACCAGCACGACGGGAATGTCATTTGACCGGATCTGCTTGAGGCTCGTCCGGATCTGCTCCTTGACCTCGGCTTCCGGCTTGCGGCGCAGGAAGTCGTTGCCGCCGATTTCCAGCAGCACGAGCGCCGGCCGGGTCTCGGCCAGGGCCGCGGCGATCCGGTCGTTCACCCCCGCGGCGGTATCGCCGGGAATGCCGTGGTTGTGGATGGCCCAGCCGGTGATGGCAGCAAGCTGAGTGGGGTAGTCCTGGCCGGTCGCGGCGCCGGTGCCGAAGGTGACGCTGTCGCCGATGGCCAGGACGCTCGCCCCCGCCGGGAGGGCAGGCTGCCGGGGCGCTTCCCCGCCGCAGCCGCCGAGCAGGACGAGCAGCGTCGCCAGGACGATCGCCAGCAGATCGCGAGTGAGCACATTCATGGCAAGCATACTAGCGGATGTTCGTTTCACCGCAGGCCGAGACTCGAACGGTCGCTCAAGCGGCCAGCCGCGGGTGCGCTGACGCGGGCGCCGGCCTCCAGGCGACCGCCGCGCACGACGCGCGCATAGACGCCGAACACCGCCTCGCCGAAGCGCCGCGACAGGGGCCGCAGCAGGTCGCCGTCGGCCTCGCCCGTGCGCGGGTTCGCGTGGATGGCCGCGCAGCGCACGATGCGCTCTTCGACCGCCAGCACGACCTCCCCACAGCGGATCTCCTGCCCGACCCAGTCGAATTCCTGCCAGGGCAGGCCGCCGTCGATGACGAGGTTCACCCGGAAGCGGCGCACGTCGATGGACTCGTCGAGGCTCCGTTCCAGATCGTGCAGGGAGGCGAGCGTGACCACGGAGACCAGCGGCGTGCGGGA
Source organism: Pseudomonadota bacterium (assembly GCA_021849505.1). Classification (GTDB taxonomy): domain Bacteria; phylum Pseudomonadota; class Gammaproteobacteria; order Burkholderiales; family Rhodocyclaceae; genus Sulfuricystis. The sequence continues at coordinate 5,633 of JAJZSW010000056.1, forward strand.
ATCCGTCAGGGCGACGCCGTCGGCCGCGTAGAGCCGGGGCATGCCGCGGGCCGCGGGACCGGCGAACGCGGCGAAGAAACGTTCGAGCGCGTCCTTCCCGGCCGGATCGCGCGGATCGCCGGAGGCCAGCAGCTGCCCCTGCCGACGGATCTCGATGCGGCCGCTGGCCGGATCGACCCGGCAGTCCAGCGCACCCAGCGCCGGAAGGTTGTGGAGCGCGAGGAACGCGGCCTTGGGCCGCCAGCCGGCCGGTGCCGGATCGACCGCATCGGCTGGATCGGCGCCGCGGGAAATCGCATAACGCCGGTCGCCGGGGATGCCGCCGCCCGCAACGAGATCGACGCCGGCCAGCCGTTCGGCGCTCAAGCCCTTGACCGGGTAGCGGTACAGGGCCGCAAGGCTCAGCTTGGGTTCGCTCATCGAGTGTTCTTTTACTCAGATGGCCGGCGCTCTAGAGGCCCGGGGGAAGCTTGGCGGCCATCATCTTCCTGCGATCGAGCCTGCGCCCATCGACGATGAAGCTGCCGTCGCCGACGGCGTGGATCGTCCGTTTCTCCTTGCGCGCGGAATTCCTGTAGGCGGCAACGCCCTCCAGCACGACGATGTTGTGCTTGCTGACGATGTCGATGACCTTGCACTCGATGTTGGCCAGGCATTCCTTGATCAACGGCGCCTTGACCACCTTGCCCGCCAGGGGCGTGAGGCCGAATCGGGCAAACTTGTCGGTGTCTCTGCCGGAACAGGTGCCAATCCCGACCACCTGATCCAGCATGTCGATGGTGGGAATCGCGATCACGCATTCCCGATGCTTTTTCAGCGCGGCGAAGGAGTAATTCCAGGGGCCCGTGGTGAGGGCGAATTGCGGAGTGAAGTCCACCACCATCGTCCACGAGATGGTCATGATGTTGCTTTTCTCCCCATCCCGGGTCGTCACGAGGACGACCGGTCCCGGTTCCATCAGGGTAAAGGCCTTGCCGAGTTTGAACTGTCGCATGAGCGCACCTCCATTCTTCGCATGCCCGTCTGGTCGGGCACCCGTCCCGCCAAGCTTGGTACGGACCCGCGGAGATGTCAATCCGGCTCAAGACAAGCGGACTTTTTCCGATATCTTCCAGTACCGGCATCAGGCCAATCTTTCGTCATCTTCATGACCGGGAACAGGCCGGAATGCAATAAACTTAGTGCATATTTTGCATATCAACTACCGGCCGCCGAAGAGCCTGGGGAGGACGATTGAAGATTTCTCTGCGCGCCGGCACGGGCTTGGTTGCGTTGTTGTGGTTTTGCCTTGCCGCCTGGATCGGTGCCGATCTGCACAATTCGCTCGAGCGCGAAAGGCGTGACGCCGAAAGGATCGCCAGCACCCTGAACAAGGTGCTCGAGGGGCATCTCCTGGCCATCGTGCAGAAGATCGACCTGCGCCTGTCCGGGTTCGCCGCGAACCACCGGCACGCGGTGATCCGCCGCGCGCCGCGGGCCGAGGTCGAACCAGCCCTGTCGAGCTACCTCGCCCTCCTGCCAGAGGCCTTGAGCTTCCGCATCGCCGATGCCGACGGACGCTACCTCTACGACGGCAGCGGCACGCTGTCGGCGGCGACCATCGGCGATCGTCCGTATTTCGTGAAGCTGCGCGATGACCCTGGCGCCGGCCTCGTCATTTCCGAGCCCCTGCTGTCGCGCGTCACCGGCGACTGGGTATTCGTCCTCGCGCGCCGCATCGAGGACGACGCCGGCAACTTCGCCGGCATCATTCTGGCGTCCGTGCGCACCGACTTCCTCGAACAGTTCTATGCCACCCTCGACGTCGGCGGCCGCGGCAACGTCACCCTTTGGACCAGCAACCTGGAGATGGTCGCGCGCTGGCCGTCGCGACCAGACTGGCGCGGCCAGAAGCTGGTCGGCAGTCCGATCCCGCAGCGTCTGGCCGCGGGTGAAACGACGGGAACCTTCAGCCGTGCGGCGTTGATCGACAACGAAATGCGCCAGTTCGCGTTCCGCAAGGTCGAGGGGCTGCCGTTCGTCTTCAGCATCGGCCTCGCCGAAAGCGAATTCCTTGCCGAATGGAGGCACCGCGCCCTGGTCTATGCGCTGCTCGGCACCATTCTCGCCCTGGCCCTCGCCGCCCTGCTCTGGGCCTGGACGCGCAGCTAAGCGCGTGCCACGGCCATGGCGCAGGACATGGCCGCGGCCTTCCAGTCCAAGGAACGCGAAGGCCGCGCGCTGCTCGACGCGATTCCCGATCCCGCCTGGCTGGTCGACACCGACGCCCGCGTCCTCGCCACCAACGCGGCCTTCTGCCGCAATATCGGCCTGCCGATGGACGCGGTGGTCGGCAAGACCACCTTCGACCTTTTCCCGCCCGGGACCGCAGCGCAGCTGCGCGAGGCTCAGCTCCGCGTCTATCGCGACAATGCGCCGGTGCGCGACGAGGTCTGGTTCGACACGAATGCGGGACGGCGCCTGTACGAGTTCCTGCGCGTTCCCGTCTACGGCACCGACGGCAAGGCGCGCGGGCTCGCCGGCGTGGCCTGGGACATCACGCTGCGCTTCGAGGCCGAGCGGCGGCAACGCCTCGTCACCCAGGTCTTCGACAACAGCACCGAAGGGCTCCTGATTCTCGACGCGCAAGCCCGGGTCATCCTGTGCAACCGTGCCTTCGAACATACCAGCGGCTACGGCCTGGCCGAACTGGCAGGCCACGACCCGGGCGAGCTCGCCGCGCCGCAGCACCTGGAGAGCCTGCTCGAACGGCTGCGGGACGAGGTAACGACCCAAGACAACTGGCGCGGCGAGATCTGGCTGCACACCCGCGCGGGCAGGGACCGCCCGCTCTGGTGCAACATCAACGTCGTGCGCGATGAGCAGAATCATCTCCAGAACTTCATCGTCCAGACCACCGACCTCACAGAGCGCAAGGCTGCGGAAGCACGCATCAAGTCGCTGGCGACGCGCGACCAGATGACCGGCCTGCCGAACCGCCACGACTTCGGCCGCGTCCTCGGCGAATGGCTCGGCAACGGTCGTCGCGGGACATTGCTAATCTTCGACCTCGACAACCTCGGGCGCATCAACGACGGATTCGGCCACGAGGCCGGCGACACCCTGCTGCGCGCGACCGGCACGCGGCTGCGCCACCTGCTGCGCGATGAAGACGTGCTCGGCCGCCTCGGCAGCGACCAGTTCGGCGTACTCACCACCGGAAACAGCGACACCGGCGCAGTCGAGGCCATCGTGCGCAAGCTGCTCGATGCGATCGCCCAGCCGCTGCCCATCGATGGCAGCGAGGTGGTATCGACCGCTTGCGCCGGCATCTGCCTTTTCCCCGGGGACGGCACCGATGCCGCTACGCTGCTGCGCAACGCCGATGCCGCCATGCACAGCGCAAAGGCGGCCGGCCCGAACCAGTTCCGCTTTTTCTCGCACAAGATGAACCGGGAGATGGCCGAGCGCCTGCGCCTCGAGAGCGACCTGCGCGCCGCCCTCGACCGCGGCGAGTTCCTGCTGCACTACCAGCCGCAGCACGACCTCGAAAGCCACCGCGTGGTCGGCGTCGAATGCCTGCTGCGCTGGCGCCATCCCGAACTGGGCGTCGTCCCGCCGGGCCAGTTCATTCCGCTGGCGGAAGAGAGCGGGTTGATACTGCCGATCGGGCGCTGGGTGCTCGCCGAGGCCTGCCGCCAGAACCGCGCCTGGCAGGATGCCGGGCTGCCGCCGTGGGTGGTCGCCGTCAACATTTCGGCGCCGCAGTTCCACGACGGCAGCATCGTCGAGCAGGTGCGCGAAGCGCTCGCGGTTTCCGGCCTCGATCCCCGCTGGCTGGAACTCGAGATCACCGAGAGCGTCATCATGGAGGAACCGGAACGCGTGGTCACCCTGCTCGGCCAGCTCAAGGTCCTCGGTGTCCGCCTGTCCATCGACGACTTCGGCACCGGCTATTCCAGTCTTGCCTATCTGAAGCGCTTCCCCCTCGACAAGATCAAGATCGACCGCTCCTTCGTCACCGATCTCGAAACCAATGCGAACGACGCCGCCATCGTGCGCATGGTAATCGGCATCGCCAAGGATCTCGAACTCAAGGTAATCGCCGAGGGCGTGGAAACCGCCGGCCAGCGAGACTTCCTGCACCGGCACCGCTGTGACCAGATCCAGGGCTTCTATCTGAGCCGGCCGGCGCCGGCGGAGTCGATTCCGGACACGGTCGCCGCCTTCCCGCCGACGCAGCCCTAGCCCGCCCCCGGCTCGGCCGCCCGGTACGGCAGCCGGCCCGCCATCTCGTCCTGGTAGTCGAGCATCACGCCATCCTCGCGCGCGAGGTAGCGCGCCACCGCGTCGCGCAGGCGCGGAGCGGCGATCCAGAAGGCGGACCAGGTGGACACCGGCTCGAAGCCGCGCGCGATCTTGTGCTCGCCCTGCGCGCCGGGCTCGAAGCGCTGCAGGCCGTGAGAAATCGCGTACTCGATGCCGGCGTGGTAGCACAGCTCGAAATGCAGGCCGGGGCAGTCGATGTCGGTGCCCCAGTGACGGCCGTAGAGCACAGCATCGTCGCGGTAGCAGATCGCCGAAGCCACGGGTCGTTCGCCGTCGAAGGCGCAGAACACCACCATGCGCCCACCCAGCGCTGCGCCGACGCTGCGGAAGAACTCGGCACTGAACGCCGCTACGCCGCCGAGCCGCTCGAAGGTGCTGCGGTAATGGCGGTGGATCGCTGACCACAAGGCGTCGTCGATCTCGTCGCCGTGACGCGTCTCGATGCGCAGGCCGGCGTCGCTCACCGCGCGCCGCTCGCGCTTGAGCTTCTTGCGCTTCTCGGCCGTGAAGGTGGCCAGGAAGTCGGCAAAGTCGCGGTAGCCGCGATTGATCCAATGGAACTGCACGCCGCGCCGCAGGAGCAGGCCGGCAGCTTCGAGCGCAGCACGGTCGGACTCGCGCACGAACAGGCACTGCCAATTGGAGGCACCGGTTTCCCTGGTCAGGTCGATGGCGGCGGCGATTAGCGCGGCGCGCGTGGCGTCGTCGTTTTTGGCCACCAGCAGGCGTGGCCCCGGCGAGGGCGTGAAGGGTACGCCGCTGACGAGCTTGGGAAAGTAGTTCAGGCCAGCCTGCTGCCAGGCCGGTGCCCAGGCGTAGTCCATGGCGAAATCGCCGTACCAGTGATGGCGTTGGTACAGGGGCAAGAGGCCGGCGATGCGTCCGGCGGCGTCGCGCAGCGCGAGGTGCAGCGGTTGCCAGCCGAGCGGTCCGCGCGCAGTGACGCATTGCTCGACCGCACCGAGAAATGCGCGGCTGACGAAGGGATCGCCGTCCGTGGCGAGCCGCTGCCAGTCGGCCGCGGAAACATCGCGGGCAGCAGCAAGGAGTTCGGGGCGCAGCATGTGCCGTCTCGCCAGAGCCGACTTTACGAGCCTGCGGGAGCGGCGATGTACAACGTCGGTGTCCTGGCAATCATGACCTGGCCTTTCTGCCGCGGCAAATCGAAGGCGTCGATATTACCTTCACTCTGCCTGCATAGTCGCTTGCAGCCGGTCTCGGGCGAGATCGGCATCTTCGGCATCACGCAGCATGCCCAAGGCCGTCGCTGGCCAACCCCTAACAAAATCATGGCAATGCAACTATGTTGAAGAAGGGGGAGACTAAGGGGAAGGAAGGCGAAGTATTGTTTTCACGCGCATTGTCTGGTGGTTGTCTTTCAACAGGATATTGTCATGACAAAGCACGAAGATGGTCTTGCGGTCGCGGGGCAGTGGCGATGAAGGCGGCGCATCGCGACGGTCCATGGCGCTGGCTGCTGCTAGTCCCTTTGCTGGCGCTGCTCCATGTGGTGCCAGTGAAGGCCGGAGAGGTGCATCTGCTGAGCGTAAAAGGCACCATCGGCCCCGCCAGCGCCGACTATCTGGTGCGGGGCCTCGACAGGGCAAAGGACGCGCGAGCGCGCCTGGTGGTGATCGAGCTCGACACGCCGGGCGGCCTGGACACCTCGATGCGCGACATCATCCAGGCCGTCCTGGCTTCCCCCGTGCCGGTGGCGACCTTCGTTTCGCCCCAGGGCGCGCGCGCGGCCAGCGCCGGCACCTATCTGCTGTACGCCAGCCACATCGCCGCCATGGCCCCGGCGACCAATCTGGGCGCCGCCACGCCAGTGGAATTATTGCCCATGGGCGCGCCCGAGCCGCCCGCCGACAAGCCGCGCAAGGCTGGAGAAAAGGACGCGAGCAATGGCGAGGCCCGGCCGGCCCCGCCCGTCGACGCGAAGACGCGCAAGGCGATCAACGACGCCGCCGCCTACCTGCGCGGCCTGGCCGAACTGCGCGGGCGCAACGCTGACTGGGCGGAGCGGGCGGTGCGCGAGGCAGTGAGCCTGTCGGCCAAGGCGGCGCTGCGGGAAAAGGTGATCGACATCGTCGCGGTCGATGTCGCCGACCTTCTCGAACAACTGCACGGCCGCAAGGTAAAACTGGATGGCGGCGAAATCACGCTCGACACGGCAGGGGCGACTGTCACCCGCGTCGCGGCGGACTGGCGCAGCCAACTGCTGGCGGTCATCGGCGACCCCGGCATCGCCTATATCCTGCTGCTGCTGGGGATCTATGGGCTGCTCTACGAATTCTCCAACCCCGGCATGCTGTTTCCCGGGGTGATCGGTGGCATCTGCCTGTTGCTCGCCCTGTTCGCGCTGCAACTCATGCCGGTCAACTATGTCGGCCTGGCGCTGATTTTGCTCGGCATCGGCTTCATGCTGGCGGAAGCCTTCCTGCCCAGCTTCGGTGCCCTGGGCGTGGGCGGCGTCATCGCCTTCGTGCTCGGCTCGGTGATGCTGATCGACACCGACCTTCCCGGCTACGGCATCTCCTGGTCGCTGGTCGTGCCGCTGGCGGCCGTCTCGGCCCTGTTCAGCTTCGCCGTCGCCGGTCTGGCGTTACGCGCACGCCGGCGGCCCGTACTCACCGGCGGCGAGGAACTGCCGGGCATGGAGGGCGAAGCCCTGGAGGACATCGCCACCGAAGGCTGGGCGCGCGTGCATGGCGAACGCTGGCGGGTCAAGAGCCGCGTGCCGCTGCCGCGCGGCGCCAGAGTGCGGGTCGCGGCGCGGCACGGCCTGACCCTCGAAGTGGAACCGATCGACGTTTACATCCCCAAGGAGAACGACCATGTTTGATCTTGGCTGGCTGACCATCCCCCTCGTCCTGCTGGCGCTGTTGGCGTCCAGTTTCCGTATCCTGCGCGAATACGAGCGCGGCATCGTGTTCATGCTCGGGCGCTTCTGGAAGGTGAAGGGGCCGGGCCTGGTAATCGTGCTGCCGGGCATCCAGCAGATGGTGCGCGTTGATCTGCGCATCGTGGTGTTCGACGTGCCCAGCCAGGACGTGATCTCGCGCGACAACGTCTCGGTGAAGGTGAACGCGGTGGTGTATTTCCGCGTCGTCGAGCCGGCCAAGGCGATCCTGCAGGTGGAAAACTATCTGGACGCCACCAGCCAGCTCGCGCAGACCACGCTGCGCTCCGTGCTCGGCAAGCACGAGCTGGACGAGATGCTGGCTGAGCGGGAAACCCTCAACCAGGACATCCAGCAGGTGCTGGACGCGCAGACCGACGCCTGGGGCATCAAGGTTTCCAACGTCGAGATCAAGCACGTGGACATCGACGAATCCATGGTGCGCGCCATCGCCCGCCAGGCCGAGGCGGAACGCGAGCGGCGCGCCAAGATCATCCACGCCGAGGGCGAATTGCAAGCCTCCGAGAAGCTGCTGGCGGCGGCGGAAATCCTCGCGCGTCGGCCCGAGGCCATGCAGTTGCGCTACCTGCAGACCCTGACCGGCATCGCCGGCGACAAGACCAACACCATCGTCTTCCCGGTGCCGGGCGACCTCGTGGATCTGCTGCTGCGGCGGGTGAAGAGCGACAGTCCCGCCTCGACTCAAGCATGACGATCACCAGAGGCACGGCACGCTCATACTCGGGCAGACTGAACTGCTTTATCCACTCGTCCATCTACGATTGCCGGGGCGATTCAGGTTGATTTCAAGCGAGATGGGCAAAATGCTCTGGAATCTGCTGGGAACCCTGGCGTTGGCTTATGGCGGCTTATCCGCCCTGCTGTTTTTCTTCCAGGAAAATCTGGCTTATTACCCGCAGATCGGCCGCGAGATCCTGTCCACCCCGCGCGAACATGGCCTCGACTACGAGCCGCTGACCCTGGCCACACCAGACGGCGAACGGCTGGATGCCTGGTTCGTACCCAGGCCGCAGGCGCGCGGCGTCGTGCTCATCCTGCACGGCAATGCCGGCAACATCTCCCACCGCATGGAAACGATCGCCATGTTCCATCGCCTGGGTTATGGCGTCCTGATTTTCGATTATCGCGGCTACGGCCGCAGCACCGGCCAGCCCTCCGAGGAAGGCTTATATCGGGATGCCCAGACCGCCTGGGATTACCTGACCCGGCAGCACGGCATTGCGCCCGGGCGCATCGTCCTGTTCGGCGAATCCCTGGGGGGCGCAGTGGCGGCCTGGCTGGCGGCGCGGGAGCAGCCAGGGGCGCTGGTGCTGTCTTCGGTTTTCACCTCGGCGCCGGAGCTTGCGGCGGACCTCTATCCCTGGCTGCCGGCGCGATGGCTGGTTCGCCTGCGTTACGACACCCGCGCTGCGCTCGCAGCAGTGCGCGCTCCGCTGCTGGTTGCCCACAGTCCGGATGACGAGACCATCCCCGTCCGTCACGCTGAAATGCTGTTCGAAGCGGCATCGGAACCCAAGCTTTTTCTGCAACTGGCGGGCGGCCACAACGACGGATTCATCTTCATGCGCGAAGCCTGGGTCAATGTCCTGGCCGAATTTCTGATCAGGAATTCCATGAACGAATGATCCGCACCTGTTGCTCGCCGAGTTCCTCGGCGCCGTTGATTCATCGACTATTTCAGGAAACAGCTTTGCCGCGCCGAAGCATGAGGTGCGCGCCGTCGACTAGCGCGGCGGCGGCATGGCTGGCGGGGAACGGCGACGCCCCGGCAAGCCGCGCTTGCCGCCCCCGCATCATGGATGCCGGGGCGCAGGGGACAGGCTGATGCCGATGCATGTGCTCCCCTGGATCAAGGGCGCCGCCGACAACACGGGCTGAGGCCGTGAGCGTCCCGCCGGCCGCACCGTCTTCCTTCCGCTCGCCCTGCTGGTCGCGTGCGATACGGCGGTCGCGCGGCGGCGACGCGGAGTAAGATCGAGCTCATGGAGCATCCGGTATCCGCCCCCGCCGTGAGCCTACGGCCCGCTGCCAAAATCGCTCATCGCAAGACCCTGCGGCGCATGCTGAAAGAGGAGGGCGCTTGAGCACGATGCGGCCCGTAACCATTCCCCTCGCAGCGCTGGCCGCGGCTCTGGCGGCGCTGGCATTCCTAGCGCCGCCCCTTGCCCAGCCGCCGTCTTATCACGACTTCGCCGACCGGCGCGTCTGTCTCGGCCTGCCCAATTGCCTCGACACCGCCAGCAATGCCTTCTTCGTGCTGGCAGGCGCGTGGGGCCTCTACGTTCTTCTCGGCGCGAAGTTTCGACCTGTCTTCATCGACCCGCGCGAGCGCCGGCCCTATGCGCTGTTTTTCTTCTCCGTCGTCCTGATCGGCCTGGCCTCGGCGTACTATCACCTCTCCCCGGACAACGCAGGGCTGGCCTGGGACCGCGCGGCGATGGCGCTGGCCTTCATGGCCTGGTTGTCCGCGGTGATTGCCGAGCGCGTCGGGACAAGGGTTGGCGTTGCGCTGCTCGCCCCGCTTTGCATCGTCGGACAAGCTGCCGTCGTTTATTGGTACTGGAGCGAGACGCAAGGCGCCGGCGATCTGCGCCCCTGGCTGCTGGTTCAACTCATGCCGATACTGCTCGTCCCGCTGCTGATCTGGCTCTACCCGCCGCGTTACAGCCACGGGCGCGTCGCGCTGGCGGTCGTCGGCCTCTACCTCGTCGCCCTGCTGTTCGACCTGAGCGACCGCGCGGTGTTCGCCTTCACCGACGGCATCGTCGGCGGCCATGCGCTGAAGCACGCCGTCGCGGCGCTGGCGGCATGGCTCGTCGCGCGCCAGTTGTATCGCCGGAGGCGGGCATGAGTTCTGCAGAAACGGATGTCGAGCGCCTGCTGGAGATCGTGCGCGCGCTCGCGCGGGAGCTGAAGCCCGGTGGGCGCGACTTTTCCGCCTGCGGAGCGGATCACCACCTGGAACGCGACTACGGTCTCGACAGCCTGGCGCGCGTCGAACTGTTCGCGCGCATCGAGCGCGAACTGGGCGTGCGAATGGGCGAGGCCGCCTTCGCCGCCGAAACGCCAGCCGACCTGCTCAAGCTGATCGGCGCCGCGCCGCAGGCGAATATTTCGGCGCCA
>JAJZSW010000057.1 GCA_021849505.1 Pseudomonadota bacterium
CGGCATTCACCGCGCCGCGCGCCGCCTGCAGCTTGGCGATGCGCGCGTCGCGCTGCAGCGCAACGAATTTCGGCAGCGCGATCGCGGCGAGGATGCCCAGAATCGTGATGACGATCACCAGTTCGATCAGGGTGAAGCCGGCGGTGCGATTGCGTAACTTCGGGGTTGCCATGAGCATTCCTTTCATCAAATATTTTTTACGGCAGTAAAGGGCTTTTCTTGAGCCGTCACCGCTTCATCGCCACGCTGCCGAGATCCCACAGCGGCAGGAAGATGCCGAGGGCCAGCACCAGCACCATCGCCCCGAGCAGCACGATCAGGAGCGGCTCGATCTGCTGGGCGAGCGTCTTGAGCTCGTACTCAACCTCGTTCTGGTACATGCCGGAGATCTCTTCCATCATCTCGTCGAGCGAACCCGATTCCTCGCCGACCGCGATCATCTGCAGCACCACCGGGGTGAAGGCTCCCGTGGCGATGGCGGCGCGCAGCACCGATTCGCCGCGCTCGACGCCGTTTCTCAGCTGCTCGACCTTCGCGGCGATAAAGCTGTTGTCGACCGTCTGGGCGACCGTGGTCAGCGCCTGAATGACCGGCACCCCGGAACGCGTGGCGAGGGCGAAGCTGCGCGCGAAGCGGGCGAGGGTGGCCTTGCGCACGATCTTGCCGGCGATCGGCAGGCGCAGCTTGAGCTTGTCCCACAGATAGCGGCCGCGGCGCGTGCCGATCCATGACTTGAAGGCGAAACCGGCCACGGCGATGCCGCCGATCAGGGCCGGCCACCAGGCCACCATGAAGTTCGAGAAGCCGATCAGGATGCGCGTCATCAGCGGCAACGCCGCGCCGAAGCCCGCGAAGACCTTGGCGAACGCGGGGATCACCCAGATGTTGACGACGAACATCGCGACGGCCATCGCAAGGATGACGAACATCGGGTAGCGCAGCGCCGACCTGACCTGTTCGCGCATGAAGCGCTCGAACTCCATGTGGTCGAAGAGGCGCAGGAAGACCTCTTCGAGCCGGCCGGTCATCTCGCCGACGCGCACCATCGCGAGGTAGAAGGGAGTGAACACCTGCGGGTGGCGCGCCAGCGACATCGACAGTTCGCGGCCGGAATCGAGGCTCTCGCGCACCTGGCCGAGCAGCGTCTTCATGGCCGGATTGGCGCTCGAATCCTGCAGGCCGCCCAGCGCCCGCATGATCGGCACGCCGGCTTTCAACAGCGTGTAAAGCTGGCGCGTGAACAGCAGGATGTCCACGTGCATGATCTTCGGCGCGAAGGGATTGAAACCCTGCGCGGAAGCGGCGCTTTTCCGGGCGGCGCCGGCCGGCGCGGGCTTGATCTCGGTGGGCGTGACGCCGCTGCCGAACAGCACGTCGGCGACGGCCGCCGCGGTCGCGCCCTCAAGCACGCCGCTGACGGCTTCGCCGGCGCCGTTGCGGCCGCGGTAGGTGAAGGCAGCCACTAGTCGTCCAGTTGGGTGGCCACGCGCATGGCTTCGTCGATGGTGGTGCGGCCTTCGGTGACGAGCCGCACGGCATCGCGCCGCAGCGTGTTGCCGGCCATCTGCTGGCGGCCGAGCTGGACGAAGGCGTTCGGGTCGCCGTGGTTGGCGGCCTCGACCAGCGCGTTGGTCATCTCGAGGAACTCGTACACCGCCTGCCGGCCCTGGTAACCCGTATTGGCGCAGTGGGCGCAACCGCGCCCCTTTGCGTAGCCGAACTGGTCGATGCGCTCGCCGAGCTCGTACTTGAGCCATTCGCGTTCGTGTGGCTCGGGGGTGTGCGGCGCGCTGCAGTTCGGGCAGATGACGCGCACGAGGCGCTGCGCGAGCACCATCTGGATCGACAGCGCGACCATGTAGCGCGGTACGCCCATGTCGAGCAGGCGCACCGGCGAGGACAGCGCGTCGTTGGTGTGCAGCGTGGAGAGCACGAGGTGGCCGGTCATCGCCGCGCGCATGCCGATCTCGGCGGTCTCCTGGTCGCGCATCTCGCCGACGAGGATGATGTCCGGGTCCTGGCGCAGGGCGGTGCGTAGCACGCGCGCGAAGGAGAGGTCGATCTTCTCGTGCACCTGCACCTGGTTGAGGCCGGGCAGCCGGTATTCGACCGGGTCCTCGACGGTGATGATCTTCTTTTCCGGGCTGTTGAGCTCGTTGAGCGCGGCATACAGTGTGGTCGTCTTGCCCGAGCCGGTCGGGCCGGTGACCAGCACGATGCCGGAGGGCCGGGCAATCGCGTGGCGGAAGCGCGCCAGCACGTGCGGCGGCATGTGCAGCTTGTCGAGCTGCAGCAGGCCGGTGTTCTGGGCGAGCAGGCGCATCACCACCGACTCGCCGTGCTGCGTCGGCATCGTCGAGATGCGGACATCGACGGGAGTGCCGCGCAGCTTGATGGCGAAGCGGCCGTCCTGCGGCAGGCGCTTTTCCGAGATGTCGAGGCCGGACATCAGCTTCAGGCGCAGCACCAGCGCCGGCGCGATCTTGCTGTCGGCCTCGGTCTGCAGGTGCAGCACGCCGTCGATGCGGAAGCGGATCGACAGGGACTTTTCCTGCGGCTCGATGTGGATGTCGGAAGCGCGGGTCTTCTGGGCTTCCTCGAAGACCGTCTGCAGCAGGCGCACGACCGGCGCATCCTCGGCCCCCGGCGTGAGGGAAAGACCCGTGCCGAACTCGATCGGGATGTCGCCCATTTCCTGCGTGAGGTCCTTCGCGAGGTTCGAGATTTCCTCGGTGCGGCGATAGACGCGGTCGAGCAGGGGCAGCAACTGGCCCTCGGTGACCACGACGAGATCGATGTCGCGCTTGACGACACGCGCAACCTCATCGAAGGCGGTGAGGTCGGTCGGGTCGGACATGCCGACGCGCAACAGGCCGTTGCGTTCGTCCAGCACCAGCGCGCGGAAGCGGCGCGCCTGCGCTTCGGGCAGCAGCTTGACCAGGTCGGCCCGCGGCTGGAACACCTTGAGATCGACGAAATCGGCGCCGAGCTGGCGCGCCAGCGCGCGCGAGATGCCCTCCTCGGTGGCATAGCCGGATTCGACCAGCACGCGGCCCAGCTTGCGGCCGCTGCGCTTCTGCTCCTCCAGCGCGAGCCGCAGCTGCTCGGGGGTGATGACGTTCTGCTGCACGAGCAGGTCGCCGAGTCGAATCTTCTCCGGTCTTGCCATCAGGGTTCACGCCATTGGATAAACTTCGGGGCCCCTACCTTGCCACAGCCCCCATGTTCCAGATCGTTCTATATCAGCCGGAAATCCCGCCCAATACCGGCAATGTGATCCGGCTGGCGGCGAATACGGGTTGCGGGCTCCACCTCGTCGAGCCGCTCGGCTTCGATGTCGGCGCCGCCTCGCTGCGGCGCGCCGGGCTGGATTACGCCGAATTCGCCGCGGTGCGCGTGCATCCGGACTGGGCCGCCTGCCTGGCGGCGCTGGGCGCCGCGCGGCGGTTCGCCTTCAGCACCAAGGGTACGCAACGCTACGACAGCGTCGCTTTCCGACCCGGCGATGCCTTCGTCTTCGGCCCGGAGTCGCGCGGGCTGCCCCCTGACATCCTCGCATCCCTGCCGCCGGAGCGGCGCCTGCGCCTGCCCTTGATGCCGGGCAACCGCAGCCTGAACCTCTCGAATACAGTGGCGATCGCCGTTTACGAAGCCTGGCGGCAGCAGGGGTTCGCCGGCGGCTGCTGAAAGTAGTCGCTGGCAGGACGGCAACACATTTCGAGCGCAGCGAGCACAAAGTTTCCCCTTTCGCGAGAAAGGGGCTGGGGGATTGCGGGCCTACTCGTGCTTGGGTTCGCGTTTCATCAGCCGCTCGACCGCGCCGGCGGGTGATAGCTTGCCATCGAGTACTTCACAGACTGTCGCGGTGATCGGCATATCGACGCCGAGCTTGGCGGCACGCTGCGCGACTTCGTGGGTCGTCAGCACGCCTTCGGCGACATGGCCGAGCTCGCGCTGGATCTGGTCGAGCGGCTTGCCTGCGGCGAGCGCGAGGCCGACGCGGCGGTTGCGCGAGAGGTCGCCGGTGCAGGTCAGGATCAGGTCGCCCATGCCGGCCAGCCCCATGAAGGTTTCGGGATGGGCGCCGAGCGCGACGCCGAAGCGCGTGATTTCCGCCAGTCCGCGCGTCATCAGCGCGGCCCGGGCGTTGAGGCCGAGGCCGAGGCCGTCGCAGATGCCGGTGGCGATGGCCATGACGTTCTTGACCGCGCCGCCGACCTCGGCGCCGATGATGTCGGCGTTGGCGTAGAGGCGCAGGCGCGGGCCGTGGAGTTCGTGCGCCATGCGGTCGGCGAAGGCATCGTCGGCCGAGGCGATGGTGACGGCGGCGGGCAGCCCGCGTGCGACCTCGGCCGCGAAGCTGGGGCCGGTGAGCGCGCCGCAGGTCGCCCGCGGATGCACGGCGGCGACCGCCTGGTGCGGCAGCAGGCCGGTGCCGGCCTCGAGGCCCTTGCAGACCCACAGGAAGGGCAGCTCGGGTTGCGACTGGGCGAGCCGGGCGGCGGTCGTACGCAGGCCGGCCATCGGCGTGGCGATCAGCGCGAGATCGGCGCCCTGCGTCGCGGCCGCGAAGTCGGCGGTGACGTCGAGGGCTTCAGGGAAGGGGAAGCCGCGCAGGAACTGGGCATTTTCGCGTGCCGCGCGCATGGCCTCGACATGTTCGGCCTGCCATGACCACAGGCTGACGGCGTGGCGTTGCGCGAACGACAGGGCGAGCGCGGTTCCCCAGGCGCCGGCGCCGAGCACGGCGATGTGCATTACAGACCCCAGACCTGGGAGGACTTCACGAACCCTTGCGCGCCGTCGCGGTGGCGGATCCGGACCCAGCCCATGGGAACATTCTGGCCGGGTTCGAGGAGTTCCAGCACGACGTCGGTTTCAGCTTCGAAGGCCAGTTTGGCGTTATCGCTCGCCTCGACGCGCACCTGCGCCCCGCCGGCGCGCACCTGCAGGGTGCGCTTGTCGGCGAGTTGGCGCCGCTCGATCCAGGCGAGGTCGCCCTTCTGGTCGCGCACCTTGACCCAGGCATCAAGGCTGACGACGACTTCCACGGGTGTGCCGGAAGCGATGACGAACAACGGCCTGGCTTTTTGCGAAGGGGCATCGAACAGCACTGCCGCCTCGTTGACCGAGCGGTAGTCGAGCGCCAGCGCATTGCCTGCGGCACCCGCAAACAACAGCAGGGCGATAACCGTGAGGCGCATTACTGGATCGGCACCTCGTGCGGGCCGCCGGCCCCCTGCTGGGCCTCCTGCTGTTCGAGCCGCTGGCGGTAGATCGCCTCGAAATTCACCGGGGCGAGCAGCACGGGCGGGAAGCCGGCGCGCGTGATCGCGTCGGAAATCGTCTCGCGCGCGTAGGGGAAGAGGATGTTCGGGCAGGCGACGGCGATGATCGGCTCGAGCTCTTCCTGCGGCACGTTGCGGATCTGGAAGATGCCCGCCTGGGCGGCCTCGACGAGGAAGTGGGTCTTTTCGCCGACCTTGGCGGTCACGGTCAGGGTCAGCACGACGTTGAAGATGCCCTCGCCGACGGCCTCGCCGCCGGTCTGCATCTGCAGGTTGACCTGGGCCTGCTCGCGTTCGAGGAAGCAGTGGGGCGCATTCGGCACTTCGAGCGAGAGATCCTTGACGTAAATTTTTTCGATGCTGAAAACCGGGGCGTTGGTCTGGGCTTGATCGCTCATGTTGGTCCTGAGGGTGATGGGTATGGGGGTTTATCGGGCGAGCAGGGAGTCGAGCTTGCCCTGCCGGTCGAGTTCGTGCAGGTCGTCGCAGCCGCCGACGTGCAGGCCGTCGATGAAGATCTGTGGCACGGTGCGGGCACCGGGGACGCGCGTTTCCATTTCCTGCCGCTTCGCGGGATCGAGATCGACGCGGATCTTCTCGATGTCGGTCACGCCCTTGCGCCTGAGCAGGGCTTCGGCGCGCACGCAATAGGGGCAGACCGCAGTGGCATACATCTCGATTTTGGCCATGGCATTCCTCATTTCTTGGTCATCGGCAGGCCGGCATCGCTCCAGGAGCGGATGCCGCCCTGGAGGTTGAATACCTGCTGGAAACCGGCCTTCCTGAGCATGCCGCAGGCGGAACCCGAGCGGTTGCCGCTGGCGCAGACGAGGATCACCGGCTTGTCCTTGAACTTCTCGATTTCGGAGAGATGCTTGCCGAGGTGGCCGAGGGCGATGTGGCGGGCGTTGGGGATGTGGCCGGCCGACCATTCGGCGGTTTCACGCACATCGACGATCAGCGCGTCCTGCCGGTTGATCAGCAGCGTGGCCTCGCTGACGGAAATATTCTTGCTGCCCGCGCCGCTGAAGGTCTGCCACAGCAGCATGCCGCCGCTGACGACGGCGAGGCCGACCCAGATCAAGTTCTGCTGGATGAAATCCATTCTGCTTCCCGTGAAAAAAGAAAACTGCTCAAGTCCCGTTCAAGTCTTCTGCGGCACGCCGCAGAAGACCTCGCGCATCATCCCGATCAGCTGCAGGGTGCGCTGGTCGGCGACCCGGTAGAACACCCGGTTGGCATCCTTGCGCGTGGTCAGCACGCCCTTGTCGCGCAGGATGGCGAGATGCTGGGAGATGTTGCTTTGCGAGGTGCCGACGGCGTCGACGATGTCCTGCACGCAGACTTCCTGGTCGCCGACGACGCAGAGAATCTTGAGTCGCAGCGGATGGGAGATTGCCTTGAGCGCGCGCGCCGCAATCTGGATGTGTTCGTGATGGGCGGCCAGGTCGGTGAATGTCGTGCTTTCCATGGTTCAGTGTGTTGCCGTGGTTTGAGATCAGGCTTGCAGGCGCCGAAACAGTTGGGTTGCGGTGAGGTCGTCGGCGGTGTCGTCCGGAACCATGAGCTTGCGGATGCGCAATTGTGCCGCGTCCATGCCATCCTGCCGGGCGGCCGCGAGGATCGGTTCGAGCTTCTGCAGCACCATGTCGGGCGCGCCATTGGGCAGCAGCACCCAGAAGCAGCTCACCGGGGTGCGGCAAAGGAGGTCGGTGGCACGCAGCGCGGCATCGATCTCGTGGCCGACTCGCTTGATCAGTTCCATGGCGTACTTGGCGCCGAGCACGTTGCCGAGTTCGGTCGGGTTCCTGAAATCGATCAGCACCAGGGAAAACGCCATGCCCGGATCCCGCTTTCTCCATTGCAGGAGCCAGTCGGTCATGTGGGCAAAATGTTCAGGTGGGATTTCGCAGCGGTAAGCGTATTCCCTCAAATGTTCAAGCATCGGTTCTCTTGACCGGTCGCATCGACAGTGGCCGCGATCATACTTGGATTAAAATGCCCTGTCGATTATCTCCCCGCCCCTTTCACCATCATCCAAGGCTTGCCCCGTCTTTTCGCGTTCGCCCTTCTTCTCCTGCCGGCCTGCGGGCTGGCAGCGGGCGAGCGTGAAAAGGCCAGACTCGAATCCGTGCGCGAGCAGCGTGCGGCGCTCGAGCAGCAACTGAAGCAAACGCAAGCGACGCGGGCGGCCGCCGCCGATCAGTTGCGCGATACCGAGAAGGCCATAGCGACTTCGGCCCGCAAGCTGCGGGCCATAGCGGACGACCAGGCGGCGGCGCATGCCGAACTGGCCGGTCATGAGCGCGAGCTGAAGCGGCTCGAAGCCCAGGCCGCCGCCCGGCAGACCCAGCTGTCCAGTCTGCTGCGCTACCAGTTTCGTCCGCGGGAGGCGGACGCGTTCGCGACCCTCCTGGCAGGCGGCGATCCCAATGCAACAGCTCGCGATCGCCATTTCCTGACCCTGCTGTCGCGGGCGCAGGCGGACCTGATTGCCGCTCTGCGCCACGACGCCGCGGAAACCCGCCGGCTGGCCGGGATCGTGCAGCAGCGGGGCGAAAAACTGGCCGAACTGGCGCAGCAGGCGGAAGCGGAGCGCGCCAACCTCCGGGAGCGCCAGCAGGAACGCCAGGCCGTGCTGGCGAAAATCTCCGGGCAGATCAAGGCGCAGCGCCGGGAAATCCAGACGCTCAAGCAAAACGAGCAGCGGCTCGGCAACCTGATCGCCGCGTTGACGAAGAAAGCAGCCGAAGCGCGCAAGAAGAAGCCGGCCCCGTCGGGAAAGGCGCCGCGCGCAAGCCAGCCGCCGCCAGCGCAAACGACCAAGGCGGACCCGGTCGGCGCCGTGGGCGACTTTGCACGGCTGCGCGGCCGCCTGATCCAGCCCGTGCGTGGAACCGTCACCGGTCGCTTCGGGATGCGCCGTGCGGATGGCCAGTCGATCTGGAAGGGTCTGTTCATCCGAGCGGCCGACGGCACCGACGTGCGGGCGGTGGCGGCCGGCACGGTGGTGTTCGCCGACTGGCTGCGCGGCTACGGCAATCTGCTGATCATCGACCACGACGACGATTTCCTGTCGGTTTATGGCAACAACCAAACTTTGCTGGCCGACGTCGGTCAAAAGGTCGGTGCCGGCAAGCCGGTAGCGACCGTCGGGGCCAGCGGGGGGCAGGAAGAATCGGGTTTATACTTTGAACTCAGGCATCGGGGGCAGGCGTTCGATCCCGGCAAATGGCTCGGGGCCCCTTGATGTAACAATCGACAGGGGATTACATGCGTAGCAAGCTGCAGCAAATCGGCCTCGTGCTCGTCGGACTGGTCGCCGGCGTCGCCCTGAGCCTCAATTTTTCCGCCATCGCCCAGAAAACCGGCAGTGTTCCGCTGCCGGTCGAGGAGTTGCGCAGCTTCGCCGATGTCTTCAATGCCATCAAGCAGGGCTATGTCGAACCGGTCGAGGACAAGCAGCTCATCACCCATGCCATCAGCGGCATGCTTGCCAATCTCGATCCGCATTCGGCCTATCTCGACGCCGACGCCTTCAAGGATCTGCAGGTGTCGACGCAGGGTGAATTCGGCGGCCTCGGCATCGAGGTCGGCATGGAAGACGGCCTCGTCAAGGTGATTTCCCCGATCGAGGACACGCCGGCCTTCCGCGCCGGGGTCAGGACTGGCGACCTGATCTTCAAGCTCGACGACACGCCGGTGAAGGGCATGTCGCTCAGCGACGCCGTGAAAAAGATGCGCGGCAAACCGAAGACAACGATCAAGCTCACCATCCTGCGCAAGGGCGAGGCCAAGCCGCTCGAGATTTCCATCATGCGCGACGTCATCAAGGTGCAGAGCGTCAAATCGAAGCTGATCGAGCCGGGCTTCGGCTACCTGCGCGTCACCCAGTTTCAGGAAGAAACCGCGCCCGATGTCGTCAGACACCTCGACAAGCTTTACAAGGCCGATAGCGAGGCAAAAGGTACGGGTCTGAAGGGGTTGGTACTCGACCTGCGCAACGACCCGGGCGGTTTGCTGCACGGCGCGATCGGCGTCGCCGCCGCCTTCCTGCCGCCGAACAGCGTCGTCGTGACGACCGACGGCCGCGTCGAGGACGCCAAGCGCAAGTACACCGCCGCCAGCGAGGATTACCTGCGCGGCGGCCGCGAGGACTTCATCAAGAAGCTGCCTGAGGGTGCACGCACGGTGCCGATGATAGTGCTCGTCAACGGCGGTTCGGCCTCGGCTTCAGAGATCGTCGCCGGCGCCCTGCAGGATCACAAGCGCGCCGTGGTCATGGGCACCCAAACCTTCGGCAAAGGCTCGGTGCAGACAGTCTTGCCGCTGTCGTCCAAGACCGCGATCAAGCTGACGACCGCCCGCTACTACACGCCGAATGGGCGTTCGATCCAGGCCAAGGGGATCGAGCCCGACATCGTCGTCGAGGAAACCCCGAACGGCGGTTCGCGCGAGCGTCTGCGCGAAGCCGACCTTGGCCGCCACCTGGCCAACGACAAGGACGGCAAGGAGGGCGAGAAGCCCGCCGCGCCGAAGAAGGAGAAGGTCGAAAAAACGCCGGCCAAGGACAAGGAAGGTGCCAAGGAGGGCGAAAAGGAGGATGCTCATGCCAAGCCCTTCGAACCCGCGTCGAAGGACGATTACCAGCTGACGCAGGCGATGAACCTGCTCAAGGCGCTGCAGGTCATCAAAAAATGAACCCCGAGCGCGCCCGCCTGTTGCGCGATCAGGAGCGCGGCCTGCACCGGCCGCATCCCCTGGCACCGCAGGCCGGCACGCGCAAGCATCGCGAGATCCATTTCTTCCGGCTCAAGCCGGAGCAGGTGACGGATGCCATGGCCCTGCTGTCCACGCTGCCGGGCCTGGAGGTTGCACCGGGGACCGAGCCGAACGGGGTGTCGGTCTGGTACGAAATCGCCGACTATTCCATGGAAGGCCTGGAGACGCTGCTGATCGACCGCGGCTTCCATCTGGAAACCACGCTCTATTACAAGCTGATCCGCGCGCTGGTGTATTTCACCGAAGAAACCCAGCGGCGCAATCTCGGCCAGCCCGAGCGGCTGCTCAAGAAATCCCACGACGTCTATTCGAAGGCCTGGGAGCATCATCCCCACGGCGATCACGACGACACGCCGCCCGAGCTGCGCGAATACAAGTGACCGATCACCTGGACGACGAGGCACTGCTGCGCTATTCGCGGCACATCCTCCTGCCGCAGGTCGGCATCGAGGGGCAGGAACGGCTGCTGAATGCCCGTGCGCTGGTGCTCGGCGCCGGCGGGCTCGGCTCGCCGGCCGCCCTCTACCTGGCCTCCGCCGGCATCGGCACGCTCGCCCTCGTCGATGGCGACACGGTCGATCTGACCAACCTGCAGCGCCAGATCCTGCACCGCAGCGCAGCGATCGGCCGCCCGAAGGTGGAGTCGGGCGTCGCCACGCTGGCCGACATCAATCCCCGCTGCAAGGTCTTGCCGCTGCAGGAACGGCTGGCCGGCGCGCGCTTGGAAGAGGAGGTTGCGCTGGCCGATGTGGTGCTCGATTGCTCGGACAATTTCGCGACGCGCCATGCCGTCAATCGGGCCTGCGTGAAACTCCGCAAGCCGCTGGTGTCCGGCGCCGCGATCCGTTTCGACGGCCAGATCGCGGTCTTCGACACGCGCCGCGACGACGCCCCCTGTTATCACTGCCTGTTTCCGGATTCCGAGGATGTTGAGGAGATCCGCTGCGCGGTGATGGGCGTGTTCGCGCCGCTCACCGGCATCGTCGGCGCGGTGCAGGCCGCCGAGGCGCTCAAGCTGGTGATCGGCTGCGGCGACTCGCTGGCCGGTCGGCTGCTGCTGCTCGACGGCCTGGCGATGGAGTGGCGCAGCATCGCCGTACCGCGCGATCCGGGCTGTCCGGTGTGTTCTACGCGCAGCGCGCCCGGATGAAAAAGTCGGCGCCGACGGGACGGCACTCGAGGATATCCAGGCGCTTCGCCGCGGCGAGTTCGGTCAGGTTGCCGAAGTCCGCCATGCCGCGCGCGCCGTCGCCGAGCAGTACCGGCGCCTGATAGATCAGCAGTTCATCGACACAGCCTTCCCGGAGCAACGAACCGTTCAGCTTGAGTCCCGCTTCGGCCATCACCTCGTTGATGCCGCGGCGGCCGAGTTCCTGCAGCAGGGCCGGCAGGTCGACCTTGCCTTGCGGATTCGGCAACACGACGATTTCCGCGCCCAGCGCACGCAGTTGCGCGGCCTTTTCCGGTTGATCGACGGCGCAGGCGATCAGACAGCCTCCCCCGGCGAGGATCGCCGCAGCGGGCGAGATTTCCAGACGGCTGTCCACCACGACACGCAAGGGTTGGCGCGGCGTATCGCCACCCACACCATCGCGAACGTTCAGGCGCGGGTTGTCGTCGCGCACAGTGCCGATGCCGGTGAGCATCGCGCAGGAACGCGCGCGCCAGCCGTGCGCGTGGCGGCGGGCATCCGGGCCGGTGATCCATTGCGACTGGCCGTTGGCGAGCGCGGTCTTGCCGTCGAGGCTGGCCGCGATCTTGAGTCGCAGCCAGGGCCGGCCGCGCGTCATGCGCGAGACGAAACCGATGTTGAGTTCGCGCGCTTCGTTTTCGAGCAGTCCGCAGTCGACCGCGATGCCGGCGGCACGCAGCTTGGCCAGCCCCTGGCCGGCGACGAGCGGGTTCGGATCCTGCATGGCGACGACGACCCGGCTGACGCCGGCAGTGATCAGCGCATCGGCGCAGGGCGGCGTGCGGCCGTGGTGCGAGCAGGGTTCGAGCGTGACATAGGCCGTGGCATTTTGTGCCGTCCCACCGGCGCCGACTTCTCTCAATGCGTTGATTTCGGCGTGGGGAGCGCCGGCCTTCTCGTGCCAGCCTGCTCCGATGATCGCGCCATCCCGGACCAGCACGCAGCCGACGCGCGGGTTGGGCGTGGTCGTGAAGAGGCCGCGCGCCGCCAACTGCAGCGCGCGGGCCATGAAGGCGTGGTCGGCGGCCGTGAAGCTCACTTGCTGCTGGAACGGCGCCGCGGCGTCTTGACCTCGCGGATCGCCTCGGAGAATTCTTCGACGTCCTCGAAGTTGCGATACACCGAGGCGAAGCGGATGTAGGCGACCTTGTCGAGCTTCTTCAGCTCGCGCATCACCAGCTCCCCGACCCGGTCGGAGGCGACCTCGCGCTCGGCGAGCTGCACGAGCTTTTCCTCGATGCGGTCGAGCGCGTTTTCGACGCTTTCGGACGTGACCGGCCGCTTGCGCAGCGCGAGCATCATGCTCGACTTGAGCTTTTCCCGATCGTAGTCGACGCGGCTGCCGTTCTTCTTGACGACCAGCGGCAGCTGCAGCTCGACCCGCTCGTAGGTGGTGAAGCGCTTGTCGCAGGCGAGGCAGCGCCGGCGCCGGCGGACGGTGTCGCCGTCCTCGTTCTCGCGGGTATCGACGACCTGCGTGTTGTCCTCACCACAGTAAGGACACTTCATGTCTTACGCACCGTACACCGGGAACTTCTTGCAGAGCGCGGACACCGCGTCGCGCACGCGCGCGAGCACGGCTTCGTCGGCGGGCGCGTCGAGCACGTCGGCGATCAGGTTGGCAACCTGCTCGGCTTCACCCGTGCCGAAGCCGCGCGTCGTCATCGCCGGCGCGCCGATGCGGATGCCGCTGGTGACGAAGGGCTTCTGCGGGTCGTTGGGGATCGAATTCTTGTTGACGGTGATGTGCGCCTTGCCGAGCGCCGCTTCGGCATCCTTGCCGGTGATGTTCTTGGCCTGCAGGTCGAGCAGGAAGACATGGCTCTCGGTGCGCCCGGAAACGATGCGCAGTCCGCGCTGCTTGAGCACGCGCGCCATGGTCTGGGCGTTCTCGATGACCTGCTGCTGGTAGGCCTTGAATTCGGGACTCGTCGCCTCCTTGAAGGCGACCGCCTTGGCGGCGATGACATGCTCGAGCGGGCCGCCCTGCAGGCCGGGGAAGATCGCCGAGTTGATCGCCTTTTCGTGCTCCGCCTTCATCAGGATCAGGCCGCCGCGCGGGCCGCGCAGGGTCTTGTGCGTGGTCGAGGTGACGACGTCGGCGTGCGGCACCGGGTTCGGGTACAGGCCGGCGGCAACGAGGCCGGCGTAGTGCGCCATGTCGACCATGAAGACCGCGCCGACCGCCTTGGCGATGCGGGCGAAACGCTCGAAGTCGATGCGCAGCGCGAAGGCCGAAGCGCCGGCGATGATCAGCTTGGGCTTGTGCTCGTTGGCCAGCTTTTCCAGCGCGACGTAGTCGATGTCCTCGTCGGCGTTGAGGCCGTAGGGCACGACGTTGAACCACTTGCCGGACATGTTGACCGGGGAGCCGTGCGTCAGGTGGCCGCCCATCGCGAGGCTCATGCCGAGGATGGTGTCGCCGGGCTTGAGGAAGGCCATGAAGACCGCCTGGTTGGCCTGCGAGCCGGAGTTCGGCTGGACGTTGGCGGCGTCGGCGCCGAACAGCTGCTTGGCGCGGTCGATGGCGATCTGCTCGACGACGTCGACGTGCTCGCAGCCGCCGTAATAGCGCTTGCCGGGGTAGCCCTCGGCGTATTTGTTGGTGAGCTGCGAACCCTGTGCTTCCATCACCGCCCAGGACACATAGTTTTCCGAGGCGATCAGTTCGATGTGATCTTCCTGCCGCTGGTTTTCCTTGGCGATGGCGGCGAACAGTTCCGGGTCGGTCTTGGCGAGGGTGTTTTGCTTTGAGAACATGGGCTTATCCCGTGGAGGAGGGGTGGGAAAAGCCGAATTCTACCGGGATTGGAGTTCGTCGAGCGACTGGTCGAGATGCGCGCGTTCGGCCCAGCTCAGCAGGGTCCAGCAGCCTGCCTCGATCTCGATCCAGTTGATGCCGCAGTTCGGGATGCCGAAGTCGCGGGGCGCGGTGAGCGACATGCTGGCGGCCTGCCGGTAGATGATGTCGAGCACGCCGCCATGGGTGAAGATCGCCACGCTTTCCCCGGCATGGCGCCGCACGACCGTATCGAAGGCCTGCGCCAGCCGGCCCGCGAAGGCCAGCAGGCTCTCGCCTCCCTCCAGGGTGAAACGCGGGTCACGCGCCTTGTGGGCGGCATAGGCCGCCGGATGGCGGGCCTGGCACTCCGCGTAGTTGAGTCCCTGGAAGATGCCGTAGTGGCGCTCGCGGAAGCCGGGGTCGATCTGCAGCGGAATCCGGGCGAGGTGGGCGGTGGCTTCGGCGGTCTGGCGCGCGCGCGTCAGGTCGCTGCTGTAGATCGCGGCGAAGCCCTCGTCCTTGAGCGCGTTGCCGGTGGCGCGTGCCTGCGCGTGGCCGAGCGCGGAGAGGGGAACGTCGATCTGGCCCTGGATGCGCTTGCCCGCATTCCAGTCCGTTTCGCCGTGGCGCACGATGCAGAGGCGGGTCACGGCTTGGCTGCTTTATGCCGTCCCGCCGGCGCCGCCTTTTGCGCCGCCTTGAGCGCGGCTTCGTACTGTTTCATGAGTTGCGGCTGCATGAAGGCCGCGAAGCCCGCCTCGGGCTGGTTCCAGGCCTGGGTGCGCTGGAAGGCCGTCTGGCTGGCGTGGATCTTCTTCCATTGGGGGTTCTTTGCGGCGAGTTCGGCATACAGGTCCTGAGCCGCCTTCCACGCGGCTTCCATGATTGTCTTGGGCATCGGAATCAGCCGGGTGCCCGTCGCGACCAGTTCGGCAAGGGCGAGCGGATTGCGCAGGTCGTACTGGGCTTGGATGTCGAGATGGGCCTCGGCGGCTGCGGCTTCGAGGTTCGCCTGGTTCTCGTCGGTCAGCGCGTCCCAGGCGCGGCGATTGACGTAGAGCGAGAATTGCATGCCGCCCTTCCACCAGCCCGGATGCGCGCAGTACTTGCAGTGATCGTGCAGGCCGAGGCGCAAGTCGTCGTGCGGACTACCCCATTCGGCGGCGTCGAGCTTGCCGCTCTGGAGGGCCTTGAGGATTTCGTCGGAAGAGAGGCTCCCCGGCCGGCCGCCGAGCCGCTCGAAGACGCGCCCGCCGAGGCCTGAGAAGCGCATGCGCAGGCCCTTGAGGCTGTTCAGGCCGTGCAGCGGCTTCTTGTACCAGCCGCCCATCTGCGCGCCGGTGTTGCCCATCGGGAAATTGACCACGCCATGACCCTTGTAGAACTCGCGGAGCAGCTCGATGCCCTGGCCGTGCCGCAGCCAGGCATTCATCTGGCGGCTGTCGAGGCCGAAGGGAATCGCGCTGTCGAGCGCGAAGGCTTCATCCCTGGCGACGTAGCGTACGGCGGTGGTGAACCCGCATTCGACGCTGCCGCGCTGCACGCCTTCGAGCACGCCGCCGCTCGCTGTCGACTCTTCGGCGACTTGCAGTGCGATCTCGAACTTGCCGCCGGACAGTTCCTTCACGGTGCGGATCAGGGTCTGCACGCCGGCATAGGGAACGTCCATGATCTTCGGCAGGCGCGAGGCCAGTCGCCAGCGGATCGCCTGGTTGGCGTGCGCGGCCGGCGCCATGCCGGCGGCGAGGATGCCGGCGAGGCCGGCACTGCCGATGAATCTGCGTCTATCCATGGGTACGGGCTTCCAGTTTCCCGGTTAAGACCTTCGACATAAAAAATGGCCACTTGCGGGTTTCCACAATGTTATCGCCAAGCCCGGGCTTAGCCGTTAACATTGCGCCTCCACGAACAAAGGATGGC
>JAJZSW010000152.1 GCA_021849505.1 Pseudomonadota bacterium
CGCCACGCAGGTGCAGGTCGCCTACGGCAGCGATCTCGAACGCGCGATGGCGATCCTCGTCGCGGCGGCGCGAGCGCAGCCGCGCGTGCTGGCCGATCCGCCGCCGAAGGCCTTCCTGGTCGCCTTCGCCGATTCGGGCATCAACCTCGAGCTCGGCTTCTGGATCGCCGATCCCGAGGAGGGGTCGCTGCAGATCCGTTCCGACATCCACCTGGCGATCTGGCGCGACTTCAAGGCGGCCGGCATCGAGATTCCCTTCCCGCAGCGCGAGGTGCGCCTGCTGAACCACTGAAAGTCGGCAGGTGTGGAGCGCCGCCTGAAAGTCGGCGCTGGCAGGACGGCACCGCTTTCCCGATTACAGCAGCTTGAGCAGGGTGTCCCGGTCCGGCCCGCGCGGATCGAGGTGCCGCACCTCGACCCCGACGGCGGTTTCCGCGAGGGCGGTGGCGGCTCTCAAGGCAGCGCCATCGATCGCCAGCGGATGGGACGACAGCAGCACGAAGTCGTCGCCCATGACGCGGAACACGAGGGCTGCGGGGAACATTTCGATCAGTGCGTGTGAAAAACTGGCCAGCGCTTCGTTGCCCGCCGCCCAGCCGACCTCCTCGTTGAGTCGCGAAAAGTTGCGCAGCATGACCAGGTAGGCGTGGGTCAGGTGCTCGGGCAGGCCGTTGCGCAGCATGATCTGCAGGTAGTTGGCATTGTGCGTGCCGGTCAGCTGGTCGTCGAAGAAATAGGCGAAACGCTGATGTTCGATGGCCGTCTTTGGCATCTGATCGACGATGGTCGGCGGCACGATGTCGCGCAAGGCTTCGCAGGCTGCCGCCACGACATCCGCGGCAAACCGCGTGCCGGCCTGCTGGCGCAGTTCATCGAGCGCCGCCGGGACTTCCTTGCGCGCCTTGTAGATGCGGTTGCTGACCATCGCGTCGAAGCTGTCGGCCACCGCCATGATCTGCGCCATGCGCGGAATCTGGCCGCGCGTCAGGCCGCGCGGATAACCCGAGCCGTCCTCGCGCTCGTGGTGCGAACGCATGATCTCGGCCAGTTCCTTGTACATGTCGATGCGGTTGAGCGTCTCGTAGCCTTCCTCGGCGTGCTGCTTGATGAGTTCGTACTCGAGTGGCGTGAGGATGCCGGGCTTGAGCAGCACCGCGTCGGGAATCGCGATCTTGCCGATGTCGTGCAGGATGGCGGCGCGCTTGAGCTTCTCGATATCCGCCGCGTCGAGGCCGAGCTGCCGGGCGATCAGTTCGCAATATTGCGCGACGCGGCGCGTGTGTCCGGCGGTGTAGGTGTCGCGTTTTTCGATCATGTCGACGAGCGAGAGGATGGTTTCCTCGTAGTTGGCGACGCGCTCCTGTTCGAGCCGCGCGGCCTCGGCATGGCGCGTGTAGGCATGGATGGCGAAGCCGATGTCGCCGGCGAGCTGTTCGAGCATGGCGACCTCTGCGTTCTCGAAACCCTCGCTGCGCCCGCTCAGCACGCACAGATGGCCGACCGGCAGGGCATAGGCATCGTGCCGCAGCGGCAGGGCGACGACGGCGCGCACGCCGGCCTCGGCGAGTTCCGGGACGATGCGCGCGGGATTTCTCTCGATCACGGTGCGGTTGGCGGCGAGCGCCTCGCGGCTCGGGCCCTTGTCGCGGCAGGTCGCGAAGTTGCGCATGATTTCGGCCGGCCCGTAGGACTTCGCCGCCACTTCCATCGTGCCGTCGCGCAGGAGTCCGATCCAGGCGAACTTGTAGTCGGCGGGGGCGATCAGCCGGTCGCAGCAGGCCTTGAGCATTTCCTCCATCGAACTGGAGGTGATCAGGATCTGGTTGACGTCGGCCACCGTCTCGACCACGTTGCGCTGGAAACGTTCGCGCTCGAGCAGTTGTTCGACTTCGGCGGTGCGTCCGCTCACCCGGTCTTCCAGGGTGGTGTTCAGTTCCTCGAGGGCACGCTGGCTGGCACGCAGGCGGCGATTCGCGCGCACCACGACGACGGTTGCCCCGCTCGCCAGCAGCGTGAAACCGAGCGCCAGCGCGACCCAGTGGCCGTATTGCGCGAGCACTTCGCGGAGCGTCGGCTTGCCATGGGACTCGTAGGGGCCGATGCGCAGTTCGCGCAGGGCTTCATGCACCGGCTGGTAGTTGAGCGGCAGGGTCCAGCCCGAAATGTTGCCGGCGCGCGCGGCGGGATCGTCGGCCGGCATTTGCATCAGCGCGACCGCCACCTTGATCGCCAGCGCTTCCGGCACATGCCGGAGGCGCGCGATGGGCCATTCCGGATAGAGCGGGGTGCTCAGCAGCAGCGGAAAGCCTTCGACACGCTGCCGGTTGAGGACGAAGAAGTCCGCGAGCCGGATCTTGCCCTCGGCCGCCATCAGTTCGAGGGTCTCGGTGCGCACGGTGCCGGCATCCGCCTTGCCGTCGCGCACGGCGTATACCACGTCGTCGTGGGTGCCGGCGAAGCTCAGTAGCGAGAAGTCGCGGTCCGGCCGGATGCCCTGCCGCTGCAATTCGCGCCAGCCGATGTGCCAGCCGCCGAAGGAGCTGGCATCGGTTGCCGCGAAGGATTTGTGTTTCAGGTCGGCGAACGTGCGGATCTCCTTGCGGTCCGCACGGGTGAAGATCACGCCGCCGAAAGTGCTGTGCCCGCTGCTGCCGATGAAGCGGGTTTTCAGGGTGGCGATGGCGCTGACGCCGTAAAGCGATTCGAGCTCGACGTAGTAGGACGGATTGGTCAGGACGAAGTCGATCTTGCCCTGCCTCACCGCAAGCCGGACATCCTCGAAGCCGAGCGCTTCGATGCGGAAGCGGTTGCCGGGAAGCTGGCGTTCCAGATAGGCGGCGGTGGCAGCCCAGCTTTCGTGGGTCTTGTCGGGGCCGCGCAAGGCCAGCACGCCTATGCTGACATCCGCCGCGAAGAC
>JAJZSW010000058.1 GCA_021849505.1 Pseudomonadota bacterium
TCTCCAGCGTCACGAGGGTCAGCGCGGCGGTGATCCAGCGCTTGGTGGCACCAATGAAGGCATCGACCAGCAGGATGACGCAGGCCATGGCCAGCAGGAAGATTTCTGCTGCAGCCGGGTAGAGGTCGGGCGGGACGAAATTGTTGAGCATCGCTTTGCGCCGTTAGAGCTTGCTCACCGCAACATGCTTGAGCAGGTTATCCACCGAGGCGTGCATCACCTCGGTGAAGGGGAAGGGGTAAATGCCCATGGCCAGCACGCAGGCCGCCAGCACCGCCAGGAAGAGGAATTCACGACTGTTGATGTCGGTCAGTTCGGCCACGTGTGCATTGGCGACCGGGCCGAAGATCACGCGCTTGTACATCCACAGCGTGTAGGCCGCGCCGAGCACCAGCGTCGTCGCGGCGGCGAAGCCGATCCAGAAATTGAACTTGATCGCGCCGAGAATCACCATGAACTCGCCGACGAAACCCGACGTGGCTGGCAAGCCCGCATTGGCCATCGCGAAGAGCATGAAGAAGCCGGCGAACTTGGGCATGGTGTTCGCCACGCCGCCATAGTCGGCAATCTGGCGCGAATGCATGCGGTCGTACATGACGCCGACGCACAGGAACATGGCGCCCGAAACGAAGCCGTGGGAAATCATCTGCACCAGCGCGCCTTCGACGCCGAGCTGGTTGAAGATGAAGAAGCCCAGCGTGACGAAACCCATGTGCGAGATCGACGAGTAGGCGATCAGCTTCTTCATGTCGAGCTGGACCAGCGCCACGAAACCGATGTAGATCACCGCGATCAGCGAGAGCGCGATCATCATGGGTGCCAGATACTGGCTGGCATCCGGCGCGATCGGCAGCGAGAAGCGCAGGAAGCCGTAGGCGCCAAGCTTCAGCATGATCGCCGCCAGGACGACGGAACCGCCCGTCGGCGCCTCGACGTGGGCGTCGGGCAACCAGGTATGGACCGGCCACATCGGCACCTTGACCGCGAAGGCGACCAGGAAGGCGAGGAACAGCAGGATCTGCGGCGTCATCTCGATCCGGAGCTGATGCCATTCGAGCAGGTTGAAGCTGCCGCCGGACGCCAGGAACAGGTAGATCAGCGCGATCAGCATCAGCAGCGAGCCGAGCAGCGTATAAAGGAAGAACTTGAAGGCCGCATAGACGCGGTTCGGGCCGCCCCAGACGCCGATGATGATGTACATCGGGATCAGCGATGCCTCGAAGAAGACGTAGAACAGCACCGCGTCGAGCGCGCTGAAGATGCCGTTCATCACGCCGGACATGATCAGGAAGGCACCCATGTACTGGGCGACCTTGTCCTTGATCACTTCCCAGCCGGCAATTACCACCAGAATCGTGATGAAGCTGTTGAGCAGGATGAACAGCACCGAAATGCCATCGACGCCGAGGAAGTACTCGATGTTGAAGCGCGGGATCCAGGCGCGCTGCTCGACGAACTGCATGCCGGCCTGCGTCACGTCGAATCCGAGATAGAGCGGTACCGTGACGGCAAAACCCGCGATGGCGGTGATCAGTGCCGCCCAGCGCGCCAGGTTCTGCGCGTTGCCGGCGGCGAACACCACGAAGGCACCGAGGATTGGTACCCAGATGGCCAGGCTAAGGAGTGAAGAACTCATTGCGTCGGTTCCGTCAGGCTCGGTTCATCCAGAGCGTCAGCAGCACGAAGACGCCGATGATCATGGAGAATGCGTATTGATAGATGTGGCCCGACTGGATCCAGCGCAGCACGCCGGCGAACCAGCCCACCAGTCGCGCCGAGCCATTCACCGCGACGCCGTCGATGAGGGCCTGATCGCCGCCCTTCCAGAGGCCGCGACCGACGCCGCGCGCGCCGCCGGCAAAGAACCACTCGTTGAAGTCGTCCAGCCCGTACTTCTTCTCGAGGATGGTTACCAGGAAGCCGGCCTTCTTCTTGATCACCGCCGGCAGATCCGGGCGCACGATGTAGAGGAACCAGGCCAGCACGGCCCCGGACAGCGCCAGCCAGAACGGCAGTGTCACCACGCCGTGGGCGATCATGCCGAACACCCCGGTGAAGCCGGCCTTCAGCTGGGCCATTGCACCGTGGGCGGGATCGACCACGATGGCATCGCCGAACCAGTTGCCGTACAGGAAGCTGCCGATCACCCAGCCGGAGGCAATGGCGGGAATGGCGAGCAGGATCAGCGGGATGGTGACGACCTTGGGCGACTCGTGGGGTTCATGGACAGCATGATGGCCATGCCCGTGATCGTCATGACCGTGTCCATGAGCAGCCTCGCGGAAGCGCTCCTTGCCATGGAAGGCGAAGAAGACGAGACGGAAGGAATACAGGCCGCCGATGAATACCGCCGCCAGGGCACAGATGTAGGCGAAGGTCGCTCCCGGTATCTGCGACGCCTGCACCGCCATGATGATCGAGTCCTTCGAGAAGAAGCCGGCGAACGGCGGCAGACCCGCGTTGGCGATGGCGCCGATCAGCACCGTGGCGTAGGTGATCGGCATGTACTTGCGCAGGCCGCCCATGCGGCGCATGTCCTGCTCGTGGTGCATGGCGATGATCACCGAGCCCGCGCCGAGGAACAGCACCGCCTTGAAGAAAGCATGCGTCATCAGGTGGAAGATGGCAACCGAGTAGGCCGAAGCGCCGAGCGCCATGGTCATGTAGCCCAACTGCGAGAGCGTCGAATAGGCAACAACGCGCTTGATGTCGGTCGACACAATGGCGATCAGCGCCATGAACAGCGTCGTGATCGCGCCGACGATGATGACCATCGACAAGGCCGTGTCGGACAACTCGAACAGCGGCGACATGCGCGAGACCATGAAGATGCCGGCCGTGACCATGGTGGCGGCGTGGATCAACGCCGAGATTGGGGTCGGGCCTTCCATCGAGTCGGGCAGCCAGACATGCAGCGGGAACTGGGCCGATTTGCCCATTGCGCCGATAAACAGTCCGATGCAGATCGCGGTGATCAGCGGCCAGCCGGTGACGGTTTCGGTCATCGCAGCGAGTTCCTTGGCCTTGCCGAAGACCGTGGCATAGTCGAGGCTGCCGGCATAGGCGGCAATCAGGCCGATGCCCAGCAGGAAGCCGAAGTCGCCGACGCGGTTGACCAGGAAAGCCTTCAGGTTGGCGTAGATCGCCGTCGGCCGGTTCGACCAGAAGCCGATCAGCAGGTAGGACACCAGGCCGACCGCTTCCCAGCCGAAGAAGAGCTGGACGAAGTTGTTGCTCATCACGAGCATCAGCATCGAGAAGGTGAACAGCGAGATGTAGGCGAAGAAGCGCTGGTAGCTGTGGGTACCCGCCTTGCTGTCGGCCGGCCAGTTGTCCTCGTCGTGCGCCATGTAGCCGATCGTGTAGATATGCACCATCAGCGAGACGAAGGTGACGACGATCATCATCACCGCGGTGAGCGGATCGATCAGGAAGCCGATCTTGAGCGACAGGCCGCCGGACTCTAGCCAAGTGTAGAGGTCGCCGTTGAACGTGTTGCCGGCCATCACATCCCTGAAAATGATCACGGAGGCGATGAAGGAGGTCGCGACGCCGAGGATCGTGACCACGTGCGCGCCCGTGCGGCCGATCGCCTTGCTGAACAGCCCGGCGATGAGCGCACCGAGCAAGGGGGCGAACGGAACGATGAGATAGAGCAGTTTCATGGCGGCGCTTACCCCTTCAGACTGTCAAGATCATCGACGTGAATCGTCGAGAGGTTGCGGAACAGCACCACCAGGATCGCGAGACCGATGGCCGCCTCGGCCGCGGCCACGGTCATGATGAAGAAGACGAACAGCTGCCCGGCCAGATCATTCAGGTAATGCGAAAACGCGACGAAGTTCAGATTGACGGACAGCAGCATCAATTCGATCGCCATCAGCAGCACGATCAGGTTCTTGCGGTTGAGGAAGATGCCGACGACACTGATGGCGAACAGGATCGCCGACAGGATCAGATAGTGGGACAGGGAGAGCGTGGTCAGCATGTCATTGATCTCCCTTGCCTGCCGCCGGATGATCGGCAGTGGCCGGTTCGTCCTTCTCCGCCGGCATGCTGACCAGGCGTACCGAATCTTCCCGCCGAGTCGCAATCTGCTTGGAGGGTTTCTGGTACTTGGTATCCTTGCGCTGCCGCAACGTCAGCATGACCGCGGCAATGACGCCGACCAGCAGGATGACCGAGGCCAGTTCGAAGGGGTAGACGTACTCCGTATAGAGCAACCGGCCCAATTCCTTGGTGTTGCTGTAGCCGTCCGGCATCGTCTGTCCGGGCAGCGCCTCGGCGCCGAAATATTTGCCGCCGAGCACCAGGGACATTTCGACGACCATCAGGAGGCCGATCATGCCGCCCAGCGGCAGATAGCTCCAGAAGCCGCTGCGCAAGCGCACCAGATCGATGTCGAGCATCATGACCACGAACAGGAACAGCACCATCACGGCGCCGACATAGACCATCACTAGCAGGATCGCGAGAAACTCCGCCTGCAGCAGCATCCAGATCCCCGCCGCATTGAAGAAGGCCAGGACGAGATAAAGCGCGGCATGTACCGGGTTGCGCGCCGTGATCACGCGCAACGCGCCGAACAGCATGATCGCCGCGAACATGTAGAACAGGAAAGTCTTGAATTCCATGGTCGTGGATTACCTGTAGGGCGCGTCCAGGGCGCGACGCTTGGCAATCTCTTCTTCGTAACGATCGCCGTTGGCCAGCAGCATCTGCTTGGTGTAGTGCAGATCGCCGCGCGTTTCGCCGTGGTATTCGAAAATGTGGGTTTCGACGATGGCATCGACCGGGCAGGCTTCCTCGCAGTAGCCGCAGAAAATGCATTTGGTCAGATCGATGTCGTAGCGCGTGGTGCGCCGGGTGCCGTCATCGCGCTCGGCGGACTCGATGGTGATCGCCATCGCCGGGCAGATCGCCTCGCACAGCTTGCAGGCGATGCAGCGCTCCTCGCCATTAGGATAACGGCGCAGCGCATGCAGACCACGGAAGCGGAAGCCGAGCGGCGTCTTTTCGTCGGGGTACTGGACAGTGATCTTGCGGGCGAAGAAATACTTGCCCGTCACCCCCATGCCCTTGAGGAAATCCGTGAGGAGGAGACTGCCGATGAAATCCTTGATTGCGCCCATGCTCGCCTCAGTGCCAGATATTCAGGGGTGACATCATCCAGACCCCGACGACCAGGATCCACGCGATGCAGATCGGGATGAAGAACTTCCAGCCGAGGCGCATGATCTGGTCGTAGCGATAGCGCGGGAAGCTCGCGCGGAACCAGAGGAACATGAACAGCAGCACCGCAATTTTCAAAAAGAGCCAGCCGATGCTGTCGGGCAGGAATCCCACCGGCGAGAGCCAGCCGCCGAGGAAGAAGATCGCGGTCAGTGCCGAGATCAGGATCATGTTCGCGTATTCGGCCAGGAAGAACAGCGCGAAGGCCATGCCCGAATACTCGACCATGTGACCGGCGACGATCTCGGACTCGCCTTCGACCACGTCGAAGGGCGCCCGGTTGGTCTCGGCAACGCCGGCGATGAAATACACGAGGAACATCGGCAACAGCGGCAGCCAGTTCCAGGAGAGGAAGTCCAGGCCGTAGCCGACGAAGCGGCCCTTGTCCTGCGCGGTGACGATGTCACCCAGATTGAGACTGTTGGAGACCATCAGCACCGCGATCAGCGCCATGCCCATCGCGATTTCGTAGGAAATCATCTGGGCGCCTGCCCGCATCGCGCCAAGGAAGGCATATTTCGAATTCGACGCCCAGCCGGAGATGATGACACCGTAGATGCCCAGGGAACTGACCGCCAGCAGGAACAACACGCCGGCATCGATGTTGGCGATCACCATGCCGTCGTCGAAAGGCACCACCGCCCAGGCCACGAGCGCCGGGGCCAGCGCCAGGATCGGGCCAGTAAAGTAAAGGGCCTTGCTGGCCTGGCTCGGCGTGACGACTTCCTTGAAGACCAGTTTGAGCGCGTCGGCGATCGGCTGCAGCAGGCCGGCCGGGCCGACGCGGTTGGGACCGATGCGCAAATGCATATAGGCGATGACCTTGCGCTCGAAATACGGCAGATAGGCGACCGCCGCGACGACGGGCAGGAGCACGGAAACGATCTTGAGCAGTGCCCAGATCGCGGGCCAGACGGGCGCGACCACCGACCAGGACGAACCGAGCGAGGATTGCAGGAACTGCAGGATCTGGGCTTCCATCATGCACGCTCCACTTTCAGGCTGCCGAACAGCGGGCCGAGTGCCACGGTGGCGGCATGGGCGGCGGCAATGCGCACGCAGTCTTCCGGCACGCCGGCATCCAGCTGCGCAATGAGTGCCGTCCCGCCAGCGCCGACTTTCACTGACTGACCGTCGCCGATGCCGAGCTTGGCCAGCAGCGCGGGATTCATGCGCGCAGTCGGCGCGGCCGCATCTTTCGTGGCCTGCAGGCTTGGCGCACGCCGCGCAAGCGGGTCGGCGAAATGGATCGGTACATCGGCAATACGCTGGATGCCGGAACAGCTGGCCGCCAGATCGAGTGCGCCTGCCTTGACCGCATTGTCCAAACCAGCGACGAACTCCGGCTTGCCGCCCAGCACGTCGTCACGCACCTGCTCGGAAGTCTCGTAGTCGAAGCCGGCCTGTTCGAGCAGGTTGCCCAACACGCGCAGCACCTTCCAGGCCGGGCGGGTTTCGCCCAGCGGTTGCGCGGCCGCATAGAAGCTCTGGACGCGGCCTTCGGTATTGACGAAGGTTCCGGAAGTTTCGGTGAAGGGCGACACCGGCAGCAGGCAGTCGGCATATTCGAGGGCCGCAGCCGATTTGAATGGCGACAGCACGATCACGCTGGCCGCCTGCTTCAGTGCAGCGAGCGCTGCGGCGCCATCGGCACAGTCGAGTTCGGGTTCGGCCCCGAGCACCAGATAAGCCTTGCGCGGTTCGGCGACGAGACGCGCCGCATTGCGGCCGCCCTGTTGCGGACAAGCCTTGGCGACATGGCCGCCGACGCTGTTGGCTGCTTCGCCGATGAAGCCGAACTTCGCGCCGAGCAGATTTGCCAGCTGCTGCGCCAGGCGCTGCAGCGTCGCGGCCTGCGGATGCTGCTGGGCAAGGTTGCCGAGCAGGATGCCGGCGCTTTGTCCTGCAACGAGGCTGGCAGCAATCTTCTGTGCCGTCTCGCCGGAGCCGACTTTCTCGAACTCGGCACCGAGTGTCGCATTCTTGGCATGAGCTACCGCCTTGACCACTTCGGCCAGCAGCGCGGGCAGTTGCGCCGGAGCGGCGATCGCCTGGGCGAACAGCTTGATGTAGAGATCGTCGGCGGTCGCATGCAGCACCGAGATCTGCGCACCCTTCTTGGCGCTCTGGCGCAGGCGCTGCGCGATCAGCGGATGATCCTTGCGCAGGAAGCTGCCCACCACCAGCACGCGGTCGAGCGCACTGATGTCGGCGATCTTCATGCCCAGCCAGGGTGTCCCGTTGCGTTGGCCGTCGAGGCTGAAATCGCTCTGGCGCAGGCGGAAATCGATGTTGTCGGAGCCGAGGCCGCGCAGCAGCTTGCCGGCCAGTGCCATTTCCTCGAGCGTCGCATGCGGGCTGACGAGCGCACCGAGCGCGTCGGCGCCCTGGTTCTTCGCGACATCGCGCAGCGCATGGGCCGCATAGTCGAGGGCGACGTTCCAGTCGACCTCCTTCCACGCCCCGCCCTGCTTCACCATCGGCTTCACGAGGCGCCCATTGTCACCTTGGCTGTTCAGGCCTTCGTAGGAGAAACGCTCCTTGTCGGAGAGCCAGCATTCGTTGATGGCTTCGTTTTCGAGCGGCAGGACGCGCTTGACCTGGTTGTGCAGCACCTGCACGACCAGGTTGCTGCCGAGAGCGTCATGCGGACTCACCGACTTGCGGCGTGAAAGTT
Organism: Pseudomonadota bacterium; assembly: GCA_021849505.1. Classification (GTDB taxonomy): domain Bacteria; phylum Pseudomonadota; class Gammaproteobacteria; order Burkholderiales; family Rhodocyclaceae; genus Sulfuricystis. The sequence continues at coordinate 7,910 of JAJZSW010000058.1, forward strand.
CCCAGGTACGCGCCGCGAAGCGGAACGGCTTGGAGGTCAGCGCGCCGACCGGGCAGAGATCGATGATGTTGCCGGAAATTTCCGAATCGATCGTACGCTCGACGAAAGTCATGATCTCGGCACGGTCGCCGCGGAAAGCCTGGCCCAGTTCCATCAGGCCGGCGATTTCCTGCGTGAAGCGCACGCAGCGGGTGCAGTTGATGCACCGGGTCATGTCGGTAGCGACGAGCGAACCAAGGTTCTTGTTCGTCACGACGCGCTTTTCTTCCTGGAAGCGCGCAGCCGTTCCGCCATAGCCGACCGCCAGATCCTGCAGCTGGCACTCGCCGCCCTGGTCGCAGATCGGGCAGTCGAGCGGATGGTTGATCAGCAGGAATTCCATCACGTCCTTCTGCGCCTTGACGGCCAGTTCGGAGTGGGTGAATACCTTCATGCCGTTGGCGACGGGCGTGGCGCAGGCCGGCATCGGCTTCGGCGCCTTCTCGACCTGCACCAGGCACATGCGGCAGTTGGCGGCGATCGAGAGTTTCTTGTGGTAGCAGAAGTGCGGGATGTAGATGCCGGCGGCGTGCGCGGCCTCGATCACCGTGCTGCCTTCGGGCACTTGCAGCGACTTGCCGTCGATCTCGAGCTCTAGCATGTCGCCCCCGCCATCAAACGCGTATGGAAGGTGCTGCCCGCCTTCTGGACATCGGGCGGCACCAGGCATTGCTTGTGTTCGATGTGGTACTCGAACTCGCTGCGGAAATGCTTGACGAAGCTGATCACCGGCAGGGCGGCCGCATCGCCGAGTGCGCAGATCGTGCGGCCCATGATCTTCTTCGCCACGTCGTCGAGCAGGTCGAGATCCTCGGGGCGTCCCTGGCCGTGCTCGATGCGATGGATCAGCTTGTAGAGCCAGCCCGTGCCTTCGCGGCAGGGCGTGCACTGGCCGCAGGACTCTTCGTAGTAGAACCAGGACAGGCGTTCGAGCGATTTGACCATGCAGACCGTCTCGTCCATCACGATCACCGCGCCGGAACCCAGCATCGAGCCTGCCTTGGCGATCGAATCGTAGTCGAGCGTGCAGTCCATCATGATGTGGCCCGGCAGCACCGGTGCGGACGAGCCACCGGGAATCACGGCCTTCAGCTTCCTGCCGCCGCGCATGCCACCGCACATTTCGAGCAGCTTCGCGAACGGCGTGCCCATCGGAACTTCGTAGTTGCCCGGCTTGTTGACATGACCGGAAACGGAAAACAGCTTGGTGCCGCCGTTGTTCGCCTTGCCGAGATCGAGGAAGGCCTGGCCGCCCTGGCGCAGGATGTACGGAATCGAGGCGAAGGTCTCGGTGTTGTTGATCGTGGTCGGCTTGCCGTACAGGCCGACCTGGGCCGGGAACGGCGGCTTGAAGCGCGGCTGCCCCTTCTTGCCTTCGATCGATTCGAGCAGCGCCGACTCCTCGCCGCAGATGTAGGCACCGTAGCCTTGATGGGCGAACAGGTCGAAATCGAAACCGCTGCCGAGGATGTTGTTGCCCAGATAGCCGGCGGCGCGCGCCTCGGCGAGCGCCTCCTCGAAACGCTGGTAAAGCTCGTAGATCTCGCCGTGGATATAGTTATAGCCGCGCACGGCGCCGACGGCGAAGGCAGCGATGATCATGCCCTCGATGACGGCGTGCGGGTCGAGCCGCATGAGGTCGCGGTCCTTGAAAGTCCCGGGCTCGCCTTCGTCGGTGTTGCAGACGATGTACTTTTCCGGCGCGCCCTTGGGCATGAAACTCCATTTCAGGCCGGTCGGGAAGCCGGCGCCGCCGCGGCCGCGCAGCACGGAGGCCTTCACCTCGGCGATCACCTGATCCTGCGAAAGCTTGTCGGTGAACACCTTCTTCAGCGCCTGGTAGCCGCCGCGTGCTTCGTAGTCCTTGAGCCGCCAGCCGGAATCGCGGTCCATATGCCACGCATCCGGCTGGTGCCAGCCTGCCGTCAGTGCCGGATTGATCGCTTCGAGAATCGCCATGGTTATTTGCACTCCGCGATCAGTTTGTCGATCTCTTCCGGCGTCATGAAGCTGCGCATATGCACGTTGTTGACCAGCATCACCGGCGCGTCGCCGCAGGCGCCCATGCACTCCCCTTCCTTCAGGGTGAACTTGCCGTCCGGCGTGGTTTCGTTGAAATCGATGCCGAGTTTCTGCTTGACGTAATCCGCGGCATGCACGCCGCCGGACAGGGCGCACGGCAGGTTGGTGCACACGGTGATCTTGTATTTGCCGACCGGCTTGAGGTCGTACATGTTGTAGAAGGTCGCCACTTCATAGGCGGCCATCTCCGGCATGCCGAGGTATTGCGCCACGTAACCGATGAGGTCGCGCGACAGCCATCCCTTCTCGGCCTGGGCAAAGTGCAGCGCCGCCATCACGGCCGACTGCTTCTGGTCCGCGGGATACTTGGCGACCTCGCGATCGATATTCTTGAGAGTGGCTTCGCTCAGCATGGCCTTATCTATCCACTTCGCCGAACACGATATCCATCGTGCCAATGATGGTCACCACGTCGGCAATCATGTGTCCCCTGGCCATCTCGTCCATTGCCGCAAGATTCTGGAATGCGACTGAACGCAGCTTGACGCGATAGGGCTTGTTGGCGCCATCCGAAATCATGTAAGCACCGAATTCGCCCTTGGCGTGCTCGACGGCGGCATAGACCTCGCCCGGCGGGACATGAATTCCCTCGCTGAAGAGCTTGAAATGGTGAATCAGCTCTTCCATGTTGGCCTTCATCTTCTCGCGCTTGGGCGGGGCGACCTTCAGATTGTCGGTCATCACCGGACCGGGATTCTTGCGCAACCAGTCGATGCACTGCCTGATGATGTGGTTCGACTGGCGCATCTCTTCCATGCGCACGAGATAGCGGTCATAGCAGTCGCCATTCGTACCCACCGGCACGTCGAAATCGAGCTTGTCATAGACCATGTAGGGCTGCTTCTTGCGCAGATCCCAGGCAATCCCGGAGCCGCGCAGCATCGGACCGCTGAAACCAAGTTGCAGGGCGCGCTCGGGCGACACCGCACCCACGCCGACCAGACGCTGCTTCCAGATGCGGTTGCCAGTCAACAGGGTTTCGTATTCGTCGAGGTAGCCGGGAAAGCGTTCAGTAAAGGCTTCGATGAAATCAAGCAACGAGCCATCGCGCGCCTTGTTCAGCTCCTTGACGGTTTTCTCGTTCTTGAAGCGATTGACCTGGTACTTGGCCATGCTGTCCGGTAGGTCGCGATAGACCCCGCCCGGACGGTAGTAGGCGCCATGCATGCGCGCGCCAGAGACCGCCTCGAGCATGTCGCAGATGTCTTCGCGCTCGCGGAAGGTGTAAAGCACCATCGCCATAGCGCCGACGTCCAGCGCATGCGTCCCGAGATTGAACAGATGATGGAAGATGCGCGTGATCTCGTCAAACATCACGCGGATATACTGACCGCGGATCGGCACCTCGATGCCGAGCAAGCGTTCGACGGCAAGGCAGAACGGATGCTCATTGACGAACATCGAGGTGTAGTCCATTCGATCCATGTAGGGCAACGACTGCACCCAGGTGCGATGCTCCATGAGCTTTTCGGTGGCACGGTGCAACAAGCCGATGTGCGGATCGGCACGCACGACGACCTCGCCATCCAGCTCCAGCACCAAACGCAACACCCCATGGGTCGCCGGGTGCTGCGGACCGAAGTTAACCGTATAGTTCTTGATTTCAGCCACGGCCGTAGTTTTCCTCGCGGATGATGCGCGGCGTCACTTCGCGCGGCTCGATGGTGACAGGCTGATACACCACCCGCTTCTGTTCGGGATCGTAACGCATCTCGACATATCCGGTCACCGGGAAATCCTTGCGGAAGGGATGACCAACGAACCCGTAGTCGGTCAGAATCCGGCGCAGATCATCATGCCCTTCGAACATGATGCCGTACAGATTGAAGGCTTCGCGCTCGAACCAGTTGGCACCGTTCCAGATCGGGGTCACGGAAGCGACGACCGGAAAGCTGTCATCCGGAGCGAAGACGCGCAGACGCAGCCGCCAGTTGTGGGTCAGGGACAGCAGATGACTGACCGCTGCGAAACGGGGCGAGCGCCCCTCCGTGAAATCGACCAGATCGGTTCGGCCATAGGCGACGTAGTCGACACCGCAGATGTCCATCAACTGCTCGAATCTCAGGTCGGGATGATCGCGCAGCGTCGTCGCAACCTCGAAGTAATCCGCCGCTGCGACCTCGAGAGTCACCTCTCCGCCCACCAGGGTAAGACTTTGCACGCGCTCCCTGAATATCTCGCTCAGATTCTTGCAAAGCCGTTCCAACTTGACACTCATGATCGATTCGAAAACAGGTTAGCGGGCGATGGTGCAGGTACGGTTGATCTTGTTCTGCAACTGGATGATCCCGTAGAGCAAGGCTTCGGCAGTGGGTGGGCATCCAGGGACATATATATCAACCGGAATGATGCGGTCGCAGCCGCGCACGACGGAATAGGAATAGTGGTAGTAGCCACCACCATTGGCGCACGAACCCATGGAGATAACCCAGCGCGGTTCTGCCATCTGATCGTATACACGACGCATCGCAGGCGCCATTTTGTTGGTCACCGTGCCCGCGACAATCATGACGTCCGCCTGACGCGGACTAGGCCGAAATACCACGCCAAAACGGTCAAGGTCGTAACGAGAAACACCCGTATGAATCATCTCGATCGCGCAGCAAGCGAGGCCGAAGGTCATCGGCCACAATGAACCGGTACGCGTCCAGTTGATGACCTTGTCCAGAGAGGTCGTGACAAAACCTTCCTGCAGAACGCCTTCGATGCTCACTGTTTGCTCACTCCCAATCGAGGGCGCCCTTGGCCCATGCCCAGACAAACCCAACGACGAGGATGCCCATGAAAATGAACATTTCGATGAACCCGAACAGCTTCACGGCCTGATCGGCTTCGACGAACTCCTTGAAGATGGCGGCCCACGGAAACATGTAAGACACTTCCAGATCGAAGATGATGAAGGCGATGGCAATCAGGTAATAGCGCACATCGAACTTCATGCGCGCGTCCTCGAATGCCTCGAAGCCGCATTCGTAGGGGGATAACTTCTCAGGGTCGGGACGGTGGGGACCGACGAGGCGTCCGATGATGATCGGAACACAGCCGAAAACCAGTGCGACGAGGATAAAAATCAGAACGGGGAAATAATTTTCCAGCATTCAGTTTTGCCCCGCTGACTTCGCAAACATGGCAATAGATTCCATAAGTTATTTGGTGCCGACGGCGAGACTCGAACTCGCACAGCTTTCGCCACTACCCCCTCAAGATAGCGTGTCTACCAATTTCACCACGTCGGCTTTATTACACGGCTCGGTCTTGCAAACGGTGCGGGAAAGTACCACACAAACCCAGCCATATTATCGAATTATTCGCTTATTGATACTACCCGTTTTATGTAGTTATTTCGGAATATTCTTGGCTTTCGAGTCATCCTGGGCATCCTGCTGCGCAGGCGTCGCCGGCACGACAGCTTCCGTCTTGACCGCGTCCATCACGCTGCCGCCAGCCGCGGCCGGCTTCTGATTCGCCATGTAGGCGAGCATCAGGCTGGTGATGAAGAACGCCGTAGCCAAAGCTGCAGTCATGCGCGAGAGAAAATTGGCCGATCCGGTGGCACCGAAGAGACTGCCGGATGAGCCACTGCCGAACGCAGCACCCATATCCGCACCCTTGCCATGCTGCATCAGCACCAGGCCGATCACCCCCAGTCCCACGAGGATATGCACGGTCAGCGTGATAGTGAAAAGTATGTCCATGCTGTTCTGCTTTGCCTTTACTGTGCCGCTGCGCAGATCGCCACGAAATCGGCAGCAACCAGCGCCGCCCCGCCAATCAGTCCGCCGTCGATGTCGGGTTGCGCCATCAATTCCTTGGCATTGCCCGGCTTCATGCTGCCGCCGTAAAGAATCCGCAGGCCGGCAGCCACTGCGGCGCTCTCCCGCGCGACGCGCGCGCGGATCAGCGCATGCACCTCCTGCGCCTGCTCGGGCGAGGCGGTGCGACCGGTCCCGATGGCCCAGACCGGTTCGTAGGCAATGACCGAATTGGCCAGCGCAGCAACGCCGCAGCGCGCGATGAACGCATCCAGCTGACGCGTGACCACGGCCGCGGTCACATTGCGCTCCCGTTCGTCGAGCGTCTCGCCGACGCAGAGAATCGGCAGCAGACCGGCTTTCAGCGCTGCTTCGCACTTCGCCGCCACGACGGCATCCGTATCCCCGTAGTAGGTGCGACGCTCGGAGTGGCCGACGATGGCGTACTGGCAGCCAAACTCGACGAGCATCGCTGCGCTCACCTCGCCGGTATAGGCGCCCTGCGCATGCTCGGAAACATCCTGCGCCCCCCAGGCCACGTTGCTGCCCTTGAGCGCCTCCCCGGTTTGCGCAAGGTAGGGGTATGGCACGCAGACCGCAATATCGATGGACAGGCCGGCAACGCCCGCACGTACGCCCCGGAGCAACTCGGCATTGCCCGGCAGGCTGCCATGCATCTTCCAGTTACCGGCGACAAATTTCTTGCGCATAATCGGATCCATCGATTTGGGAAGCCGTGGATTATAGTGACTGCCGCTGCTGCCCGTCAATTTCCTTTCCACTACCGACTGGAGACCCCATGTCCGAGATCGTAATTGCGGAAACCCACGGCAAGGTCGGCCTGATCCGCATCAACCGCCCGGAAGCCCTCAATGCACTCAACAACGAAGTCATCGACGGAATCGGCAACGCACTGGCCGGCTTCGAAGCAGACGATGCGATCGGCTGCATCGTCCTGACCGGCAGCAGCAAGGCATTCGCTGCCGGTGCAGATATCGCCTTCATGAAGGACTTCGGCTACATGGACGCCTACAAGCCGGACTTCATCACCCGCAACTGGGAACGCATCAGGACCTGCCGCAAGCCCGTCATCGCGGCGGTTGCCGGCTACGCGCTCGGCGGTGGCTGCGAGATCGCGATGATGTGCGACATGATCTACGCCGCGGAAAACGCGAAGTTCGGCCAGCCGGAAATCAAGCTCGGCACCCTGCCGGGCGCCGGGGGCACGCAACGCCTGCCGCGCGCCGTCGGCAAGGCCAAGGCGATGGATCTTTGCCTGACCGGACGCATGATGGATGCCGCCGAAGCAGAACGCAGCGGGCTGGTTGCACGCGTCTTCCCCACCGACAAACTGGTCGAGGAAACCCTTGCCGCGGCGCAAATCATCGCTTCCTATTCGCTGCCCGTCGTGATGATGGTCAAGGAATCTGTGAATCGCGCCTACGAGTCATCCCTGACGGAAGGCTTGCTGTTCGAGCGCCGCGTTTTCCATGCCGCTTTCGCCCTCGACGACCAGAAGGAAGGCATGGCGGCTTTTCTCGAGAAACGCAAGCCGATGTTCAGGCACCGCTGAACATCGGCTGTTGCACGGGCGACTACCTCAGGCTTTTAGAACGGACCTGATCTGCTCCAGCGTCGAGGGATCGTCGATGGTCGTCAGGTCGCCCGGATCGCGGCCTTCGGCCAACGCCTGGATCGAGCGGCGCAGCATTTTGCCCGAGCGCGTCTTCGGCAGTCCCGTGACGAAATGGACATGCTTCGGCCGCGCGATTGCGCCGAGGATGCCATCGACGGTCTTCTTGACCTCGGCTTCCAGCGCGGCCCGCAGTTCCGGCGTGGCGATCTTAGCGGCATCCTTGACGACGGCGAAGGCCATTGGCTCCTGGCCCTTGAGCTGGTCGCTCACGCCGACCACGGCGACCTCGGCAATGGCGGCATGCGCCTGTACCGCTTCCTCGATCTCCCGCGTGCCAAGGCGGTGGCCGGCGACGTTGATGACGTCGTCGGTGCGT
>JAJZSW010000153.1 GCA_021849505.1 Pseudomonadota bacterium
GGTAAGCGATGCGTAGCGCGTCGCGGAATCCGGCGGTGGTCACCAGCAGCACCGGCTCGCCCTTGCGTTCGAGCAGGGCGTTCGTCGCCACCGTGGTGCCCATCTTCACGCACTCGACCAAGGCCGGCGAGATTCGCTCTCCGGGCCACAACCCGAGCAGTTGGCGGATGCCAGCCACCGCGGCATCGCGGTACTGCTCCGGGTTCTCCGACAACAGCTTGGTGGTCATCAAGTTTCCGTCGGGGCGGAGCGCGACGATGTCGGTGAAGGTGCCTCCGCGGTCAATCCAGAATTGCCATTTCATCTCTTGGATCCTCGTCGATACTTGGTTCACGCCGGTCTGTGCGCCGTTTCGCGGCAAATACCGGCCCTCAGGACGCCGGACGGCGTCCGGTCCTCGCTTGCTCCGTGTGTGTCGTCCAGAAGTGCGCTATAAGCCCAGATAGGCGCGCCGGACGGCGTCTGACGTGCGCAATTCCTCCGCCGATCCCTGTAGTGCGACAACCCCGCTCTGCAGCACATAGCCGCGTGCGGCCACGTCCAGCGCCATCGCGGTGTTCTGCTCGACCAGCAGCACCGAGAGCCCCTCGCTGCGGTTAAGCGCGGCCAGCGCCGCGAACACCTCTTCAACCAGCACCGGCGCGAGGCCGAGACTGGGCTCGTCGATCAACAGCAGCCGAGGGCCGCTGATCAGTGCTCGGCCGATCGCAAGCATCTGGCGCTCACCGCCGGACATGGTGCCGGCGAGTTGGCCGCGGCGCTCATACAGGCGCGGAAACAGGGTGTACACCCGTTCCAGGCGCCTGGCATAAGCCGCCTTGTCGCGCACGGTGTAGGCGCCCAGGCGGAGATTGCCCTCGGCCGTCTGGCGCGCAAATACCCGTGCCCCCTCGGGGATCATCACGATGCCGCGGCCGACCAGGCGGTGCGGCGGCGTCGCGGTGATCTCTTCGCCGTGAAAGTAGATGCGGCCGGCTTTCGGCCGCACCGCCCCGACGGTGGCCAGCAGGATGCTCGACTTACCGGCGCCGTTGGCTCCCAGCAGCGCCACGACTTCGCCGGGCTCGACGTGCAGCGAGATGCCGCCCACGGCCCGCACCCCGCCGTAGGCGACCTCCAGGCCCTCGATGCGCAAAATGGGGTCAGACACGATGCTTGCTCCCCAGATAGGCGTCAATGACCTTCTTGTCGCGCACCACCTCCTCGGGCGTGCCCTCGGCGATCACCTGACCGAAGTTGAGGACCAGCACGCGATGCGCCAGCCGCATCACCACCTCCAGCACATGCTCGACGATGAGTAAGGTCACGCCCATCGCGTGGATGCTGCGCAGCATGTCGACGAGTTCCAGCGCCTCGCCTGGATTGAGCCCGCCGGCGACTTCGTCGAGCAGCAGCAGCTTGGGTTCGGTGGCCAGCGCACGCGCCAGCTCGACACGCTTCTGTCCGGCCACGTTCAACTCGGCGGTGCGCTTGTCGACGCGGTCGGCCAGCCCGACTTGGCGCAGTACCGCCGCCGCCTTGGCCCGGGCGTCGTGCAGCCGCGGATGCCGCAGCAGCGCGCCGACCATGGTGTTCTCCAGCACCGTCATGTCGCCGAAGTTGCGCGGGATCTGGAAGGTCCTGGCCAGGCCGAGGACGGCGGCATCTTCGGGGCGCAGACCGCGCATCGGCCGGCCATCGAAGCGCACCGAGCCCGCGGTCGGCGCATGGTTGCAGGCCAGGCTGTTGAACAGGGTGCTCTTGCCAGCGCCGTTGGGGCCAATGATCGCGAGCATTTCTCCCGCCTGAACGCAGAGGTTGATGTCCTTGTTCGCGACCAGGCCGCCGAAGCGCTTGGTCAGCGAATCAACCTCGAGCAACGCCATGGCGCCTCCAGATAGTCAACAAGCCGCCCGGCAGGAACAGGGTGACGATCAGGATCGCGAAGCCGTAGATCAGCACGTCCGCGCCTAGAGCCGAACCGCCCCAGTAGGCGCGAGTGCCTTCGCCCAGCGGAATCAGGATGGCAGCACCCAGCCACGGCCCATACAACGAGCCCATTCCGCCGAGGATCGCGACCAGCACGATCTCCACGGAAAGTGACAGGCTGAACATCGAGTCGGGATCGATGAAGCCGACGTACAGGGCGAAGAGGCCGCCCCAAAGCCCGGTCAGCGCCGCCGACAGCGTGAAAGCCAGCAGTTTGCTGCGGTTGGCCGGCACACCCAGGCTGCGTGCGGCCGCCTCGTCACCGCGGATCGCGCGCCAGTAGAAACCCAGTCGCGAGTGCACCGCGAAGTAGGTGACGGCGAAGGTTGCCAAGGCAAGCGCCACGGCGATGAGGTAGTAAGGCACACGGCCGCTGAACAGCAGCATCAGCGGTGCGTTGCCAATCGGCACGTCCAGACCACTGGCGCCGCCGGCCCAGGTCCAGTTGGTCATGGCGAGCAGGCCGATCTGCAACAGCCCGATGGTCACCATCGCGAAATAATGACCAGACAGCCGCAGCGTCGGTCCGCCGATCAACCAGGCGATCGCCGCAGCCACAGCCGCGCCGACCGGGATCCCCGCCAGCGGCGACAAATGCAGGTGCAACAGCAAGAGCAGTGTGGTGTAGGCGCCCACGCCGAGGAAGAAGCCGTGGCCGAATGAGATGCGGCCGAGAAAACCGCCGACTAGGTTCCACGCCGTGCCGAGCGCGCCGAACAGCAGCACCTTGAACACGATCTGCAGAATGAATGCGTCCTTGACGAACAGCGGGACGGCCGCGGTGCAGGCCGCCAGCACGACCGCGGCGAGCAAGGCGCGCAGCGCGCCGTCCGGTGTCCTGCGCGCAGGCGCTTCATGCGTCATCGAAGTCGCTCCCATCTCACCACCGTCCGAACAGCCCACGGGGCC
>JAJZSW010000154.1 GCA_021849505.1 Pseudomonadota bacterium
AGGGATCGACGATCATGCTGTGGCCATGGGTCATGCGCCCGGTCGGATGCAGCCCGCCCTGCGCCGAGGCCAGCAGGTAGCACTGGTTCTCGACCGCGCGCGCGCGCAGCAGCATTTCCCAGTGCGCCTTGCCCGTCGTGTCGGTGAAGGCCGCCGGCAGGACGATCAGATCGAGCGGCGCAAGTGCCCGAAACAGCTCTGGAAAGCGCAGGTCGTAGCAGATGCCGAGACCCATTCGACCGCAAGGCGTATCGATGGCCACCGGCACGGCAGGGCCGGCCTCGATGGTTTCGGACTCGTCGTAACGTTCCGCGTCCTTCTGGAAACCGAACAGGTGGATCTTGTCGTAGCGCGCGACGCGCCGACCCGCCGGATCGAAGACCAGGCAGGTGTTCCTCAGCTTCGCCGGATCGTCCGCCGTGAGCGGAATCGAGCCGCCGACGAGCCAGAGGCCGTGGCGCGCGGCGGTTTCCGCGAGGAAATCCTGGATCGGGCCGCTGCCCTCGAGCTCGCGCACGGCCAGCCGGTCGGCATCGCTGCCGCCGATGATCGGGAAGTATTCGGGCAGGGCGACGAGTTGCGCCCCCTGCGCGGCAGCCGTGGCTATGAGTCGCCCGGCGGTGGCGAGATTGGGCGCGACCTCGGGCGTCGAGATCATCTGGACGGCGGCGATGCTGCAGCGTTCGGTCATGGCGCTCATGGAACGATTGGCGTCTGTTCGGGAGGTTTGCGGACGAGCCTCTCGACCTGCGGATCGCTCCAGCCGCCGGTCACGGCGTACTCGAAAGCGAAGATCTGGTCGAGCGGATCCTTGAGGACTTTCTGCGCGGCCCAGGCCACGGCGCCCGCCACGGGATTGGCGATCATCGCGCCGACCGCGAGCGACTCGCCGATGGCCGGCTGCACGCGCACCTTGAGATTCTGCGTTTCCGCCACCAGGTCGGCCTGGCCGGAGAGCATGACCTGGGCCGACGGTCCGCGGATGCGCAGTTCGTCGGTCGTCATCACGCCCCTGGCGATCTGCGCCTCGCCGGCGATGCCGTCGAAGGCGAAACCCTCGCTGAAGATGTCGCGGAAATCAAGGGTGATGCGGCGCGGCAGCGATTGCAGCGAGAGCACGCCGAGCAGGCGGCCGACGCCGGGCTCGAGCTTCTTGAACTGCCCCTTGCCGAAGTCGGTCTTGATGCGGCCGGCCAGGCTGGGCAGGTCGAAAGCGAAGGGACTGCCGGTCCAGCGCAGCTCGCCTTCGAGCTCGCCCTCGCCGCGCCGCACCGCATCGGGGAGCCCGAGGCGGTCGAGCAGCTTTTCGGCATTGTGCACGTCCAGCTTGAAGGCCAGCGCGGTCTCGGACGTCCCACGCCCGGGACGCCAGCGTCCGTCGCCGCTCAGTTTCGCGGCTTCGTTCTTCACGTCGAGCTTGGCCTGCCAGCTGCCGCCGCGGTTCTCGGCCTTCACCCGGACTTCGCCGAGCGCCTTGTCGCCAAGCCGGAAGCTGTCGATGACGAGATCGACCGCCGGCATCTCGCGTGGCTCGTCGACAGGCTCCTCTGTGCCGGTCGCGCCCTCGCCGGCGGGCAGATGCAGGCGCGCCAGCCGGCCGGCGATGCGCCCCGGCCCGGCGCTGTCCCAGGTCAGCTGGCCCTGCGCTTCCCGGCTGGCCAGCGCGAATTGCCAGCGCGCATCGCTACGCGCGCCCTGCAGCTGCACGTCGTGGAATAGGCGATGCATTGCCCGCAGCTCGGGACTGCGGATGTCGATGACCGACAGGGAGAGCAGGCTGTCCGGCTGGTCCGCATCGCTGCCATTGCCGCCCTTGCCATTGTTCGCAAGGGCCTGCCACTGGGCGATGTCGAGACGCGGCAGGTTGACCGCGAGGGCGACGCCTTGGGCCGGCAAGGCGCTGCCCGCCTTGACCGCCGCCTCGCCGAGCGCCAGCCGGCCGCGCCAGCCTTCGCCGAGCTGTTGCAGCCGCAGGCCGGCAACGGTGCCCAGCGCCACCGTCCATTCGTCGCGACGCGGCTCGATGCGGCCCTGCACGGTCAGGGGCAGAACCGTCAGCGCCGACTTGTTCAACGGCTCGGGCAGGCTCGCGGCCAATCCCCGCAGGTCCGATTCGATGCGCAGTTCGGCCGCCGGCTTCTTCACGCTCAGGCTGCCGCGCCAGGAAGCTTCGCCGGACAGGTGGTCGAGCGCGCGCAGGCCGTAGAAACGCCGCAGCGCATCCGCTTCGAGGCTGCCCGTGGCGCCGATGCGCACGGTACCTCCGGGCAGGGAGCCGACCTCGAGCGTCAGCGGCTGGTCGAGGAAACGCGCGCGCAGGTTCTTCGCCTGCAGGCGGTCGGCAGTGAAGGACAACTCGCCCTGGGCGGCCGTGAACGGCGGCAGCCCGCGCAACACCTCGATCCGGTTGTCGGTGAAACGGTAGCGTCCCTCTACCCGGGATGTATCGATGCGGCGCAGCGGCAGCACCAGCTTCAGATCGAGCTCGCCGCTGCCGGTCGCAAGCATTGTTTCGGTGAAGTGGTCGATGCGCGTGCCGACCGGGCTGGCCTCGATGAAGTCGAGGAAGCGCTGCGTCTCGCCCCGGGCGCGCCCCGTGACGGTGAGGAGCTCCTCCGGTGCCTCGAGGTCGACGATCTCGGCGCGCACGTCGGCGAGCGCGACGCCCATGATCGTCGCGCGCTGGCCGCGGATGAGCATGCGCTCGCCCTCGAACAGCAGCTCGCCGTCGATGTCGGTGATGCCAGGCCAGCCGCTGGCGTAATCGAGCTGCGCTCCCCGGAACGTTCCCCTGACCTGGAAAATACCGCCCTTGCCCTTGCGGAACGGGAAATCGGCGAGCGGACCCTTCAGGCGCAGCGTCGTGCTGTC
>JAJZSW010000155.1 GCA_021849505.1 Pseudomonadota bacterium
CAGCCGACGTTCAGGCACACGCCGCCCAGGCTCGCGTAGCGTTCGACCAGCACCGTCTGCATGCCGAGGTCGGCGCTGCGGAAGGCGGCCGAGTAGCCGCCCGGTCCGGCACCGAGCACCAGCATCTCGGTCTCGATGTCCGCCTTGCCAGTAAAAGTCGGCGCCGGCGTGACGGCACTTGGGGCCGGCACAGCGGTGGGTGCGGGCGCAACAGCGGGCGGCGGAGCAGCGGCCACAGCAGGCTGCGCCGCCGTTGCAGCAGTCGTTTCCAGAATGACGACGACACTACCTTCCGAAACCTTGTCGCCGACCTTGAGCTTCACTTCCTTGACGGTGCCGGCCGCCGGGCTCGGAACGTCCATCGTCGCCTTGTCCGATTCCAGCGTCACCAGCGCATCGTCGGCCTTGACCGTGTCGCCCGGCTTGACGTGCAGCTCGATGACCGGCACGTCCTTGAAGTCGCCGATGTCCGGCACTTTCACTTCGAGGGTCATAGCATCACCCTCCGGAAGTCGCCGAGCAGCTGCGCCAGAGTGGCATTGAAGCGCGTCGCCAGCGCGCCGTCGATGACGCGGTGGTCGGCGGAAAGCGACAGCGGCACAATCAGGCGCGGAACAAACTGCTTGCCGTCCCACACCGGCTTCATGCTGGCCTTGCTGACGCCGAGGATCGCGACTTCCGGCGCATTGACGATCGGCGAGAACGAAGTGCCGCCGATGCCGCCGACCGAGGAGATCGTGAACGTCGCGCCCTGCATCTCGGCCGGGCCGAGCTTGCCGTCGCGCGCCTTCTTCGCCAGTTCGGAGGTCTCCTGCGCGATCTCGATCACGCCCTTTTTGTCCGCGTCCTTGAGCACCGGCACCATCAGGCCGTTGGGCGTATCGGCCGCGAAGCCGATGTGCCAGTAGTTCTTGAAGACCTGATTCTCCCCGTCGAGCGAGGAGTTGAGGTCCGGATACTTCTTCAGCGCCGCAACCACGGCCTTGATGATGAAGGCGAGCATCGTGACCTTGATTCCACTCTTCTCGTTCTCCTTGTTGAGCTGGACGCGCAGCGCTTCCAGATCAGTGATGTCGGCATCCTCGTGATAGGTGACGGCCGGAATCATCACCCAGTTGCGCGCGAGATTCGGGCCGGAAATCTTCTTGATGCGCGACAGCGGCTTGACCTCGACCGGGCCGAATTTCGCGAAATCGACCTGCGGCCAGGGCAGCAGATTCATGCCGCCACCCAAACTCGGTGCTGGCGAAACGGCACCGCCGCTCATCACCCCTTTGACAAAAGACTGTACATCCTGCTGGGTGATGCGGCCCTTCGGACCCGTACCCTTCACCTGCGCGACATCGACGCCGAGTTCGCGCGCGAAGCGACGCACCGAGGGCGAGGCATGCGGCTTGATGCCGTCGAGCTCGGCAAGGATCTCGGCGGGCGAAGGCATATGCACGGCCGGCGGCAGGATGGCGATGGTCGGCGTCGGCGGAGCGGCGCCCGCGGACGCCGACACGGCGGCGGCAACGCGCGGCGGCTCCGCAATAGTCGGCGCTGGCGAGACGGCACCAGAAGCAGGTTGCGGCACGGGTTCCGCCTGGGGCGCGGGGCCAGGCGCCTTGACAGCCGCACTCGCCTCCAACAGAAGAATCAGACTGCCTTCGCTGACCTTGTCGCCCAGCGCGACTTTCACTTCCCTGACCGTGCCGGCGGCCGGACTCGGTACATCCATCGTCGCCTTGTCGGATTCCAGCGTGATCAGCGCATCCTCGGCCTTGACCGCGTCGCCGGGCTTGACGTGGATCTCGATGACCGGCACATCGTTGAAACCGCCGATGTCGGGTACTTTGACTTCGATCATGATCACACCTTCACCGGGTTGGGTTTGTTCGGATCGAGACCATACTTGGCGATCGCCTGGGCGACCGTCTTCTGCTCGACCACACCGTCGTCGGCCAGCGCGGAAAGCGCGGCGACCGTCACCCAGTAGCGGTCCACCTCGAAGAAGCGCCGCAGCTGCTCACGCGTGTCGGAACGGCCGAAGCCGTCGGTGCCCAGCACCGTGTAGCGCCGCCCGCCCTCGGTGATGAAGGGACGGATCTGCTCGGCGTACATGCGCGTGTAGTCGGTCGCCGCGACGATCGGGCCGCGCGTGTCGGCGAGCAGGCCCTTGGCATGGCAGACGGGGCGCGGCTCTTCCGGATGCAGCAGATGGAAGCGCACGCAGTTGTGGCCGTCGCGCGCCAGTTCGTTGAAGCTGGTGCAGCTCCACAGGTCGGCCGTCACGCTCCAATCATCCTTCAGCAAATCGGCGGCGGCGATCACCTCGCGGAAGATCGTGCCGGAGCCGAGCAGCTGCACGCGCGGGCCGTTGCTGTTGGCGCCCTTGCGGAACAGGTACATGCCCTTGATGATGTCCTGCTCCGCTCCCTGCGGCATGGCCGGATGCTCGTAGTTCTCGTTCATCACCGTCAGGTAATAGAACACGTCCTCCTGCTCGGCCACCATGCGCCGCAGGCCGTCCTGCACGATCACCGCCAGTTCGTAGGCGAAGGTCGGGTCGTAGGAGATGCAGTTGGGAATCGTCGCGGCGAGGATGTGCGAATGGCCATCCTCGTGCTGCAGGCCCTCGCCGTTCAGCGTGGTGCGCCCGGCGGTGCCGCCGACGAGGAAACCGCGCGCGCGCGAATCCCCCGCCGCCCAGCACAGGTCCATGGTGCGCTGCAGGCCGAACATCGAGTAGAAGATATAGACGGGGATGGTCTGCACGCCATGCGTCGAGTAGCTGGTCGCCGCGGCGATCCAGTCGGCCATCGCGCCGGCCTCGTTGATGCCTTCCTGCAGCACCTGGCCGTCTTTCGACTCCTTGTAAAACATCAGC
>JAJZSW010000059.1 GCA_021849505.1 Pseudomonadota bacterium
GGGGAACTACGCTGCCTCCGACGCCTCGGCGCTGCTGCAGGTGACCCGGCGCATGGTGTATCTGGAGGAGGGCGATGTCGCCGAGCTGTCGCGCGACGGAATCAGGATTGTCGGCGCTGACGGGACGGCAGCAAATCGGCCGATCAACGAGAGCACGCTCTCGGCCGATGCCGTCGAGCTTGGCGAGTACCGCCACTACATGCAGAAGGAGATCTTCGAGCAGCCGCAGGCGCTCGCCGCGACGCTCGAGATGATCGGCGGCGCCCAGACCTTCTCCGCCAATCTGTTCGGCGCGACCGCGCCCGAAGTGCTGCGCGACGTGAAGTCGGTGCTGATCATCGCCTGCGGCACGAGCTACCACGCGGGTCTCGTCGCGCGCTACTGGATCGAGCAGCTCGCGGCACTGCCCTGCACGGTCGAGGTGGCGAGCGAATACCGCTACCGCGCCTCGGTGCCCGATCCCGACCAGCTGGTCGTGGCGATCTCGCAATCGGGCGAGACTGCCGACACGCTGGCCTCGATCAAGCATGCCAAGTCGCTCGGTATGGCGAAGACGCTGGCAATCTGCAACGTGCCCGAATCGGCCATCGTGCGCGAATGCGCGCTGCGCTTCCTCACCCGTGCGGGCCCCGAGATCGGCGTGGCTTCGACCAAGGCCTTCACCACGCAGCTCGTCACGCTGTTCCTGCTGGCGGCGACGCTGGCTAAACTGGCCGGCCGTTTGCGCGCCGACGAGGAAGCGGCGCATCTGGTGGCACTGCGCCACCTGCCGGTCGCGGTCCGCAAGGTGCTGGCGCTGGAGCCCGGCATCGCGGCGTGGGCGCAGCATTTCGCCGACAAGCGCCACGCACTGTTCCTCGGTCGCGGCCATCATTATCCGATCGCGCTCGAGGGCGCGCTGAAGCTCAAGGAAATCTCCTACATCCATGCCGAGGCCTATCCGGCCGGCGAGCTCAAGCACGGCCCGCTCGCGCTGGTCGACAAGGAGATGCCGGTGGTCAGTGTCGCCCCCAACGACGCCCTGCTCGAAAAACTCAAGTCGAACCTCAAGGAGGTCGCGGCGCGCGGCGGCGAACTCTACGTCTTCGCCGATGCCGACTCCGCCGTGCAGGCCGAGGACGGGCTGCACATCCTGCGCCTGCCGGAACATTACGGCCTGCTGTCGCCGGTGCTGCACGTCGTGCCGCTCCAGCTGCTGGCGTATCATGCGGCCTTGGTCAAAGGCACCGATGTCGACAAGCCGCGCAACCTCGCCAAGTCCGTCACCGTCGAATGATTTCGCAAAAAATCACGTCGAAAAATCCAGGGAGAAAATAATGCCTAAATTCCACACCGCATCCATTCGCGCTGTCGCCCTCGTCGGGCATGGTGGTGCCGGCAAGACCACGCTGGCCGAGGCGCTGCTGCATCGCGCGGGCGCCATCGCGGCGCCAGGCAGCGTCGAGAAGGGCAGCACCGTCTGCGATTTCGACGCGCAGGAAAAGGCCGCCGGCCACTCGCTGTCGTCCGCCCTGGTGAATTTCGCCTGGGAAGACGTGCATGTGCATGTCGTCGACACCCCGGGCTACCCGGATTTTGCCGGCCAGGCGATGGCCGCGCTGGCCGGTGTCGATACGGCCATCGCGGTGATCAACGCCCAGACCGGCATCGAGCTGATGACCGAGCGCATGATGCGCGCGGCGGCCAATCGCGGCCTCGCGCGCATGATCGTCATCAACAAGATCGACGCCGAGAACCTCGATCTCGCCGGCCTGATGGCCGACATCCGCGAGCGCTTCGGCCCGGCCTGCAAGTTCCTCGACCTGCCGGCGCATGGCAGCCAGGATGTTGTCGAAGTGCTCGAGCATGCAGCCGGCGACGCTGATATCGATTCCGTCGAACATGCCCATCGCGAACTGATCGACCAGCTCGTCGAGGAGGACGAAAGCCTGATGGAGCGCTACCTCGAGGACGGCCAGGACCCCAGCGCCGGCGAGCTGCATGCGCCCTTCGAGAAGGCGCTGCGCGAAGGCCACCTGATTCCCGTGCTGTTCACCTCCGCCAGAACCGGCGCCGGCATCGCCGAACTGCTGCACGTGCTGGCCACGCTGGCGCCGAATCCCGCCGAAGGCAATCCGCCGCCGTTCTATAAAGGTCAGGGTAACGATGGGGGCGAAGCCTTCCAGCGCGATCCGGATGCCGCCAAGCACGTCCTGGCGCACGTCTTCAAGGTCATCGTCGATCCCTACATGGGCAAGGTCGGCGTCTTCCGCGTCCATCAGGGCACGATCCGCAAGGACTCCCAGCTGTTCGTCGGCGACGGCAAGAAGCCCTTCAAGGTCGGCCACCTCTACCAGCTGCAGGGCAAGGATTACGTCGAGGTCGACGAACTGCTGCCGGGCGACCTCGGCGCGATCGCCAAGGTCGAGGAAATCGAGTTCGACGCGGTGCTGCACGATTCCCACGACGAGGACCACATCCACCTCAAGCCGCTCGAATTCCCGAAGCCGATGCAGGGTCTCGCCGTCGAAACGCAGAAGAAGGGCGACGAGCAACGTCTCTTCGAGATCCTGCGCAAGCTCGAACTCGAGGATCCCTGCTTCAAGGTCGAGCGCCATCCGACCACCCACGAGACCGTGATCTTCGGCCTTGGCGAGATGCACCTGAAGACCAAGCTCGAGCGCATGGCCGCACAGTACAAGCTCGAACTCACCACCAAGCCGCCGCAGATTCCCTTCCGCGAGACCATCACGAAGAATGCCGAGGGCCACTGCCGCCACAAGAAGCAGTCGGGTGGCGCCGGCCAGTTCGGCGAGGTCTACCTGAAGATCGAACCGCGCGAGCGTGGCGCGGGCTTCGAGTTCGTCGACCAGGTCAAGGGCGGCGTGATTCCCGGCGTCTTCATGCCGGCGGTCGAGAAGGGCGTGCTGCAGGCGCTGTCCGGCGGCGTGGTCGCCGGCTTCCCGGTCGAGGATCTGCGCGTGATCGTCTATGACGGCAAGACCCACCCGGTCGACGGCAAGGAAGTCGCTTTCGTCCAGGCCGGCAAGAAGGCTACCATTGCGGCGATCCAGGCCGCCGGTCCCGTCGTGCTCGAGCCGATCGTGCACATCGAGGTGCGCGCCGACGAAGGCCACATGGGCGACGTGGCGGGCGACCTGTCGTCGCGGCGCGGCCATGTCACCGGCACCACGCCGGGCGGTCCGGGGCGGGTCGTCATTGCCGGCGAAGTGCCCCTCGCCGAGATCAACGACTACGCTTCACGTCTGAAGTCGATGACCGGCGGCCGCGGCAGCTACAACATCGAGTTCGCCCGCTATGCGCAGGTGCCGCCGCTGGTGCAGCAGAAGATGGCGGCGTCCTTCAAACTGAAAGAAGACGAAGAGTGAGGTAGTATTGACCGCCATGCGTCGCCTCAAGAGCCTCTTCCTGATCCTCCTCGCCCTGTGGCTGCCCCTCCAGGCGGCCGCGGCGGTGACCATGCCGTTCTGCCGCCATGCGCCGGAACCGGCTGCCGCCGAGGCTGCGCATTGCCACGAGCAGGTGGCGAACGCCGCTGCCAGCGACATCGATTGCGACAACTGCGGGCTGTGCCATCTCGCCAGCGCCGGCTTCCTGCTGGCGCCCACCGACACCTTCCCGCTGCATGCGGCGAGTATCCAGGTGCCGAAGCTGACCACGGCTTCCGCCAGCCACATCCCCGAACCGCCGCAACAACCGCCCAGACGCTGAACGCTTAGTCAGGCAGGACCTGCCGTCCTGCCAGCGCCGACTTTTGTTCAGCTCTCTTTCGTCTGGAGGTTTCCATGAAATCCGTTTCCCGCGCTCTGGCCGTCGCCGGCCTGTTGCTGTCATTTTCCATTTCCGCCGCCGACAAGCTGGCCGAAGGCACCATCAAGAAGATCGACGCGCCGACCCAGCGCGTGATGCTGGCCCACGGCCGCATTGACAGCATCGGCATGATGCCGATGACCATGATGTTCAAGGTCAAGGATCCCGCGATGCTCAAGCCGCTCAAGGAAGGCGACAAGGTGCGCTTCCAGGTCGCGGATATCGGCGGCAGTTACACCATCACCCATATCGAAGCGGCGAAGTAGCCATGCGGCCCCTGCCCCTGCTGCTGACGGCCTGGCTGGCCGCCAGCGGGGCGGCGCTGGCGAACGAAGGCACGGCGATCGGCGGCAGCGTCGAGAACCTTCTGGCCTTCGCGCGCGAACGCCATCCCGAGTTTGCCGCCATGCGCCACGAAGCGGCCGCCGCCACGGCGCGCGTCGCGCCGGCGGGCGCGCTGCCCGACCCGATGTTCGGCATCGAACTGCGCGACTTCGCCACCGACGACAACGGCCCTTACCTGCTGCCAGGGCGTGTCGGCAGCACGCGCTACACCGTCACGCAAAGCCTGCCGTGGTTCGGCAAGCGCGACCTCCGGCGCGAGATCGCCAGCGCCGGCGCGGACGAGGCCGAGAGCCGCGCCGCGGCGACCTGGAGCGAGCTGGCCTGGCAAATCAAGCAGACCTACGCGCAGCACTACCTGCATGGCGTCAGTCTGCGGTACGGGCGCGAGAACCTGTTGCTGCTCGACCAGCTCGAACAGATCGCGCAGGCGCGCTACGCCGGCGGCCTGGTGCCGCAGCAGGACGTGATCCGCGCGCAGACCGAGCGCACCGCCCTGAAAAGCGAGCTGACCATGCTGGAGGGCGAGAGCGCGCAGTCGAGCGCGCGCATGCGCAGCCTGCTCGGCGGCCCGCCCGCCAATGTCGTCCTGCGGCCACCCGAGCGCTTGCGCAGCCTGCCGGCGCCCGCGCAGCTCGACGCCGCGGCGCTCGAAGCGCGGCTGCTCGAGCGCAATCCGCGGCTGGCATCGGACGCCGCGCGCATCGAGGGCGCCGAGAAATCGCGCGCGCTGACCTACCGGAACCGCTACCCGGACTTCAACGTCGGCCTCGCTTCGATCCAGTCGCGCAGCCGCGTGACCGGCTGGGACCTGATGTTCGAGATCAACATCCCCCTGCAGCAGGACAGCCGGCGCGCGCAGGAACGCGAAGCCGAGCGCATGCTCGATGCCGCGCGCGCGCGCAAGGAAGCGACACTGAATCAGCTGCGTGCGGAATTGAGAGAAAGCCTGGCCACGCTCGGCGCGGCCCGCCGCGTCGAGGAGCTGGTGAGCGCGAGCCTGCTGCCGCAGGCCGAGCTGACCCTGCAGGCCGCGCTGGCCGGCTACGAGACCGGCAAGGTCGATTTCGCGACCGTGCTCGACGCCCAGCGCCAGATCCGCAAGGCGAAGGAAGACCTCGTGCGCGCCCGTGTCCTGCAGGAACTGCGCCGCGCCGACATCGAGCGCGCCATTGGAGAAGAACTATGAAGAACATCGCAATCCTCGCCCTGCTGGTCGTCGCCGCTGCCCTCGGCTACTGGTTCGGCGGGCAGCAACATGACGGCGCGAAAGTCGGCCCTGGCGATACGGCACCTGCGTCGGCTTCAGCGCCCGCGGGCAAGAAACTCCTCTACTACCGCAACCCGATGGGCCTGCCGGACACCTCGCCGGTGCCTAAGAAGGACTCGATGGGCATGGACTACCTCCCGGTTTATGAAGGCGAGGACGAGGATGCCGGCGGCAGCGTGAAGATCAGCACGGCGAAGGTGCAGAAGCTCGGCGTGCGCAGCGAGGCGGCGGCCATGCGCGACCTGTCCCGACCGGTGCGCGCGGCTGGCCGCGTCGAGGTCGACGAGCGGCGTGTATTCGCGATTGCGCCGAAATTCGAAGGCTGGATCGAGCGCCTGCATGTCAATACGACCGGTCAGCCGGTCGGCCGCGGCCAGCCGCTGTTCGAGGTCTACAGCCCGGAACTGGTGTCGGCGCAACGCGAATACCAGGTCGCCGCGCGCGGTGTGGAGCAGCTCGCTGCGGCGGGTCCGGAAGCGCAGGCAAGCATCCGCCAGGTGGCCGAAGCCGCGCTCGCCCGCCTGCGCAACTGGGACATCTCCGCCGAGCAGGTCGAACGGCTCAAGGCGGGTGGCGAGCCGACGCGCACGCTGACCTACCGTTCGCCGGTCGCGGGCGTGATCCTCGAGAAGAAGGCGCTGCAGGGCATGCGCTTCATGCCCGGCGAGGCGCTCTACCAGATCGCCGACGTGTCGGGCGTATGGGTCATCGCCGACGTGTTCGAGCGCGACATCGCGGCGGTGCAGATCGGGCAGGCCGTCGAGGTGGGCATCGACGCCTTCCCGGGCAGGACCTTCGCCGGCAAGGTCGGCTATCTCTATCCGACGCTCAACCCGCAGACGCGCACGGTGCCGGTGCGCATCGAGCTGCCGAATCCGCGCGGCGAGCTGCGGCCGGCGATGTACGCCAATGTCCAGCTGAAAGTCGGCGCCGGCAGGACGGCATTGGCGATCCCGATCTCGGCCATCATCGACAGCGGTGCGGCGCAGCGCGTTATCGTGCAGCTGGAAGAAGGCCGCTTCGAGCCGCGGGATGTGAAGCTCGGCCTGCGCGGCGACGATTACGTCGAGGTGAAGGAGGGCGTCAAGGCCGGCGAGCAGGTGGTTGTCGCGGCCAACTTCCTGATCGATTCCGAGAGCAATTTGAAGGCAGCCCTGGGTGGAATGAAAGATAAGCCCGCCGTCAGTCATCACGCGGTCGGCACCCTCGACAGCATCGAAAGCGACGGCTCGGTGATGGTCACGCATGAACCGGTGCCCAGTCTCAACTGGCCGACCATGACCATGGCTTTCATCCCGGCCAATCCTGCGCTGATCGACAAGATCAAGCCGGGCGCCGCGATCCATTTCGAGTTCGTCGAGCGCAAGCCCGGCGAGTGGGTCATCACCAAGCTCGAGGCGCACTGAGATGCTCGCCAAGCTCATCGACTGGTCGGCGCGCAACCCCTTCATCGTCCTGATCGCCACGCTGCTGATCGTGCTCGGCGGCGTGGTGGCGGTCGTCAAGACGCCGCTCGACGCCCTGCCGGACCTCTCCGACACGCAGGTGATCGTCTACACGGAGTATGCCGGCCAGGCTCCGCAGGTGGTCGAGGACCAGGTCACCTATCCGCTGACGACCTCGCTGCTGGCGGTGCCGAACGCGAAAGTCGTGCGCGGCTTCTCCTTCTTCGGCGCCAGCTTCGTCTATGTGATCTTCGCGGACGGCACCGACATCTACTGGGCCCGCTCGCGCGTGCTCGAGTATCTCAACCAGGCGGCCGGCCGCCTGCCGCCGGGTGTCGCGCCGAGCCTCGGCCCCGATGCCTCGGGCGTCGGCTGGGTCTATCAATACGTCGTGCAGGGCGCCAACCGCACGCTCGCCGAGCTGCGCACGCTGCAGGACTGGTACCTGCGCTACCAGATCACCGCCGTGCCGGGCGTGGCCGAGGTGGCGAGCATCGGCGGCTTCGTCCAGCAATATCAGGTGGTGGTCGATCCGGCCAAGCTGCGCGGCTATGGCATTCCGCTGATGACGGTGGCCAACGCGATCCGCAATTCGAACCGCGACGTCGGCGGTCGCATCGTCGAGATGGCCGAAACGGAGTACATGGTGCGCGGGCGCGGCTACCTGCGCGGCAAGGCCGATCTGGAACAACTCGTGGTCAAGTCGGATCGTGGCACGCCGGTGCTGCTGCGTGATATCGCCAGGGTGGAACTGGGCCCCGACGAGCGCCGGGGCATCGCCGAACTCAACGGCGAGGGCGAAGTCGTATCGGGCATCGCCGTGGCGCGTCACGGCCAGAACGCGCTCGAAGTGATCGGCAACATCAAGCAGAAGATCGGCGAACTCGCGTCCGGCCTGCCGGAGGGCGTGACGATCGAGACGGTCTACGACCGCTCCGAACTCATCGAGCGGGCGATCGGCACGCTCAAGGCGACGCTGCTGGAAGAGTCGCTGATCATCGCGCTGGTCTGCTTTGCCTTCCTGCTGCACCTGCGCAGCGCCTTCGTCGCCATCCTGATCCTGCCGGTGGGCGTGCTGATGGCCTTCATCGCCATGCGCTGGCTCGGCATCAATTCGAACATCATGAGCCTCGCCGGCATCGCCATCGCCATCGGCACGATGATCGACGCCTCCATCGTCATGATCGAGAACGCCCACAAGCACCTCGAACGCCTGAAGCCGGGTGAATCCCGCACCGAGGCGATGATCCTGGCGTGCAAGGAGGTCGGGCCGGCGCTGTTCTTCTCGCTGCTGGTCATCACCGTCGCCTTCCTGCCGGTATTCACGCTCGAAGCGCAGGAAGGCCGGCTGTTCGCCCCGCTGGCCTGGACCAAGACCTTCGCCATGGCAGGCGCGGCGATCCTGTCGGTCACCCTGGTGCCGGTGCTGATGCTGCTGTTCATCCGCGGCCGCATCCTGCCTGAGGCTCGAAACCCTATTAACCGCGCATTCATCGCGCTTTACCGCCCGGTGATCGCGCTCGTGATGCGCTGGAAATGGACGACCGTGCTGCTCGCCGTGCTCGGCATGGCCAGCGCCTTCTGGCCGGCGTCGAAACTCGGCAGCGAGTTCATGCCGACGCTCAACGAGGGCACGCTGTTCTACATGCCGACCGGCCTGCCGGCGATGTCGGTGACCAAGGCGGCGGAGTTGCTGCAGACGCAGAACAAGATCATCAAGAGCTTCCCCGAGGTGGACTCGGTGATCGGCAAGGCCGGCCGCGCCAACACCGCGACCGACCCGGCGCCCATCGAGATGTTCGAGACGGTGATCAACCTGAAACCCGAGAGCGAATGGCGGCCGGGCATGGATGTCGACAAGCTGATTGCGGAGCTCGACAAGGCCTTGCAGTTTCCGGGCATCGCCAACTCGTGGACGATGCCGATCAAGGCGCGCATCGACATGCTGTCGACGGGCATCCGCACGCCGGTCGGCATCAAGGTCTTCGGCAAGGATCTCGATGAAATGGAGAAACTGGCACGCGAGATCGAGACGGTGGTGAAACAGGTGCCGGGCACCAGCTCCGCCTACGCCGAGCGCATCACCGGCGGCTGGTATCTCGACATCGAGCCGGATCGGGCGCAACTGGCGCGTTACGGCATTCTCGTCGGCGACCTGCAGGAGGTGGTGGCCACCGCGCTGGGCGGCGAGATGCTGACCACGGCGGTCGAGGGCCGCGAACGCTTCGGCGTCACGCTGCGTTACCCGCGCGAACTGCGTGACGATCCCCAGAAAATCGCCGCCAACGTGCTGGTGCCGGCGATGTCCGAGATGGGCGCAAATGGACAACAAAGCGCGATCATGGTGCCGCTCGGGCAGGTGGCGCAGGTGAAGATCGTCAAGGGCGCGCCGGCGATCCGCACCGAGAACGCGCTGCTCTCGGCCTACATCTACGTCGACATCCGCGACCGCGACATCGGCTCCTACGTGGCCGCGGCGCAGCGCGCGGTAGCCGAGCAGGTGCAGTTTCCGCAAGGCAGCTACATCACCTGGAGCGGCCAGTTCGAGTACATGGAGCGGGCGATCGAGCGCCTCAAGATCGTCGTACCCTTCACGCTGCTGATCATCTTCCTGCTGCTCTACCTCAACTTCCGCAAGATGACGCAGACGCTGATCGTCATGCTCTCGGTGCCCTTCGCGCTGGTCGGTGGCGTCTGGCTGATGTGGGCGCTCGGCTACAACATGAGCGTCGCCGTCGCGGTCGGCTTCATCGCGCTGGCCGGCGTGGCGGCCGAAACGGGTGTGGTGATGCTGATCTACCTCGACCACGCCTGGGCGGCGGTCAGGCAAAAGTCGGCGCTGGCGGGACGGCAGCCGACGGTGGCCGAACTCTACGCGGCAGTGATGGAAGGCGCGGTGGAGCGCGTGCGGCCGAAAATGATGACCGTGGTGACGATCTTCGCCGGCCTGCTGCCGATCATGTGGAGCACCGGCACGGGCGCCGAGGTGATGCGCCGCATCGCCGCGCCGATGGTCGGCGGCATGATCTCGTCGACGCTGCTGACACTGATCGTGATTCCGGCGCTCTATGCGCTGATCGAGGAACGCCGTCTGCGGAAGACTATTTCATGACCATGCACACTGACCAGCAAGCTTCCACCCCCTGGCTGCTGACCTTCGCCGCCTGGCTGATCGCGGCGACCGCCACGCTGTCAGCACTATTTCTCGGCGAAATCGTCGGCCTGCCGATCTGTTCCATGTGCTGGTATCAGCGCATCTTCATGTTCCCGCTCGCCGTCATCCTGCCCTTCGGCCTGTTCCCGGACCTCGACCGGCGGCTGATCCGCGCCGGTCTGGCGCTGGCCGCGATCGGCCTGCTGCTTGCGCTCTACCACCAGGGCATCGTCAGCGGCATCGTGCCGGAACGCATCCAGCCTTGCCGGCAGGGCATCCCCTGCTCGGAAACGGTCGCCACCTGGTTTGGCTTCATCACCATCCCCTTGCTGTCCATCGCCGCTTTCACCACCCTTGTCGCGCTGCTCGGCGCGGCGCTTTATCGGAGCCGTTCTTCATGAAACAAAAAACCCTGTTCGTCGGCGCACTCGTGCTGTTGTTTATCGTCTTCGCCATCGCCACGCTGATCCAGACCGCCGTGCCGGAAGGCGGCGAGGCCAGGCCGGTTACGGCGCATCCGGAAGCGCTGGTACGCATGCATTCGCCGACGCTCGGCCGGCCGGATGCGAAGGTCACCATCGTCGAGTTCATCGACCCCGCCTGCGGCACCTGCGCCGCGCTCTACCCGGCGGTGAAGGATTTGCTCGCCCAGCACCCGGACCAGGTGCGCCTCGTGCTGCGCTATGCGCCCTTCCATCCCGGCGTCGATCAGGTCATCGCGCTGATCGAAGCGGCGCGGCGCCAGGACCGCCTCTGGCCGGCGCTCGAAGCGCTGCTGGCGACCCAGGAGCGCTGGACGCCCAATCACCGCCCCAATGTCGAGCAGGCCCGCCAGGTCCTTGCGGGCATTGGCCTCGACATGACGCGCCTGGCTGCCGATGCCGCCGATCCGGCCATCGCCGCGCTCATCGCGCAGGAAGCGGCCGATATCCGCCTGCTCGGCGTAGAGAAAACCCCGGAGTTCTTCGTCAACGGCCGGCCCTTGCCGAGTTTCGGCCTGCAACAACTGGCGACGCTGGTGGGAGAAGAACTGGCGCGGCGCTGAATGCTGTCCCGCTGTGGAGCGGGGGGACGCAACAACAGGTTGCGTGGGACCTGACTGTGACCGTCGGCGCCTAATGCAGCATCGGCAAGTCGTGATCCGCAATGTGGTTATCGAGCCAGCGCGTGATGTGCGAGGCGGTGTCGGCGATTTCCCGCACGGTTGCCGCGCGCGGCTGCGGCCGCGTCAGCCCGGCCAGACGGCCGGCGATATTGGCGTGATCTTCCGCATGCAGCTGGTAGCGTTCATGCTGCCGCGCGCTGATGCCGAGATCCTTCATCAGCTGCTCTTCGTGGCGGAAGTGGTCGAGCATGAAGCCGAGCAGTTCGGTCATGCAATCCAGAAATGCCGCATCGCAGGCGCCGATGCGCTCGGCCGAGCAGCCCGTGCAATCCTGCTTGCAGGCGAAATCCGCGCAGATCGACCTCAGTCGGCCGATGAATTCACGCAAGCGGCGGTGTTCCTCGTCAATGATGGCAACCCCGGTTTCCAGTTCTTGCGGGATGCAGGGATGATCGGAGTGCGCAGTCATGGCGGGCTGGTGGAAAGCAGATTGAATCTTTTAATGTTAACCCTGCTTCCGCGTAACTGCCAGTAATTGCCGGGACAAATTGATGGAAGCTGGTACACTGCGCGCCGCAGCGGCAAATAATCAGTCAAACAGCCGCGCGTCGCGTTCGGATCCCCCTGCCGCGTTTTACCCCCCATAGCGTTTCTGCCCTGACTGGTTCGTGCCCAAGCTGTTGGTACGAGTGGCCGATTCCAGGAGCACTTCCATGCACTTTACCGAACTCGGCCTGTCGGCCGACATCCTGCGTGCCGTCACCGAACAGGGCTACGACACCCCCACCCCCATCCAGGCCCAGGCCATCCCGCTGGTACTCGAAGGCCGCGACCTGATGGCCGCCGCCCAGACCGGCACCGGCAAGACCGCCGGCTTCACCCTGCCGATCCTGCAACTGTTGGCCCAGGACACCAACCTTTCCCTCAAGCGCTTCAAGCCGCGCGCGCTGGTGCTGGTGCCGACGCGCGAGCTGGCCATTCAGGTGCAGCAGAGCGTGTTCACCTACGGCAAGCACGTCAAGCTGCGCACCGCCGCGATCTATGGCGGCGTCGCCATCGGGCCGCAGACCAAGCTGCTCAAGGCCGGTGTCGACATCGTCGTCGCCACGCCGGGACGCCTGCTCGACCATGTGACTCAGCGCAACATCGACCTGTCGGGCATCGAGATCCTCGTGCTCGACGAAGCCGATCGCATGCTCGACATGGGCTTCATCAACGACATCCGCAAGGTGCTCTCGCTGTTGCCCAAAAAGAAGCAGAGCCTGCTGTTCTCGGCGACCTTTTCCGACGAGATCCGCGCGCTCGCCACCGGCCTGCTGCGCGATCCCGTCAGCGTCGAGGTGGCGCGTCGCAATGCGCCGGCCGAGGCGGTCGCGCAGTGCGTCTATCGCGTCGACCGGGAACGCAAGCGTGACCTGCTGGTCCGCCTGATCACCGACAACAACTGGCACCAGGTGCTGGTGTTCACCCGCACCAAGCACGGCGCCGACGCGCTGGCCGAGCGCCTGTGCAAGGCGCGCATCAGCGCCGCCGCCCTGCACGGCAACAAGAGCCAGGGCCAGCGCATCCGCGCGCTCGACGACTTCAAGAAGCTCAAGATCAACGTGCTGGTCGCCACCGACATCGCGGCGCGCGGCATCGACATCGACGAGCTGCCGCACGTGGTCAACTACGAGCTGCCGAGCGTGCCCGAGGATTACGTGCATCGCATCGGCCGCACCGGCCGCGCCGGTGCATCGGGCGAGGCGACCTCGCTGGTCTGCATCGACGAGCACAAGCTGCTGCGCGATATCGAGCGCGTGCTGAAGCGCGAGATCGAGAAGCGCGTGCTGCCCGGCTTCGAGCCCGATCCGAAGATCAAGGCCGAGCCGATCCAGAAGCCCCGCGTTTCAAGCGGGGCGCGCAATGTCGCACCCGCCCGCGCGGCCGCGCCGGCACGGGCCGCCGGCAAGCCGCCGGCCAGGGGCAAGGCGCACGCCTCGGCCGGCGGCCATCACTTCGGTTCGCGGCATCGCTGAGAGGCGGGCGATGAAGACACTCGTTCGTCTCTTCTTCAAGGCCTTGCGCATCGTCCTCGGCCCCTTCATGCTGCTCTGGGAGCGGCTGACCCGCCCGCGCGGCATCGTGCGTCCCGCGGCAACGCAGGCCGAGGTCGAGCGGCAATGCCGCGATCTCGTCCTCTATGAGTTCCGCACCTGCCCGTTCTGCATCAAGGTCCGACAGGAAATGCACCGCCTCGCGCTGCCCATCGAACGGCGCGATGCCCAGCACCCCGGGCCGCATCGCGACGCGCTCGTCGCCGGCGGCGGCAAGGCGATGGTGCCCTGCCTGCGGATAGCCGAAGCCGGTGGCGATGTTCGCTGGCTCTACGAATCCGGCGCGATCATCGACTTCCTGCGCAATCGCTTCGGCAACGCCTGAATAGAAAGTCGGCGCTGGCGGGACGGCACCGGACGAGGGACAATGGCGCTTCATCAACCTCAAGGATGAATGCATCATGCGCCTCCTGCACACCATGCTCCGCACCGGCGACCTCGACCGCGCCATCGACTTCTACACCCGCGTCCTCGGCATGCGGCTGCTGCGCCGCCAGGACTACCCGGAAGGCAAGTTCACCCTCGCCTTCGTCGGCTACGGCGACGAGCGCGAAAACACCGTCATCGAGCTGACCTACAACTGGGGCGTCGATCGCTACGACCTCGGCAAGGGCTACGGCCACATCGCCATCGAGGTGGACGACGTCTACGCCGCCTGCGCGGAAGCGCGTCGCCTCGGCGCCACCATCGTGCGCGAAGCCGGCCCGATGAACGCCGGCACCACCATCATCGCCTTCATCGCCGACCCGGACGGCTACTACATCGAGCTGATCGGCAAGCGGGGGTAGTTGGCTGCTCAGGCGGCAGTCGGCCAACTCCCGACCTTCGAACGATTCAACGAACCGACCAGCCAGTGACCAGCAATCGCGAATCTGTAGCTAAAGTTCCTGTGATTGCCGACTGGAAGTAAATCCAGCCAACGAGAGTAATTCGGTAGCAACAAGGGTACCTCCCCACCAGAGCAGTATCACCGAAGCAACCGCCGCCAGAGTGACCAGATAGCCGATCAGCAGCATCAGGCCATCTCGGAGACGCACCCCCCACGAGAGCAACACGATGGCCAGCGCAGGCAGTACATTGTCAAAGCTGATGATGGGGACCGGAATCATCATCGACACTCCCGCGGCGGAAAGCATTAACCCGTTCAGCACCCGGGCCGGCTTGTTGCTCAAGGGCAGCATGCGGGGTCGTCCCAACAACGCGATGATATTGATGACCCGGTTAATCATGCCTTTCAGCAACATCCTGACGCGACCATTCATCTCTCGTTTGGCGAGCCAAGCCGGCAAGGGCAGCGGCTGACCGATACACAGCCCGTAAGCGATCAACAGGCAGAAAGCACCTACCATGGAGGACATGCCGGGTAGTGCAATCGGAAAAAGGAGCGGCATTGCCAGCAAACCCAACCAGACCAGCCGTTGCCGGCTGCTCTGGCCAACGCTGTCTGCCAGCGTACCGCCCATCGATGCCAGGTGTGCCCCGGCAATCCGTTCCACGGTAGCCCTTCGTTTGTCCTTCAGGAATTCTGGCTTGGTCAGTGTTTGGGTGCTCTTGCTTGCCACGATTGTCGAAAGAAATGGGTTAGCGTGTGCAATGTGAGCTATTGGGCCGCACTGAAAAAGCTGCATTTGGAGGACACCAACATCCGAAAAAACTAAACATACGACAAGGCTTCGGTCGCAAACTTCGGTTCTTTGCAGTTGAAGCGCTTATTCGCTGCAATCCGTAGCCCCCTCAGCACTGCATCTTTCGGAGAACTCATTCCATGCCCAACACCCGAAAACCCAACGCCGTTCGTCTGGAGTTCGCGCCCGGCTCGCTGGTCCAAACCAACTTGTCGGGCGCGGCCTTTACCGGCGACTGGCTCTGGGTGGCGGGCGACGAAGCCTGTGGCCTGGACCGCCTGCGCCGGCTCGATGCCGTGGGCCGCGAGGCCTTGCGTTTTGGCGAAGTGCGCGACTTTCCGCTGGCCGACCTGCTGGACTTACCCGGTAAGGCGGCTGAAGAGGCCGACCTCGAAGGCATGGCGGTGGCCGATGGTTACCTCTGGGTGGTCGGTTCGCATGGCCTCAAGCGCAAGAACGCCAAGCCGGACCGCAGCCACGCCGACAACGCCAAGCGGCTGGCAAAGCTTGCCCTCGACGGCAACCGCCGCCTGCTGGCGTGTCTGCCCATCGAGCCAGACGTCCATGGCGAGTCCTGCCTGGTGCGCCAAGCTCAGGATGGCCGGCGGGCATTGCGGCTGAAGGGCGATGCGCAGGCGAACCTGCTCACTCGGGTGCTCGTCGGCGACCCCCACTTCGGGCCCTACATGGCGATCCCGGGCAAGGACAACGGCTTCGACATCGAAGGCCTGGCGGTGGACGGACGCCGACTGCTGCTCGGCCTGCGTGGCCCGGTCCTGCGCGGCTGGTCGGCGCTGCTCGAGATCGCCGTCGAGGCGCACGGGGATCAACTACGCCTGGTGCCCCAGA
>JAJZSW010000156.1 GCA_021849505.1 Pseudomonadota bacterium
TGATGCGCGCCGAGCAGCGGGCGCACCGGCCGCGCAGCCACAGGTAGCTCAGCACCGGAATGTTGTGCCAGGCCTTGATGGGCGTCCCGCAGGCCGGGCAGCACGAGCGCGGCACGACCAGGTTGTACGGCACACCCGCTGCGGCAGGCAGCGTGGGGGCATCGGCGAGCTCCGCGCACTCGGCGCGCCAGCGCCGCTCCAGCATGACTGGCACGCGATGGATCACCACGTTCAGAAAACTGCCGATCACCAGCCCCAGCACCGCGCAGGTGCCGGTGAAGAACGCGGGCGATGCGCCGAGCAGTGCAGCGGCCGACACGTCAGTGAACGACGTTGCCGAGCTGGAAGATCGGCAGGTACATCGCGATGACCAGGCCGCCGACGATCACCCCGAGGATCACCATGATCAGCGGCTCGAGCAGGCTCGACATCGAGTCCACCGCGTTGTCCACCTCGGCCTCGTAGAACACCGCGACCTTGGCCGCCATTTCATCGAGCGAGCCGGCTTCCTCGCCGACCGCAATCATCTGCACCACCATGTTGGGGAAAACGCCCTGCGTCTCCATGGCGCGCTGCAGGCGCTGACCGGTCGCGACCTCATCGCGCATCTTCAGGACCGCGTTCTCGTACACGATGTTGCCGGTCGCACCGGCGACCGATTCCAGCGCTTCCACGAGCGGCACGCCGGCGGCGAACATGGTCGAGAGCGTGCGCGCGTAGCGCGAGATTGCCGCCTTGTTGAGGATGGGTCCGATGATCGGGATCTTCAGTGACATCCGGTCGAGCACTTCGCGCATCTTGCGCGAACGCTTCTGGAAGTACATGAACGTCCATCCGGCCGCACCGATCACGAGCGCGATCCAGATGCCGTGATGGCGCAGCGCATTCGAGATGTTGATGACGAACTGGGTGAAGGCGGGCAGGTTCGCGCCGAAGCCCTTGAACAGCTTCTGGAACTCCGGGATCACGAAGATCATGAGGACGGTCGTGACGATGGCGGCGACGATCAGGACGGCCGCCGGATAGAAGAGTGCCTTCTTGACCTTCTTCTTGGTGGCTTCCGATTTTTCTTTGTAGGTCGCGATCTTGTCGAGCAGGGTATCGAGCGCACCGGCCTGTTCGCCGGCGCGCACCAGGTTCACGAACAGATCATCGAAGTACAGCGGGTGCTTGGCGAGCGCCTCGTACAGCGAGGTGCCGGACTCGACGTCGGCTTTGATCGCGAGAATGAGGGCGCGCAGCGAGGGCTTGTCGACGCCGCTCGCGACGATCTCGAACGACTGCACCATCGGGATGCCGGCAATGAGCATGGTGGCGAGCTGGCGGCTGAACACCGCGATGTCCGCGGCATTGGGCTTGCCACCCTTCAGGCTTTCCCGTTTGCGCCGCACACGCGAGGGTGCGATGCCTTGGCGGCGCAGATCGGCGCGAACGGCCGCCTCGTCGGGCGCCATCGTGTTGCCCTTGACGCGCTGGCCGCGTTTGTCACGCCCTTCCCACAGGAACGGGGCGTCGGGCTTCGAGGTCTTCGCAGTTGCGGAAAGTGCCGGGGGCATGGGTTCGCCGTCCTACGTCAGTCGATGGTGACGCTGTTGACTTCTTCGAGGCTGGTCACGCCGGCTTTGACCTTCTCGAGGCCGGCGCGGCGCAGATCCCAGATGCCTTCGCGCGCGGCCTCGTCGGCGATTTCGACGGCGCTGCCGCCGCCGAGAATGATGCGCGCGATGGCATTCGTGAGCGGCATGACCTGATAGATGCCCGTGCGTCCCTTGTAGCCGTCAGTACAGTTCGAGCAGCCGACGGGGCCGAAAATCCTCATCCCGCCGCGCGCATCGTCCTCACTGAAGCCTTCCTTCAGGAGCGCTTCGGCCGGGATGTCGAGCGGCTGCTTGCACTGGGTACAGAGCTTGCGCGCCAGGCGCTGCGCGATGATCAGGCTGACGGAGGTGGCGATCGCGTACGGCTTGACGCCCATGTCGACGAGTCGGGTCAGCGTCTGCGGCGCGTCGTTGGTGTGCAGGGTCGAGAGCACCAGGTGACCCGTCTGGGCGGCTTTGATGGCGATTTCCGCAGTCTCGAGGTCGCGGATCTCACCGACCATGATCACGTCGGGGTCCTGGCGCAGGAAGGCGCGCATGGCGGCCGCAAAGGTCAGTCCCACCTTCGGGTTGATGTTGACCTGATTGACGCCCGGCAGATTGATTTCCGCCGGATCCTCCGCGGTGGAGATGTTCGTGCCTTCGCGGTTGAGGATGTTGAGGCCGGTGTAGAGCGACACCGTCTTGCCGCTGCCGGTGGGGCCCGTGACCAGGATCATGCCCTGCGGCTTCTCCAGGTGCTCCTCGTAGAGGATCCTCTGAAACGGCTCGTAGCCCAGCGAGTCGATGCCGAGCATCGCCTGCGACGGGTCGAGAATACGCATCACTACCTTCTCGCCAAAGAGTGTCGGGCAGGTGCTGACGCGGAAATCGATGGCGCGCGTCTTCGAGAGCTTCATCTTGATGCGCCCGTCCTGGGGCACCCGCCGCTCGGCGATGTCCAGCCGCGCCATGACCTTCAGGCGGGCGGCCAGCTTGCTGCCCAGCTGGACGGGAGGCTGCGCCATCTCCTTCAGCACGCCGTCCATGCGGAATCGGACCCGGTAGGTCTTCTCGTAGGGCTCGAAATGGATGTCCGACGCCCCGCGCCGGATGGCATCCAGCATCACCTTGTTCACGAATCGGACGATCGGCGCGTCTTCAACGTCGTCCCGTGAAATGCGGTCATCCGCCTCTTCGTCGCCGCCCGTGACGTCCAGGCCATCGAGGTCGACGTCGCCCTCGGTGCCGAGCGCATCGATCTGACTGCCGGCCTGCTCGATGGC
>JAJZSW010000157.1 GCA_021849505.1 Pseudomonadota bacterium
ACCTCGGCAACCTGCTGCGCCGCTCGATCAACGAGACGCTCAACGAGGACAAGGTGCGCACCGGCGACCTCGGCGGCAGCGCCAGCACGCTGGAATTCGCCACCGCGCTGGTCGAGCGCATCAAAGCAAACAAGTAAGGCCCGCCCCCCTTCGCCCCCCTCGCGGGGGGTTCGAAGCTGCTCGCTGCGCTCGATGTTACGGGCGACTTCGCATCGGGTTCGGAGCGGGTTGCGCCTGCGGCGCGTGCCGCGTTTGCTTGAGGCGGCTCTGCGCAAACGCTCCTCAACGCAGGACCTCGATCGAGTGTCCTGCGCGCGGTACCGTCTCGCCGACCAGCGCGGCGGATGCATAGCCCGCGTCACGCAGCCGCGCGAGCGCTGCCGGCACCCGTTCCGGCGCGATGCCGAAGAACAGGCCGCCCGAGGTCTGGGGATCGAGCAGCTGCATCTTGAGGCTGTAGTCGAGCCCCGCCGCGAAGCGCACCTTTTTTTCCACATAGTCGAGGTTGCGGAACATCGCGCCCGGCAGACAGCCGGCCTCGGCGAGCGCATGCGCGCCGGCCAGCAGCGGCACCCGCGACGCCTGGATGCGCAGCGTCACCTTGCTCGCGTCGGCCATCTGCATCGCGTGCCCGAGCAGCCCGAAGCCGGTGATGTCGGTGCCCGCCTTGACGTCGCAGGCCTGCATGATCTCGGCGCCGGCGCGGTTGAGTTGCTGCATGGTTTCGAGCGCAATCCGATAGTCGGCATCCGCCGCGAGGCCGGTGCGCTGGCCGGCGACCAGCGTGCCGGTGCCGAGCGGCTTGGTGAGGATCAGCGCGAGGCCGGGCCTCAGGCCGGCATTGGCGATCACGCGCTGCGGATGCACGATGCCGGTGACCGC
This sequence comes from Pseudomonadota bacterium, assembly GCA_021849505.1. GTDB lineage: Bacteria > Pseudomonadota > Gammaproteobacteria > Burkholderiales > Rhodocyclaceae > Sulfuricystis. Next base: position 883 of record JAJZSW010000157.1, read on the forward strand.
GAGGCCGTACTTCGGCGGCCAGTCGTCGATGGTGTGGCCGCCGACCATCAGCCCGCCGGCTTCCAGCACCTTCTCCTGCCCGCCGGCGAGGATCTCGGCAAGCACTTCGAGCGGGATCCGCGTCGCCGGGAAACCGACGATGTTCATCGCGGTAAGCACGCGGCCGCCCATCGCATACACGTCGGAGAGCGCGTTCGCGGCGGCGATGCGGCCGAAAGTGCGCGGATCGCCGCACACCGGCGGGAAGAAATCGACGGTCTGGATCAGTGCCGTCTCGTCATTCAGGCGATAGACGCCGGCATCGTCGTGCGTCGTGATGTCGACGAGCAGGTCGGGATGCGCCGGCTGGCTCAGTTCCTTGAGTACTTCAGCGAGCCGGCCGGGCGCGAGCTTGGCCGAACAGCCGCCGTACTCGACGGTGGTCAGCAGATCGAAACTGGCGGCGGACATCAGGGCTTGAGCACCTTTCCCGCGGCCAGCTGGATCTCCAGCAGCTTCAGCATGTTGGCGATTTCCCCGACGCGCACCGCCTGCTTCATCTCGTAGTGGTCGACGCAGGTGCCGCACAGCAGGATGGCGATGCCACGTTGCGCCAGGGCCTGCAGGGCCGGCAGCGTCGCCGCGCCATTCACCGCCAGCAGCACCGCGCGGCTGTACAGGATCAGGTGGGTCGGCGGCGGCTCGATCGCCTCGAGCGTTGCCAGCAGGCCCTGCATCAGCACGCGGCCCAGCGCCGCGTCGCTGCCCTCATTGCTGCCAATGGTGTCGGCGGAAAGCGCCACCACGTAATTGACGCCCGCTGCGCCACTGGCCGGCAGGCAATAGGCCTCGGCGGCGGGCGCGGCCAGCTCCGGCGCGTGCTTGACGAAGCGCAGGATGAACTCGCTGCCGTCGGCGCTGATGTGCGGCGTCATGCCGTTGTCGCGGACGAAGCGCTCGACGTTCTGGCAGGAGGTCTCGTTGTCGACGAGCACGGTGATCTCCGTGCCGACGAGGTTTTCTTTCAGGGCCTGTTTGGTCAGGATCAGCGGCTTCGGGCAGAGTTGCCCGCGCGCATCGACGATGATTTCGCTCATAGGTTCTCCAGAGGAAGGCGTGGCGAATTTTAAGGCTCCCGGCCGGCCGGCGCTTGGTACCGTGCATGCCATGCGGTAAAGTCGTCGCAATCCCGACCGTCCGACAGCGATGCAAATCTTCGACAGCCACCTCTGGTACCGTTTCTGGACCATCGCGGCGCCCTACTGGCGCCATGAGGAGAAATGGAAGGCCTGGGCCTTGTTGCTGCTCGTCGTCGGCCTGCTGTTCGCCCAAGCCTACTTCGCGGTGCTGGTCAACGAACAGACCGGCGAGTTCACCTCGGCACTCGCGGCGCGGCAGGAAGAGCGCTTCTGGACCTCGATCCGCTTCACGCTCGGCCTGCTGGTAGTCATGGTGCCGCTCTACGCCTTCTACTACTTCGTGCGCGACACGCTCGGCATCCACTGGCGGCGCTGGCTGACCCACCGCTTTCTCGACAGCTATTTCGCGCAGCGGCACTACTACGAGCTGAATGCCGTCGCCGCGATCGACAACCCAGACCAGCGCATCGCCGAGGACATCAACACCTTCACCCAACGCTCGCTCTACTACCTGCTGCTCTTCGCCGGTGCCGCGATCCAGTTGGTCGCCTTCAGCGCCGTGCTCTGGTCGATCTCTCACGGTCTCGTCTATTTCCTGGTGGTGTATGCGATCTTCGGCACCGTCGTCACGCTGGCGATCTTCGGCAAGCCGCTGATCGGCCTCAACTTCGCGCAGCTCAAGCGCGAGGCGGACTTCCGCTTCGGCATGGTGCGCATCCGCGAGAATGCCGAGCCGATCGCCTTCTACCGCGGCGAGGCGCCGGAAGCGCGGCAAGCGCGGCAGCGTTTCGCGGCGGCGTTCGAGAAC
>JAJZSW010000158.1 GCA_021849505.1 Pseudomonadota bacterium
TGGGTCGTGATCCTCGTCCTGCTGGGGAGCGGCGTCTTGCTGCGCGGCATGGACTGGACGCAGCCGGCCGGCAAGCCGGTTTCCGTCGCCCTCCTGCAGGGCAACATACCGCAAAGCCTCAAGTGGGTGCCCGAGCGCCTGCCGCTGTCGATCGACAGCTATGTCGGGCTCGCGCAGAAGCATCCCGCCGCGTTGACCATCCTGCCCGAGACCGCCATCCCGCTGTTCTTCGACGAACTGCCGCGCGACGTGCTGAAGGCGCTGACGCAGCACGGCGACGCGCTGCTCGGCATCGCCATCCGCCACCGCGAGGGCGGCTACGTCAATGGTGCGGTCGCCGTGCGCAAGGATGCCGTCCAGCCAGCGCCGACTTTCCAGACTTACGCCAAACGCCATCTCGTGCCCTTCGGCGAATACATCCCTCCCGGCTTCGACTGGTTCTTCAGGCTGGTGCATATCCCGATGGCGGATTTCTCCGCCGGGCCGCGCGACCAGCCGCCGCTGGCCATCGCCGGCCAGCAGATCGCGCCAAACATCTGCTACGAGGATCTGTTCGGCGAGGAAATCATCCGCGCGCTGCCGCAGGCGACGTTGTTGATCAACCTGTCGAACACTGCCTGGTTCGGCGATTCGCTGGCCCAGCCGCAGCATCTGCAGATCGCGCGGCTGCGCGCGATGGAGACCGGCCGCACGATGCTGCGCGCCACCAATACGGGCATCACGGCGGCGATCGCGCCGGACGGCCGCGTGCTCGGCCAGCTGCCCGCCTTCACCGCCGGGGCGCTACGCGTCGAGGCCCAGGGTTTTTCAGGGTTGACGCCCTATGCGCGCTGGGGCAACACTTTGGCCCTGCTGATTGCGATAGGGGCGGTTTTGCCGGCGTTCTTGGCGGCTTATCGGCGGCGCCAGAACAACCGAAGCCGGTAGAATCCGGTTTTCGAAAATCCGCACCAATTCAAGATGAAACCGACGTTTCAAGAGATCATCCTGCGCCTCCAGGAATTCTGGAACCAGCAGAGCTGCGCTCTGCTGCAACCCTACGACATGGAGGTCGGTGCCGGCACCTCGCACACTGCCACCTTCCTGCGCGCGCTCGGCCCCGAGCCCTGGAAGGCTGCCTACGTGCAGCCCTCGCGCCGCCCCAAGGACGGCCGCTACGGCGAGAATCCCAACCGCATGCAGCACTACTACCAGTACCAGGTCGTGCTGAAGCCCGCGCCGGCAAACATCCTCGAGCTTTACCTCGGCTCGCTCGAAGCCCTCGGCTTCGACCTCAAGAAGAACGACGTGCGCTTCGTCGAGGACGACTGGGAGAACCCGACGCTCGGCGCCTGGGGCCTTGGCTGGGAAGTCTGGCTCAACGGCATGGAGGTCACGCAGTTCACCTACTTCCAGCAGGTCGGCGGCATCGACTGCAAGCCGATCACCGGCGAGATCACCTACGGCCTCGAGCGGCTGGCGATGTACCTGCAGGGCGTCGAGAACGTGTTCGACCTCGTCTATGCGCCGGGCCTCAAGTACGGCGACGTCTTCCACCAGAACGAGGTGGAGCAGAGCGCCTACAACTTCGAGCACAGCAACGTCGACTTCCTGCTGCATGCCTTCGGCGCGCACGAGGGCAACGCCAGGCACCTGATGGAGCAGCAGCTCGCGCTGCCGGCCTACGAACAGGTGCTCAAGGCCGCGCATACCTTCAACCTGCTCGACGCGCGCGGCGCGATCTCCGTCACCGAGCGCGCCGCCTACATCGGCCGCATCCGCAACCTGGCCAGAAGCGTGGCGCAAGCCTATCTCGACAGCCGCGCGCGGCTCGGCTTCCCGATGGCGCCCAAGGAACATGCCGCCGAAGTGCTGGCGAAGTGGGAGAAAGCGGCATGAGCGCGAAGAACCTGCTCGTTGAGCTGTTCGTCGAGGAACTGCCGCCCAAGGCGCTCAAGAAGCTCGGCGAATCCTTCGCCGCCACGCTGGCGGAAAAACTGAAAGTCAGCGGCCTGGTGGCTGATGGCACCGCGACCGCCTTCGCCTCGCCGCGCCGCCTGGCGGTGCATCTGACCAACGTTGCCGCCAAGGCTGCCGACAAGCCGGTGCAGCTGAAGCTGATGCCGGTCGCCGTCGCGCTCGATGCCGCCGGCAACGCCACACCTGCGCTGCTCAAGAAGCTCGCCGCATTGGGGCAGGACGCCTCCGTCGTGCCGAAGCTCAAGCGCCAGATGGATGGCAAGGCCGAAGCCCTGTTCCTCGACAGCGTCGTGCCCGGCGCCACCTTGCAGGAAGGCCTGCAGGCCGCGCTCGAAGCCGCGCTGGCCGCGCTGCCGATTCCCAAGGTGATGAGCTACCAGCTGCAGGACGGCTGGAGCAGCGTCAACTTCGTGCGCCCCGCGCACAGGCTGGTCGCGCTGCATGGCGCGGATATCGTGCCGATCTCAGTGCTCGGCCTGAAAGCGGGCCGCGAGACGCAGGGCCACCGCTTCGAGGCGCAGAACCTGGTCGTGTCGATCAGGGATGCGGATTCCTACGCGCAGCAGATGGAAAGCGAAGGTGCAGTGATCCCGGGCTTCGCCGCACGGCGCGCCGAGATCGAGAGGCAGCTCAAGGCCGCAGCGGAAAAAGAAGGATTGAAGCCGATCGAGGACGAAGCGCTGCTCGACGAAGTAACCGCCCTGGTCGAGCGCCCGAACGTGCTGACCTGCCAGTTCGAGAAGGAATTCCTCGACGTGCCGCAGGAATGCCTGATCCTGACGATGAAGGCCAACCAGAAGTACTTTCC
>JAJZSW010000004.1 GCA_021849505.1 Pseudomonadota bacterium
GGCCCATCGCGACTTGGCCGGCTTCGACTTCACGCAAGCGAAGGTGGATGAGACGCTGATCCGTCGGCTGCATGGCGGTGAGTTCATGCAGGCCGCGCACAACGTGGTGTTGATCGGCGGTCCGGGAACCGGCAAGACGCATCTGGCTACCGCGATCGGCGTGGAGGCGATCCAGCATCAGGCCAAACGGGTGCGCTTCTTCTCGACGGTGGAGATCGTCAATGCCTTGGAGCAGGAGAAGGCCAGCGGCCGGCAGGGGCAGTTGGCCTATCGGCTGATGTACGTCGATCTGGTGATCCTGGATGAACTCGGCTATCTGCCCTTCAGCCAGACCGGCGGGGCGCTGCTCTTCCATCTGCTCTCGAAGCTCTACGAGCATACGAGCGTGATGATCACCACGAACCTGTCCTTCACCGAGTGGGGCAGCGTCTTTGGCGACGCCAAGATGACCACCGCGCTGCTTGATCGCCTGACCCATCACTGCCACATCGTCGAGACCGGCAACGAGTCCTGGCGCTTCAAAACGAGTACGGCCCGGCTGCAGCCGGGCCGTACTCGTTCAACCAAATCTCAAGGAGGGAGCAAACCACCCGAAATCGAAGATTTATCCACACCAGCGTAGCTATACTGCGCGCATAAACCGTGGGTCACTTTTAGATGAATATCCCGGGTCAGAATTAAGTGAACGCCAACACACCTCGCTATCAATGGCACGCTCAATCGCTACACCGCTCTTGTTTCGGCGATTCTGAACAAGGCGCGTAGAGAATGGGAGTGGATCGATTCGGTGCCGTGCCTGAAGCGGTTTAAGGAAAAGCCGGGTAGGGTTCGCTGGATTACGCCCGAACAGGCGCAAAGGCTTTTGGATGAGCTGCCGGAGCATTTGAGGGAAGCGGTCTTGTTCTCTCTGGCGACCGGGTTAAGGCAAGCCAACGTCTTTCGCTTGGAATGGAGTTGGATCGACATGCAGCATCGTGTGATCCGCATTCCTGGGGCGCAGTTCAAGAACGGCGACGATCACGGCGTGGCGCTTTCCGACGCTGCCATTGAAGCTCTCAAGCGGCAAATCGGCAAACACCATGTCCGGGTCTTCACCTACAAGGGGAAGCCTGTGGCCGCGCCTGGATTAGCTTGGAAGAAGGCTTTAACAAGAGCGGGAATTGATGATTTCCGGTGGCACGATCTGCGGCACACCTCGTTCTCCTGGCTACGCCAGAAGGGCGTGAGTCTCGATGTGATCGAAGCTATCGGCGGATGGCGGGATGGCAAGATGGCGCGGCGGTATGCGCACATTGCTGCTCATCATCTGGTGCCGCATGTGAAGGTGCTAGACGGTGTCCTGGCACATTTACGGCACACGGGAGTGGAGGAAGGGAACCTTAGTTCCGCAACCCTTTGAATTAGTTGGGGTGGCTGATGGGACTCGAACCCACGACAACCGGAATCACAATCCGGGACTCTACCAACTGAGCTACAGCCACCACCCTGAAAACTGGTCCGCCCGGCGAGACTCGAACTCACAACCCCCGGCTTAGAAGGCCGGTGCTCTATCCGGTTGAGCTACGGGCGGTCTGTCGAACGGTCGGGGATGCAGGCACCTGGTCGGGGTGGAGGGATTCGAACCCCCGACATCTTGCTCCCAAAGCAAGCGCGCTACCGGGCTGCGCTACACCCCGAGGAGCGCGCATTCTACTGATCCGCCTCCGGCCGGTCAAATGAATGTGTCGAACCTGTCGAACCTGCGATCCCTGCCCATGACCCTGCCGTGATGAGGCATAATTCGCAACAATTTTGTAACAAACGCCATGGAACTCGACAACATCACCAGCATGGAGCGGGCGACCCGCAGGGGGCAGCGCGAACTCTTCCGCTTCGGCATCGCCCTGTTGTTCATCGTCGCCGTGATGTTCTACACCTGGGCGCAGGGCGGTGGCAGCTTCCTGCTGATCGTGGCCGCGATGATCGGCGGCTACATGGCGATGAACATCGGCGCCAACGACGTCGCCAACAACGTCGGCCCGGCCGTCGGTTCCCGTGCCCTGACGATGACCGGCGCGCTGGTCATCGCCGCGATCTGCGAGGCTGCCGGCGCACTGATCGCGGGTGGCGACGTGGTGCAGACCATTCGCGGCGGCATCATCAGCCCGGAGGCTGTCGCAAACCCCGATACCTTCGTCTGGCTGATGATGGGCGCCCTGCTCGCCGGGGCGGTGTGGCTGAATATCGCCACGGCCGTCGGCGCGCCCGTGTCCACGACGCACTCCATCGTCGGCGGGGTACTCGGCGCCGGCATCGCCGCGGGTGGCTGGGACGTGGCCAACTGGGGCAAGATGAGCACGATCGCCGCCAGCTGGGTGATTTCACCGGTCATGGGCGGCCTGATCGCCGCCGCCTTCCTCTACCTGATCAAGCGCCAGGTCACTTACCAGGGCGACATGATGGCCGCCGCGCGGCGCACCGTGCCCCTGATGGTAGCGTTCATGGCCTGGGCCTTTTCCACCTACCTGCTGCTCAAGGGCGTGCAGGCCCTGATCAAGATGAGTTTCCTGACGGCTGCGCTGATTGGCCTGGTGGTCGCCGTCGCCGTGTACTTCCTGGTCCGCCCGCGCATCGAACGGCAATCGCGCGCGGAAGTCGCTGCCAGCATCACCGACAAGTCGCGGGTCAATTCGATGTTCACCGTGCCGCTGATCTTTGCGGCGGCCTTGCTTAGTTTCGCCCATGGCGCCAACGACGTTGCCAACGCAGTCGGTCCGCTGGCCGCCATCGCCGACATCCTCGGCGGCACTGGCGACATCGGCAAATCGGCCGCGATTCCGCTCTGGGTGATGATGGTCGGGGCGGTTGGCATCGCCATCGGCCTCGCCCTGTTCGGCCCGAAACTGATCCGCACCGTCGGCTCGGAAATCACCGAACTCGACCAGATGCGCGCCTACTGCATCGCGATGGCCGCGACGATCACCGTCATCATCGCCAGCCAGCTCGGCCTGCCCGTCAGCTCGACCCACATCGCCGTCGGCGGGGTCTTCGGGGTCGGCTTCCTGCGTGAATACCTGAAGTCCAACTACGCGCGCATGGTCGAGGAGATCAAGTCGCACCATCCGGCGGGCGACCAGGCGGCGCTCGATGCCTTCCTCGATCGTTTCGACAAGGCCCCGGTCGAGGACAAGGGCAACATGCTGCGCGAATTGAAGCTCAAGGCCAAGCTGCAACTGGACGAAGAGGAACTGCTCTCGCCCAAGGAGCGCAAGGGGCTGCGCAAGGTGTATCGCGGCGAGCTGGTCAAGCGCTCGCAGATCGTCAAGATCGCCGCCGCCTGGGTCATCACCGTGCCGGCCTCGGCCTTCCTCGGCGCGCTGTTCTACTTCGCCATCCGCGGCGCGATGCTGCCCTGAGCCCTCCGAACGGCCGCGTCATCATCGCGCCGCCTGAAACTGCTATCTTCGGGCCATGGAATCGAAAGACAGCAGCCCTGGTCATGCCACCGAAAGCCCGTTCAAGGGCAAGACCGGCCTCACCCGCCTGATCAACGCCTGCCGCTACTCGTTCGACGGCTTCGCCGCCGCCTACCGCCATGAGGATGCCTTCCGCCAGGAGACGTGGCTGGCGCTGGTGCTGATTCCGCTCGCGCTGTTCCTGCCGGCCAGCGGCATCGGCAAGGCGCTGATGATCGCCAGCGTCCTGCTGGTGCTGATCGTCGAATTGCTGAATTCAGCCGTGGAAGCAGCGGTGGATCGCGTGTCGCTGGAACGCCATCATCTCGCCAAGCGCGCCAAGGACATCGGCAGCGCGGCGGTGCTGCTCGCGCTGGTCAACGTCGTCGCGACCTGGGGGCTGGTGCTGTTCGGCTAAGCCCGTGCGGCGGCGGCCCGCACTGCGGCAGCAATGGCCTCGGCCTGCGCCAGCACCAGCGTTTCGTCCTCCCCTTCCACCATCACGCGCAGCAACGGCTCGGTGCCCGACGGGCGCAAGAGCACGCGCCCCTTGCCGTTCAGGATCGCCTCCGCCTGCGCGGATGCCGCCTGGATGCCCGCATCGGCGCGCCAGTCGAAGGCCTTGGCGAACTTCACGTTGATCAGCTTCTGCGGGAACATCGCCAGGTCGGCGCTGGCCTGCGCCAGCGTTTCTCCGCGCGTGCGCAGCGCCGCCAGCACCTGCAGAGCGGCGACGATGCCGTCGCCCGTGGTGTGGCGGTCGAGGCAGATGATGTGGCCGGAATTCTCGCCCCCGAGCGGCCAACTCTTCTCCTGCATCAGTTCGAGCACGTAGCGGTCGCCCACCTTGGCGCGCGCGAAACCGACGCCCAGCCGGCCTAAAGCCTGTTCGAAGCCGAGGTTGCTCATCAGCGTGCCCACCAGCCCGGCGAGTCCCTGCCGGTTGCGCGCGATGACGTAGAGCAGTTCGTCGCCGTCGAACAGGCGGCCACTGCCGTCCACCATCATCAGGCGGTCGGCGTCGCCGTCGAGCGCGATGCCGAGGTCGGCCTGGTGCTGAACCACCTGTTCCTGCAGGAACTTCGGCCTGGTCGCCCCGACGCCGGCGTTGATGTTGAGGCCGTCGGGCGATGCGGCGACGGCGACCACTTCAGCGCCGAGCTCGTGAAAGACCTTGGGCGCGACGCTGTAGGCCGCGCCGTGCGCGCAGTCGACGACCAGCTTGAGGCCGCGCAGGTCGAGATCGTTGGGAAAGGTGCTCTTGCAGAATTCGATGTAGCGGCCGGCCGCGTCGTCGATGCGACGCGCCTTGCCAAGTTGCGCCGAGTCGCGGCAGCCCATCGGCGCGTTCAGGCGGCTTTCGATCTCCTCCTCCACCGCGTCCGGCAGCTTGTAGCCGCCGGCGGCGAAGAACTTGATGCCGTTGTCGTCATAGGGATTGTGCGAGGCCGAGATCACCACGCCGGCGGCGAGCCGCAGCGCGCGCGTGAGATAGGCGACCGCGGGCGTCGGCAGCGGCCCGCACAGCATCACGTCGACCCCGGCGGCGGCGAAGCCCGATTCCAGCGCCGCTTCGAGCATGTAGCCGGAGATGCGCGTGTCCTTGCCGATCAGCACCGCCGGCCGCTCGCCGTCCCTGCTGAGGCCCTGCGCCCTGGCATGCGCGACGAGCGTCTCGCCGGCCGCGAAGCCAAGCCGCAGCGCGAAATCGGGCGTGATCGGAAACTGGCCGACGCGGCCGCGCACGCCGTCGGTACCGAAATACTGTCTTGCCATTACTGATTTCCCCTTTCCATGGCGGCCCAGACCGCCAATGCATCCTTCGTTGCGGCGACGTCATGCACGCGCACGATGCGCGCGCCGCGCTCGACCGCCAGCACCGCCGCCGCCACGCTGGCCGGCATGCGTGCCGCGCCGTTCGGCTGGCCGGTCACCGCGCCGAGCATCGACTTGCGCGACAGCCCGGCCAGCACCGGCACGCCGAGTTCAGTGAACCGCCGCAACTCGCGCAGCAGCGTGTAGTTGTGTTCCGCCGTCTTGCCGAAGCCGAAGCCCGGGTCGACCAGCAGGCGTTCCTTCGCGATGCCGGCCGCCTGGCAGGCCATCAGGCGCGCCGTGAGGAAGGCATGAACCTCTTCGACGACATCCTCGTACCGAGGGCTGGCCTGCATCGTGCGCGGTTCGCCCTGCATGTGCATCAAACAAATCCCGACTTCGCTGTCTGCCACGGCCTCCAGAGCGCCGGGGGTCCGCAGCGCCGCGATGTCGTTGATCAGCGCCGCGCCCTCCCCGATCGCCATGCGCATGACTTCCGGCTTCATTGTGTCGACCGAGACCGGCAGGCCCCAGTCGCGCACCGCCTTCAGCACCGGCAGCAGCCGGACGATCTCCATCTCGGCCGGCACGGGCGCCGCGCCGGGGCGCGAGGACTCGGCGCCGAGGTCGAGGAGGTCCGCCCCCGCCGCGCGCTGCGCCTCGGCATGGGCGATGGCCGCGTCCGCGTCGCCGCCGACCCCGTCGCCCGAGAACGAGTCGGGCGTGAGGTTGACGATGCCCATGATCAAAGGCCGATCATCAGCGGAAAGCGGCAGCCGGTACCGGCCGCAATACAGCGTTGTCATGGGCCGGATTCTACCGGCTGGCAGGCCGATCCAGGCGTGCGCCGATCTCAGCGCGCCAGCTTGCGCACCAGCGCGCGCAGTTCGGTGATCGACCAGGTTCCGGACGCCAGCTGCGGCAGCTTCAAATTGCCGGCGAGGATCAGCGGCAGCTTGTAGTCCTCGGTATGGTTGGTGCCATGCAGCGTGTCGTGGCCGGCATGGTCGCTGGTCACGACGAGCGCATGGCGGCCGCGCCTGCTCACTTCTTCGAACAAGGGGGAGAGCGCCGCGTCGATCTGGGTCAGCTCGTCGAGATAATCCTGCGACAGCCAGCCCGACTCGCCGCCCGCCCATTCGAGCCCGCTCACGTGGAGGAAGGCGAAGCGCTTGCCTTCGCCACGGAAGAAGGCACGCATGCGCTCGATGCCATCGTGCGGTGCGAGACCATGCGCGCCGACGGCCGCATTGACCAGATAGCCGAGCTTCGGTTTCGAATAGTAATAGGCAGTGCGATAGCCCGCCATGCGTGCATCGTCGAAGAGGGTCGACTTGACCACCTGCGGCTGCCCCGGTTGCCAGTCGTTGTCGACCTTGCCGTTCTGTGCTGGTGGCAACCCCGTCATCATCGCGGTGTGCGCGATCAGCGTCTTCGGCGGCTCGACGCTGCGCCCTTGCAGCGTAAAACGGCCTGACTGCATCAGCGCGTGCAGCATCGGGCTGGTCCTGGCGCTCAGGGCGCCGGGATGCAGTGCGTCGATCGAGACGACGAGAATGCTGTCGGCGGCGAACGCCTTCGTCGCAACCAGCAGGATAAGCAGTGACAACACTTTACGAAGTTTCACGATCAGGCTTCCTCTCCGGCTTGCGCGCGAATTTCGTGCTTCTTCATCTTTTCCCAGAGGTTTTTTCGGCTGATGCCCAGTTGCGCGGCGGTTTCCGCGATGCGTCCCTGGTTGGCGGCAAGCGCCTCGACGATGCGCCGGCGCTCGCTGGCGGCGACGTGATCGGCGAGCGTCGGGGCGGGCATCGCCTGCGCAGCGGCACAGTCGCCGCACAGCGTCGCAGCGGTCAGCACCGGCGCGGGCGAGAGGATGCAGCCGCGTTCGAGGCAATGGCGCAGCTCGCGCACGTTGCCGGGCCAGTCGGCGGCCAGCATCGCGTCCTCGGCACTGGCGTCCAGGCTGCGTTTCGCCCCATCCCCCGAAAACTCGGCGAGGAAGCGGTCGGACAGCCAGAGGATGTCCTCGCGGCGCTCCCGCAAGGGCGGAATGTCGATCTGCACGACATGGATGCGGTAATACAGATCTTCGCGAAAGCGGCCCTCCTCCACCATCTTCTTCAGGTCGCGATGCGTGGCGCAGACGAGGCGGATATTGACCGGAATCGGCTTTTCCCCGCCGACGCGCACGATGGCGCGTTCCTGGATCGCGCGCAGCAGCTTGACTTGCATCGGCAGCGACATGTCGCCGATTTCGTCGAGGAACAGCGTGCCACCATCCGCCTGCTCGAAGCAGCCCTTGTGCTCCTTCACCGCGCCGGTGAAGGCGCCGCGTGCATGACCGAAGAGTTCGGCCTCCATCAGGGATTCGCTCACCGCCCCGCAGTTCACGGCCACGAAAGGCTGCTTGCCGGACGGATCGGCCTGCGCATGCAGGGCACGGGCGACCACCTCCTTGCCGACGCCCGACTCGCCGGTAATCAGTACCATGCGTGCATTCGCGGCCAGGCGGGGCAGCATCGCCTCGATCTGGCGCATCCTGCTGGAGATGCCCAATTGCGGATTGTCATCTGTACCAGTACGTTCGCGTGTACTCAGGCTGCGCACCTTGTCGAGCAGTTTCGGCACGTCGAGCGGCTTGGTCAGGTAGTCCTCTGCGCCCAGCTTCAGCAGGCGCACCGCCTGGTCGATCGCGCCATGGCCGGTGATGAACAGGAAGGGCGGCAAGGGCTGGCCGGATTGCCGCAATTCGACGAACAGCTCCTCACCGGAGATATCCGGCAGGCGGATGTCGCTGATGGCCAGCGCATAGTGCTTGTGCAGCAGGCCCGGCACCGCAAGGCGGCCGCGCTGGAACCAGTCGCAGGCATAGCCTTCCATGTCCAGCCGCTCGACGAGCGCCTCGCCCATGATCGGGTCGTCCTCGATCAGGCAGATCTGCGGTTTCATGCTGCGTTCCCCTGTTTCAGTGCCGTCTCGCCAAGACTGACTTTCGCTGCGGCGGCATCATCAGGCGGCAACGGCAGGCTGACAACGAAACGAATCTCGCCATCGCGGCACTCGACCGCAATGCTGCCGTTCAGCTGCTTGACGGTTTGATAGGTGACCCACAGTCCAAGCCCATGCCCGCCTTCGCGGCCGGACACGAAAGGCTCGAACAGGTGGGCAAGAATTTCCTGCGGCGGCGGCTCGCCTTCATTGGCGACCACCAGACTGAACTCGTCGCTTGTTCTGCTTGCCATCACGCGGATGCGCCCCTCCTGCGGTGTCGCCGCGATGGCGTTCAGCAGCAGGTTGATGAGCACCTGCCGGACGAAGCTCGCCGGCAAGGGCAGGCTTTCCGGCAAGTCGATTTCGAATTCGAGGTGTATGAGTTTCTTGGCGACCTGGGGTTCGATCAGCGTGCGCACATCCTCGAAATCCTGCCGGCCAAGGTCGCGCGCCTGCACGCGCGCCTGCACGAGCAACGCCCCGACCGTCTCGGTGATCTGCTGCAAGCCGCGTTCGAGCAGGGCCACGGTGCGCGCCGTGGCGGCATCCATCGTCCCGCGCTGCTTCAGGGTATCGATGGCCATCAGCATCCCGCCGAGCGGGTTGTTGACCTCGTGCGCGATACCGGCGGCCAGCCGGCCCACGGCGGCCAGCCGCTCGGACTGCATGACCTCCTTTTCGAGCGCGGTTTTTTCGCGAATTTCGGCGGCGGCCCGGCGATAGGCCGTGAAAAGTTCCCCGAGTTCATCATGGTAGGCATACAACTCTGGACCCAGTTCCTCGGGCGCACCCGTGACGATCTCGCTCATGCCGTGTGCCAGCTGCACCAGCGGTTCGGTCATGCGCCGACCCCAGTACCAGTTGAGCGGCAGCAGGATTGCCAGCACCAGGGCGCACGTGCCGGCGGCACCCAGGGCAAAACCGAAGAAGCGCGGCAGGAAGACATCCTTGCTGTGCGTGATCACCAGGGTACCGAGATGCTCGCCTTCTTCGGCCAGCGGTATCGAGACATGCAGCCGGTCGGATCCCGGGAACTCATGTGCTCCGGTGGCCTCCGGGTTCTTGATGCGCAGAGCTTCGGCCAACTCCGGGAAGTCCTCTCCCAGGCTGGCCAGATCGGCAAGGATGGGCATCGCGAGGGGCTGCGATGAAACGAGCACCCGCAGATTCCTGTCGACGACGAAGATCGCCGCCGGGTCCATGGCCTGCCTGCTGCCTTCGTCATGAAAAGGCGCGCGAATCAGTTCATAAGCGCGCCAGATATCGTCGTGCAGCAGCGTCGTAAACAGGGTTTTGGCGAGGGTAAACCCAAGACTTTCGGAACTGATGACGAGATCGTGCTTGAGATCGTCGAAGGCCCGCAGCATGAGCGCGCCGGAGACCGCCAGCGTTGCGGCGACGATCAGGCTGCTGCCCCACAGCGGAATCTTGTGACGCAAGCTGAGGTCGAAGAAACGCATCGGGCCGGTCAGTATTCGCCGAAGGCGCGCATCATGTCGACCACGCCGGCGTATAGCCGCAGCTCGCCGACAGTGAAACCGTCGAGGTTGAGCTGCTCAAGAATGCGGCGGCCAGCGACGTCATTGGACATGTCGAGCAGCACGCGCTGCATCGTCGCAAAGTCCTCCGCCGACACGGAACGATGGGCAGCGAAAGGCGGAAAGCCATATTCCGGCGAAGCGCCGATGATGCGCGTGCGCGCGGTGAGTTCGGGTTTGATGCGCGTGAGCGTGTCCCACACGTAACTGTCCATCGAGGCGCCCTCGGCCATGCCGCTGGCCACGGCCTCGACCGCCTTGCGGTGGGAAAACGTGAAGAAGGTTTTGCGAAAGAAGGTTTGGGGGTTCTCCCCAAGCTGCCGTACCCAATAACGCGGCACGAGATAGCCGGTGTTCGAATACGGGTCGGAATAGGCGAAGGCGGCGCCTTTGAGATCGGCCATGCCCTGCGCTTTGGCATTGTCCGCATGCACCAGCAGATAGGCCCGGTAATAGGGGCGACCCTTGTTGACCGGTACCACCAGCAACCGCACCAGATCCTTCAGATACAAAAACGGGTAATCGCACAGCCAGGCGAATTCGAGGCGGGACTGGTGCAATAAATCCATCGTTTCGCGGTAACTGTTGCGCGGGTGAAATTCAATGGTGACGCCGAGTTTCGCTTCCAGATAGCGGCGCCATTCCGCCATCAATGCATGCCGGTCATGCACGAAGGCGGGGGTCAGGCCGATCCGGATGATGCGTTGCGCGCCGACCGTGCTGGCGAGCGCACCCGCCGACCCCAGCGCGATAGCCGCCGCCCCCGCTTGCAGCAGACGCCGCCGCTGCCGATTACCGTTTGGTAACTCGATGGATCCCATTCCAAGCACCCCCCGTTACTGATTGGTAACACTGATTATAGGAAGGGTCTTCGGCTTACCGAAGAACATTTTCACTATCGCTTGAAATTTAAGGGCTTGGCATCCCACTCACGCTAGCCGGGATACCTGGCACGCTCCCTGCACTCATGCATGGCAATCGAAGCAGCCACACCCAAGGCTTTATGGGAAGCGTGGTTCAGGAAATCGCTCAACTCTCGGGGGAATCAAGCGTGTTCAGATCCTGGCGAAAAACCACGGCGGCGGTTGCCGCATTCGTTGCGTGCGTCTGGAGTTTCCAGGCACACGCCGGAGATGCCGTTGCGGCGGACCCCGAAGTCGTCGAGAAAAACCGCAAGGCCAACGAGGCCTGCTTTGCCTGCCACAGCGAATTCGGGTTCAAGAATCCGCCGCGTACCGACATGGATATGAAGAAGCTCGCGGAAACCCTGTACGACCCCAAGGTGTTCGCCGGTTCCAACCATGGCACGATGGACTGCCGTCAGTGTCATGGCCAGGGCTACAACGACTATCCGCACTCTGAAACCGGCAAGAGCGAAACCAGTCCCTGCTCGGAATGCCATGCCACCAAAGTCGCCCGCCTGGAACCCCAGTATGACGCCTCGGTGCATGCGCGACTGGAAAGCGTCAAGGCGAAATTCACCTGCGCGACCTGCCACGATCCGCACATTGACCTCGGTGCAACCCTGCTCAAGGATCCGCTCAAGATCGCCGTGCAGGACAACAAGGCCTGTCTCGAATGCCACGACTCGGACGAGGTCTTCGCGAAATACGCCGCGGACGACGATAAAACGCCGGGCATCAAGAAGAAGCGGCCCAATATCGACACCATCCACGAGTGGCTGCCGAACACCAAGCGGCACTGGCAGACGGTGCGCTGCGTCGAATGCCACACTCCCGAGGTGAAAGCCAACCGTCCGCTTTCGCATGAAATCCTCGACAAGGAAAAAGCCGAGAAGAACTGCCTGAGCTGCCATTCCGCCAATAGTTCCCTGAAGACCCGGCTCTACCGCCACCTGGTGAAAGACGAGCAGGACAGGCTGGGTTTTACCAACAGCATCATCCTCTCCAGCTCCTACGTGATCGGCGCCACCCGCCATCCGCTGCTCGACAAGATCGTCATCGGCCTTGTCGCACTGACCCTCGGCGGCGTGTTGTTGCACGGCGCCATCCGCATCGTCTTCGCCATCCGTCGCAAGGGGAAAAAGCAATGAGCGATCGCATCTATCTTCTGCCTCTCTGGATCCGCCTCTGGCACTGGACCAACGCGCTGCTGATCATCACATTGGCCGTCACCGGCATCAGCCTTCACTTCGCCGATCCCAAACTGCCGCTCGTCGAATTCGCGCTCGCCGCACGCATCCACGACATCGCCGGGCTCGCCCTGGTGGCGCTGTATGTCCTGTTCGTCATCGCCAATATCGTCACCGGCAACTGGTGGCAATACGTGCCCAAGCCGCCCGGCGTGCTGGAGCGCTGCGTCAAGCAAGGTCGGTGGTACATGGTTGGCATCTTCAAGGGCGAACCGCACCCGTATCGCGTCTCCGAAGAGGCCAACTTCAATGCGATGCAGGCCATCGCCTACTGGGTGATCATGTACGTTGTCATGCCCGTCATGCTGATCACGGGACTGTTGTTCCTCTATCCCGAATTCGCGCCCGACCGCTTTTTCGGCTTCGACGGCCTGCTGCCGGTCGCGATCCTTCACTACCTCACCGGGGCGGTCATCATCATGTTCATGATCGCGCACATCTATCTCGGCACCACCGGCAAAACAGCCACAAGCATGTTCAAGACCATGTTCACCGGCTGGTACGAGCAACATTGACCACAGTTTTCACTCGCCAGTTTTCCATAGGAGAAACACCATGAACTTCGTGACAAATGCCATCGCCCTCGCCGTCATCGCCACCTTTGCCAGCAGCAGCGCTCTGGCCCAGGCCCAAGAAAAGCCCAAGGCGCAAAAACCGGTGCCGGTCCCCGCGCTCAAGGCGGATGCCGCCCCGAAGGTCGATGGCTCCGCTGATGATGCGGTCTGGAAATCCGCCGCGGTCGTCAAGCTCGAAGCCGTCAAGGGCGTGAACTTCAAGGACAACAAGGGCAACACCAACGGGACGGTGCAGCTCGCCTATACCGCCGACACCCTCTACATGCTGATTACCTATGACGATCCGACCTTCTCCGTCAAGCACAGTCCCTACGTCAAGAAGGCTGACGGCAAGTGGGAAATGGTCAAGGACCCGGGCGACAAGGGCAGCGACGACAACAAGTTCCACGGCGACAAGGTGTCGGTGATGTGGAACATCAACGACAGCATCTTCGGCTTCACCGACAAGTTCTCCTGTACCTCGGTCTGCCATGGCGGCGAAAAAGGCAAGGCTTATGGGAACAAATACAGCGAGGAGGCCGAAGAGACTGCCGACCTGTGGATCATGCGCTATTCCCAGGGCGGCGCACTGGGCTATGGCGACGACAAGTATGTGGACAACACGAAGTTCGACCCGGTCAAGTCCCCGGATGCCGGCCGCAAGGCCGATCCGAGCAGCGGCGGTGGCTATGAAAAGATCAAGCTGGTCAACGGCAAGCCGGAATTCATGGGCAAGGACGCCAAGCCCGCCAACAAGGGCGGTACGTACTGGGTCAAGGCGGAAGACAAGGTGGCCTTCGACGACAGCAAGTTCAAGGCAGGCGACGAAGTCGCTTCTGTGATCGTCGCACCGTTCAAGGGCGACCGCGGCGATGTTTCGGTCGGCGCCAAGTGGGATAAAGGCAAATGGACCGTCGAGTTCGCCCGCAAGCTGAAAACCGGCTCCAAGCATGACATCGACCTCAGCGACCTGGGCAAGACCTACGCCTTCGGCATCGGCTTCTTTGACAACGCCGAGATGCGCCATGCCTATGTGCAGGCACCGCTGCACCTGCAATTCCAGAAGTAATCGACACACCGAAAAGGAGTCGTCATGAAACTGACCAGACGTGAATTCCTCATGGGGTCATCGGCAACTATCGGCCTGCTGATGGTCGAAGGCGTCCTTGCCGCCACCCCGCGCAATCCGAAATCCAGCGCCATCAAGATCCGCAAGGCCGGCCCTGCCGCACCCTCCAAGGGCGAATGGGTGCCTAGCACCTGTCAAGGCTGCACGGCCTGGTGCGCCGTGGAAATATTCGTGCAGGACAATCGCGCGGTGAAAGTGCGCGGCAATCAGCTCTCCAAGGCGAACAACGGCTATTGCTGTCCCCGCGGCCACCTGATTCCGCAGCAAACCTACGATCCGGACCGCATCAAGGTGCCGATGAAGCGCACCAACCCCGTGAAGGGACGCGGCGTCGACCCGCAGTTCGTGCCGATCAGCTGGGACGAGGCGCTTGATCTCGTCGCCGACAAGATGATCGAACTGCGCAAGAACGACGAGCCGCACAAGTTCGCCTACATCCGCGGCCGCTACTCCTCCACCGCGACGCAGATCCTCTACGGTGCGCTGCCGGCCATCTACGGCACCCCGAATTACTTCTCCCACAGCGCGATCTGCGCCGAGGCGGAGAAGATGGGGCCCGGCCTGACCCAGGGCTTCTTCGGCTACCGCGACTACGACCTGGCGCGAACCAGGTGCCTGGTGACCTGGGGCTGCGATCCGGTTTCCTCGAACCGCATGGTGCCGGCAACCATCAAGCACCTCGGCGACATCATCGCGCGCGGCAGCCTGATCGCCGTCGACCCGCGCATGTCCACCTCGGCGGCGAAGGCCCATGAGTGGCTGCCGATCAAGCCGGGTACCGATGGCGCGCTAGCCAGCGCCATGGCGCATGTGCTGCTGGTCGAAGGGCTGTGGAACAGGGAATTCGTCGGCGACTTCAAGGACGGCAAGAACCTCTTTGTCGCCGGCGCGGCGGTGGATGAAGCCGCCTTCGCCGAAAAGGAAACCCATGGCCTGGTGAAGTGGTGGAACATCGAACTCAAGGACAAGACCCCAGCCTGGGCCGAGCAGGAGACCCTGATTCCGGCGGCCCAGACGCTGCGCGTCGCGCGCATGATGGCCAAGCATGCGCCCCAGACCGCCGTCTGGATGGGGCCGGGCGCGGCCATGTATCCGCGCGGCACCTATGCGGCGATGGCGGTGCATGCGCTCAACGGCCTGCTCGGCTCTATCGATGTCGAGGGCGGCGTGTTGCAGACCACCAGCCCGCCGCTCGGCGCCTACCCCAAGCGCGACGCCTACCTGGACGAGGTCGCCAAGAAGCACGGCAAGGGCAAGAAGGTCGACGGCCGCGGCGCGAAGGACATGCCGGCGATGATGAATGCCAGGCCGGGCAGCGGCGTCGTCACCAACAACATCGCCAACGGCATGCTCAAGGATCCGGGCGCGGTCAAGGTGCTGCTGAGTTCCTGGTCGAACTTCAACTTTTCCTGCACCGACCCGGCCCGCTGGGACAAGGCGCTGGCGCAACTGCCCTTCTTCGCGCACATGGTCACCAACGCCTCGGAGATGACACAGTTCGCCGACGTGGTACTGCCCTCGACCATGAATGCCAGCGAAGGGCTCTCGGTGATTTCCAACAATGGTCTGACGCATGGCTTCGCCTCGATCCAGCAGCCGGCCGGCAAGCGCCTGTGGGACGTCAAGCAGGAAGAGACCGAGGTCTGCTGGCTGCTCGCGGCCAAGCTCAAGGCCAGGGGCTTCCCGAACCTCTACGACTACTTCGCCAACGAGTTCAAGGATCCGGAAACCGGCAAGACGCCGACCAACGAGATGGAGTTCTCCGAGGTGCTGGCCAAGATCTCCAGCGCACCGCTGTGGATGCCCAAGGAAGCGCTCAAGGGCGACAAGCTCGAAGGCTGGGCGGATTACCGCAAGAAGGGCATTTACAACACCCAGCAATACAGCTTCAAGAAAGGCTGGGGCGGCAAGTTCAACACCGCGACCAAGAAGTTCGAGTTCTACAGCGAGACGCTCAAGAAGGGCTTGACCGAACATGCCGCGAAGTACCAGACCACGATCGACGAGGTGCTGAAGGTTTCGGGCTATCTCGCCCAGGGCGAACTCGCCTTCGTGCCGCACTACGAAGCACCGAAGCGGCATGGCAGCTACCAGGACTACCCCTTCGAGTTCGTCGATTACAAGTCGCGTCTCAATCGCGAGGGGCGCTCGGCGAACTTGCCCTGGTACCAGGAATTCAAGAAGATGGACACCGGCGATGTATCCTGGGGCGACGTGCTCAAGATGAACCCGGCCGACGGTGCGAAGCTGGGACTCAAGACCGGCGACACGGTGAAAATCACTTCGCCGGCGGGATCGATCGTTACCCAGCTCAGGCTGTGGGAGGGCATCCGTCCGGGCACCGTCACCAAGTGCTATGGCCAGGGCCACTGGGCCTACGGCCGTGTCGCGGCCGGGGACTATGCGAAGGCCCTGCCGCGTGGCGGCAACAACAACGAGATCCTCGTCGATGACTACGACCGACTGAGCGGCTCCACCGCGCGCAATGGCGGCTTCACCGGCGTCCGGATCGAAAAGGCCTGAGCCCGCAACGCACGAATCAAGGAGATAGATAATGCCCAAATATGGAATGGTCATCGACCTGCAAAAGTGCGTCGGCTGCGGAGCCTGCGCCCTCGCCTGCAAGGCGGAAAACAACACCCGGGATCGCGGCGACAACAACGCACACAACTGGGCCGACTTCATCAGCACGACCGAAGGCAAGTTCCCTAACACAACCCAGATCGTGCTGCCGGTGCTGTGCAATCATTGCGACGTACCGGCCTGCATCCCGAAGTGTCCGGTCGTGCCGTCTGCGATATTCAAGACGCCGGACGGCTTCGTGCTGATCGACCACGAAACCTGCACTGGCTGCAAGGCCTGCCAGCAGTCCTGCCCGTACAGTACCGAAGCGCTGGACGACCGCAGCCTCGCTGGCGAAACCTACAGCGTGATCAGCTTCAACAACAAACGCAAACCAGCACAACCGCGCTGGGAAGACAATACCGCGATGATTCCCGGCTGCACCTCTTCCGGCGCCGAGGTGGCGAAAGCGGCGGGCGCCCCGCTGCCGGCCATGAATGGCTATGAATCCACTGAAACCCAGCCGGTACGCGCGCGCGGCGTGTTTGAAAAGTGTACCTTCTGCTATCACCGCGTCACCCACGGCCTGCTGCCGGCCTGCGTGGATGTGTGCCCCTCCAAGGCGCGCATTTTCGGCGATTTGAAGAACCCCAAGTCGGAAATCGCCCAGATCGTCAAGAAGCAGAAATACTTCCGCCTGCAGGAGGACAAAGGCACCAAACCGAACGTGTACTACATCAACAAGTACAGCGCGCGGGCCTGAACGCACGCGCATTACAATCACGAGGCAGGGGCGACCCTGCCTCTTTTTTGGGACATGCCATGACTGAAACGGAAATGCGTGAAAAGCTTGCGCGCGAAGACCTGTGCCGCCTGCTTGCCGCCTGCTACTACGAACCGGAACCCGCCTTCGCGGCAGAAGGCTTGTTCGACAATCTGCTCGCCGCCGCGCGGCAAGTCGATGAAGCCTTCGTCCCGCACGCGCAGGCAATGGGCGAGGCATTCCGCGCCACGGCAGCGCAAGCGCTGCTGCTCGATTACACCCGGCTGTTCCTCGGCCCGATGGATATCCTCGCCAAGCCTTACGGATCGGTCTGGCTCGACCAGGAAAAGACCCTGATGAACGACAGCACGATGGCCTTGCTCGATCTCCACAAGGAAGCAGGGTTCGAGATGGACGAGGAATTTCGGGAACTGCCCGACCATGTCGCCGCGGAACTCGAATTTCTCTACCTGCTGATCTTCCGCGAGAACGAAGCGCTACGCGCCGGAGATACGACCAAGCACGAACAGGCCCGCGTTCTCAAGCGGCGCTTTCTGTCGCAGCACCTCGGCCGCTGGATCGGTCCGTTCGCGGCCGCCATGCACGGCAATGCGCAAACCGACTTCTACCGCCAGTTGGCCGACCTGACAGAGAAGGTCGTCAAGCAGGAAGCCGCGCGGAGATAAGCGATTTGCCGCCCGCTGCAAAGTCGGCGCTGGCAGGACGCCACCCGACTCAGCAGCATAGCCGGTCACCATTCGGTAACTTTCTCTCTGGCTGATAAATGGAGATGTTACCGTTATGCAACTCAGTTATTCAGCATATCAGCATATGTACATAAACTTTTCAAACATGTGGTTAGCTTCTTTTCTATATAAATAAGGCACTTATTGCGCAGCCTCCTTCATTGAATTCGAAGACACTCCCTCGACAGCCACCTGGCACGCCACGTGCATGGGTCATTGATACAACAAGCACCCATAACCGAGGAGGTCAACATGAATCAAACATCAACCGGAAGTTGCCAGCAGCCGGAAGAATCCGGAGTGGTCAAAACATGCAAGATCTTTTGCGGCTCATGCATCATGTGTGCACTGGCCGTGCCGTTCGTGCTGATCGTACTTTTCGTGGTGGCCAGATTTTTTGGCTATATCTGAACAAGCGCGTGCGGCGCAACGGCACCTGAGCGCATTCCATCGTCCTGCTTCGATCATCCGCAGCAACAACCCATGCCCTCGATTTGCACTGGAGGGCTTGGCACGTCGCCATAGGAGCAATACACGCAACAAACGTCCGGCAGGGGCTTGAACAGTACGTCGCTACCCTGGCACGCGTAGAACCAGTGTCAGCACTGACGGGACGTCACTTCAGGCCACGTAGCCTTTAGAACTTGTAGAAATCCCTGTTCAGATAGGCGTACAGGTCGTCGATGTCCTGCTCGGTCAGCGCCGGGTTGTAGTAGTCGCCCCAGCGCAGCAGTTCCTTGCGCAGCGCATTCCCGGACTTCACCTTGCGGTCGGGACGCGCGTAGAGCTCGGTGCCGTGGCAGTCGAGGCAGATCTTGTGCAATTCGGCGCCGCGCGCGGCATCGCCCTTGACGGTGCCGCCGTCGCAGGCGCCCAGCGTCAGCGCGGCCAGGATAAAGACGGCCTTCACTTGTCGCG
The DNA here is from genome assembly GCA_021849505.1 of Pseudomonadota bacterium. Lineage (GTDB taxonomy): Bacteria > Pseudomonadota > Gammaproteobacteria > Burkholderiales > Rhodocyclaceae > Sulfuricystis. The sequence continues at coordinate 18,606 of JAJZSW010000004.1, forward strand.
CCCTCCGCGCCATTGCCGGCCCGGCGGTTCGCAACTCACGCCCGGCTGGCCCGCCGCGCGCGCCTGCATCTCGCTACGGTGTGCGGCGCGAATCGCCTGCCGCTCTTCGAGCGTGAGCGCCGCGCGCATCCTCGCACGATAGGCTTCGCGCTCCTCAGGGGTCATGCGGTCGGCGCAGTAGATCAGTTCGCGCGGCTCGGCCGGCGGGCCGGCAGGCTGTGCGACCGCCTGTGCCGACAAAGCCAGGAACGTAACCAGCAGCAACACGAATCCGGGTTTCATGGCCAATCCCTCGCAATACGTTCATTCCAGAATAGCAGCCCATTTCCCATGCACAATGTCGGCTTCGCTCAACTCGCCATTGGGACCGCCCATGCCATCCGGACCGCGTGAAATCGTCACCCCCTTCCGTCCCATCCCGCTCGCCGTGCCGGAGGGGATGAAACCGAACGAGTTCTTCAACAGCGCGGAGAACCTCGCCGACCTGATGCACAACAACGGGCTGCTCCACAATCCCGAGGGCCTGCTGCTCTACCGCAAGGCGCTCGGGCACAGCAACCTGTTCGACTGCTCGATCATCTACAACACCTCGCAGCGCATCCTCGACCCGCTCGGCCGGCCGGTGCGCCGCACGCAGGTGCCGGAAGCGGTACGCAACGTCTGGAACCGCATGAACCAGATCCTCATCGCCTTCATGCTGGAGCGCTATCCCGATCACGCAACGCATCTGGTGCTCGCCGGCGAGGCGAGCCTGGACGCCACCTGGCCGCTCACCTCGCCGGGGGTGCCATCGATCCGCATGCTGCACAACCATTTCATCGTCTTCGACAAGCAGGCGCTCGCCGCCGCGCCGCTGGCCGATGCGCACAACCCGAACCTGACCGACGGCGGCCAGCATTCGCTGTTCCAGGCCACCATGCACGACGTCTACCAGGCCTTCTTCGACGCCCTCGACCTGGACATCCTCGTCCCCTGTGCGGCGGACGTGTCGCGCCTCGCGCTCACCGGCTACCCGCAGGGCCTGCCGAGCTGGGAAGTCCGCGGCGGCGCGGCGGCCCTGCGCGACGTGCGGTTCTGGAAGGAATACGACATCATCCTCAAGGGTTTCATCGACTTCTACCGGACCTTCTTCGGCCAGGTGTCGACGCGCAATTCGCCGCTGCCGCGCGACATTCACTTCCCCCAGCTGGTCGAGGAAAAGCTGCTGTTCGACAACGCTTTCCTCACGGCCGCGAAGATGGTGCGCGACCAGTGCATCAGGGATGCGCAGTACGCGAACCTGATCCGCTGGCAGCCGGCCTTCAAGCAGCTGATCTACCGCAACGACGACGGTAAGCTGATCGTGACGATCAGCCAGAATTCGATCGGCAACGCCATCACCGAGCTGCTCGGCGTGGTGGTGAACCGCCGGCCGGACGCGGAGGCCTATGCCGCGGCCGAACCGGCCCTGCTCGATCAGCTGCTGGAAGTGCGCCGCCGGCTGGTCGCTGCCGACCTCGGCGAAGGCATCGCCACGGCGCAGTGGGGTACGGACTGAATGCGCCGCCTGTATTTCCATTGCGAAAGTCGGCGCTGGCGGGATGGCATCCCGTCCGGTGGCAAGACAGACTGCCAGGCTTGCCTTGCCCGGTCGATCAGCACATCAGCCCGAGAACGTCTCGGCGCGCCCCAGGTGCAAAGGTTTTGCACGATTTACAGGATCGCGTTGAACAGGTAGCCGACGATGACGATGCCGCTGGCGACGATGGCGACGTAGATGGCAATCAGGCGCAGCTTAAGCGCCTTGCGCAGGATGATCATCTCGGGCAGCGACAGGGCGACGACGCTCATCATGAAGGCGAGCAGCGTGCCCATCGCGGCACCCTTGCCGTAGAGCGCTTCGACAATGGGAATCACGCCCGCCGTGTTGGTGTACATCGGCACGCCAAGTCCGACTGCCGCCGGCACGGCCCACCAGGCTTCCTTGCCCATCAGCGTGGCCATCAGCTCCTGCGGCACGTAGCCATGGATGCCGGCGCCGATGGCGATGCCGACCATCACGTAGGGCCAGACGCGGCCGACGATTTCCTTGACGCTGCTCCATGCGCTGGCGAAGCGCTCCGGCCAGGTAGGCCGATCCATGTTCGCGCTCACCGCGCCGCCACTCTGGATGGCGACCACCCAGTCTTCGAGGTAGCGTTCCAGGTTGAGCCGGGCCAGAATCATGCCGGCGACCACCGCCAGCGCGATGCCGAAGCCGAAGTACAAGGCGGCGACTTTCCAGCCGAACATCGCGGCGAGCATGACGACCGCGATCTGGTCGATCATCGGCGCGGCGATGAGAAAGGTGAGCGTGATGCCGAGCGGCACCCCGGCCGACAGGAAGCCGATGAACAGGGGCACCGCCGAACAGGAACAGAAGGGCGTGACGGCGCCGAGCAGCGCGGCGAGCAGGTAGTTGACCGACGCCGCCCGGCCGGCCAGCATGGCGCGCGTGCGTTCCGGCGTGAAGAAGGTATGCACGATGCCCATCACGAACACGATGCCGGCGAGCAGCAGCAGCACCTTCGGCGTGTCGTAGACGAAGAAATGCACCGCCTCGGCGAAACGCGTGCCGCGCTCCAGCCCGAGCGCCGCGACGACAGTGTCGGCGAAGGGAATAAGCTGGCTGTAGACCGCGACCCAGACAACGGCGGCGATGGCAATGCCGATCAGCCATTTCGCCAAAATCGGCGCTGGCGGGACGGCACCCGCATTGATTCCGCTCATGACGCCAGCCAGCCGTCGATCTTGTCCTTGCCTGGGATGCCGCCGGCGTGCACCACCTTGCCGTCGATGACGACGCCCGGCGTGCTCATCACGCCGTAGCGCATGATGTCCTGGATCTCTTCGACCTTTTCGATCTGCACGGCGACGCCCCTGGCGGCGGCGGCCTCCTCGATGAGCTTGAAGGTGGTCTTGCAGCTGGCACAACCGGTGCCGAGGACTTTGATGTTCTTCATGACCTTGCTCCTTGTTCGTACCAGGGTTTGGTGGCATTCACCACCTTGACGACCAGCAGCATCACCGGCACCTCGATCAGCACGCCGACCACGGTCGCCAGCGCCGCGCCCGACTCGAAGCCGAACAGCGAGATCGCGGCGGCGACGGCCAGTTCGAAGAAGTTGCTGGCACCGATCAGCGCCGACGGGCAGGCGACGGAGTGCTTTTCGCCGACCTGCCGGTTGAGCCAGTAGGCGAGACTGGAATTGAAGAACACCTGGATCAGGATCGGCACGGCCAGCAGCGCGATGATCAGCGGCTGCTCGATGATGGCCTTGCCCTGGAAGGCGAACAGCAGCACCAGCGTGGCGAGCAGGGCCGTGATCGACCAGGGGCCGATTTTCGCCATGACCGCATCGAAATGCGCCGGTCCCTTTTTCAGCAGCCTCTTGCGCCAGAGCTGGGCAAGTGCGAGCGGGATGACGATGTAGAGCACGACGGAAGTCACCAGCGTGTCCCACGGCACGACTATCGCCGAGATGCCGAGCAGCACGCCGACGATGGGCGCGAAGGCGAACACCATGATCGTGTCGTTGAGGGCCACCTGCGAGAGCGTAAATAGCGGATCGCCGTTGGTCAGGCGGCTCCAGACGAAGACCATCGCCGTGCACGGCGCGGCGGCTAGCAGGATCAGGCCGGCGATGTAACTGTCGATCTGGTCGGCCGGCAGATACGGCGCGAACAGATGGCGGATGAAGATCCAGCCGAGCAGCGCCATCGAGAAAGGTTTGACCAGCCAGTTGACAACCAGCGTGACGCCGATGCCCTTCATATGGGTTTTCACTTCGGCGAGGGCGCCGAAGTCGACCTTGATCAGCATCGGGATGATCATGATCCAGATCAGCAGGCCGACCGGCAGGTTGACCCGGGCAATCTCCATGTGGCCGAGCGCCTGGAACGGCGCGGGGAACCACTGGCCGAGACCGATGCCGACGAGGATGCAGAGGAAGACCCAAAGCGTCAGCCAGCGCTCGAAGAAGGACATGGGCGCGCCGGCGGCGACTTTGGCGGTGACTTCGCACTGGGCCGACATGTCAGGCCTTCGATTGCAGGGCGTGGATGTGACGCGCGGCAAAGTTGGCTTCGTCCGGGCTCATGCCTTCGAGCGGCAAGGCGAGGAAGGCATCGACGCGCGCTCTGAGTTCCTGATAGGCCTTTTCGAAGGCTTCCCGACGGGCCTCGAGCGGTTCGACATGGGCCGGGTCGTCGATACCCCAGTGGGCCGTCGTCGGGTGGCCGGGCCAAACCGGGCAGACTTCCCTGGCTGCGTTGCCGCAGACCGTGAATATGTAATCAAAGCGGAGAGCGTCCGGTGCGGCAAATTCGTCCCAGGACTTGCTGCGCGCGCCAGCGCAGGAGATGCCGTGTTTCTGCAAGGTTTCGAGCGCGACGGGATTCACCTGTCCGGCCGGCTTGCTGCCGGCGGAATACGCCTTCACGCGGCCATGGCCGAGGTGGTTGAACAGCATCTCGCCGAGGATCGACCGGGCCGAATTGCCGGTGCACAGAACGAGGATGTTGATGGTCATCGATAACTCCTTATGCGGGAAGCCGGGCGCGCCGACGGGTGATGGTGGAACTGACCGCGGTCTTGGGCAGGCAATTTTCCACGCTGGCGCCGTTGCAGCAGTTCCGCGTCAGGAAGGCGATCAGTTCATCCATCGCCGCGTAGTGGGCCGCGTAATAGATGAAGCGGCCTTCCTGCCGCGCTGCCAGCAGGCCGGCCTGGGTCAGCGTCTTGAGGTGGAAGGACAGCGTGTTGGCGGGAATGCCCAGCTGCGCGCCGATCTCGCCGGCGGCCAGTCCCGCCGGGCCGGTTTCGACAAGCAGGCGGAACAGCGCGAGTCGGGTTTCCTGCGCCAGGGCAGCGAGGGCGGTGACGGCATCTGTCGTTTTCATTTCATTATTTCCAGAACTTTCGAAATGTTAGGACAAAAATATCGGGAAGTCCAGCTTCCCGATTTCGTGATGCGTCAGGCCGGCGCCGCGGCATTCGGTTCGGCGCCCGGCGAGCCGTCGCCGCTGGCCGCCTTGGGTGGCTGCGACGTGGATTTCGGCGGACGCGGTGCCTTGCCCTCCATGATGTCGTTGATCTGGTCGGCATCGATGGTTTCGAATTCGAGCAGCGCGGCGGTCATCGCCTCGACCTTGTCGCGGTTCTCTTCGAGCAGGCGGCGCGCCAGCGCGTACTGCTCGTCGATGATGCGGCGGATCTCGGCATCGACCTTCTGCAGCGAGGCTTCCGACATGTTCTTGTGCGTGGTCACGGAACGGCCGAGGAAGATCTCGCCCTCCTCCTCGCCATACACCATCGGGCCCAGCACGTCGGACATGCCCCATTGCGTGACCATGCGGCGCGCGAGGTCCGTGGCACGCTGGAAGTCGTTGGACGCACCCGTCGTCATCTGATCCATGAACAACTCTTCGGCGATGCGGCCGCCGAACAGCACGGTGATGGTATTGAGCAGACGGACGCGATCCTGGCTGTAGCGGTCCTCGGTGGGCAACTGCATCGTGACGCCAAGGGCTCGCCCTCTCGGAATGATCGTGACCTTGTGCACCGGGTCGGTCTTCGGCAGCAGCTTGGCGACCACGGCGTGGCCGGACTCGTGGTAGGCGGTGTTGCGGCGCTCTTCCTCGGGCATGACCATCGAGCGGCGCTCGGCGCCCATCATGATCTTGTCCTTGGCGCGCTCGAAGTCTTCCATGTCGACGAGGCGCTTGTTGGCGCGCGCGGCGAACAGCGCCGCCTCGTTGACGAGGTTGGCGAGGTCGGCGCCCGAGAAGCCCGGGCAGCCGCGCGCCAGCACGGACGGATCGACGTCCTGCGCCAGCGGCACCTTGCGCATGTGCACTTTCAGGATCTGCTCGCGGCCGCGGATGTCCGGCAGCGGCACGACCACCTGCCGGTCGAAGCGGCCCGGGCGCAGCAGGGCCGGGTCGAGCACATCAGGGCGGTTGGTCGCGGCGATGACGATCACGCCGGCGGAAGCCTCGAAGCCGTCCATCTCGACCAGCAACTGGTTGAGCGTCTGCTCGCGCTCGTCGTTGCCGCCGCCGAGGCCAGCGCCGCGCTGGCGGCCGACCGCGTCGATTTCGTCGATGAAGATGATGCAGGGCGCTGCTTTCTTGGCCTGCTCGAACATGTCGCGCACGCGCGCCGCGCCGACGCCGACGAACATCTCGACGAAGTCGGAACCGGAAATCGAATAGAACGGCACCTTCGCCTCGCCGGCGATCGCGCGTGCCAGCAGGGTCTTGCCGGTGCCGGGGCTGCCGACCATCAGCACGCCGCGCGGGATGCGGCCGCCCAGCTTCTGGAACTTCGAGGGATCGCGCAGAAAGTCGACCAGCTCGGAAACCTCCTCCTTGGCCTCGTCGCAGCCGGCCACGTCGGCGAAAGTCACCGTGTTGGTGTTCTCGTCGAGCACGCGCGCCCGGCTCTTGCCGAAGGAAAACGCCCCACCCTTGCCGCCGCCCTGCATCTGGCGCATGAAGAAGATCCACACGCCGATCAGCAGCAGCATCGGGAACCACGAGACGAAGATGTTCATCAGGAACGACTGTTCCTCATCGGGCTTGGCGACCACCTTGACGTCGTACTTGAGCAGGTCGGACACCATCCACAAGTCGGCCGGCGCGTAGGTCGTCAGCTTCTTGCCATCGATGGTCGTGGCGTCGAGCGTGCGGCCCTGGATCACCACCTTCGCGATGCGGCCCTGCCTCACTTCATCCAGGAAGGCGGAGTATTCGAGCGTGTTCTGCGTCGTCTGCCGCGTGTTGAACTGGTTGAACACCGTCATCAGCACCACGCCGATGACCAGCCAGATCGCCATGTTTTTGAAAAGATTGTTCAAGCTATAGCCTCTCTTTCACCTTTAACCGTCTGATTCTATGTCAACCGCTTCTTCCTGGCCAGCAGATACAACTCGGCGCTGCGATCCCGCGACGCCGCCGGCTTGCGTGTCGTCAGCGTCTCGAAAACCGCCTGCATCTCCTTGCGCAACTCCATGAAACCCGCACCCTGAAAGACCTTGACCAGGAGATCACCTCCCGGCTTCAGATGTTGACGTGCGAAATCGAGCGTAAGTTCAGCCAGATAGATCACTTGAGCACTGTCCGTGGCTGCAATACCTGTCATATTGGGCGCCATGTCCGACAAAACAAGGTCGACCTGCCGTCCCGCCAGCGCTGACTTCAACCGTTCCAGCACCGCATCCTCGCGGAAGTCGCCCTGGATGAATTCGACGCCGGGCATCGGTTCGAAATCCAGCAGGTCGAGCGCGATCAGCCGCCCGCCGGGCTGGATGCGCTTCACCGCGTACTGGCACCAGCTGCCGGGCGTCGCGCCGAGGTCGACGACGGTCATACCCGGCTTGAGCAGGTGGTCCTTCTCGTCGATCTCTTTGAGCTTGAACACCGCGCGCGCACGCCAGCCCTCCTTCTGCGCCTGCTGCACATAGGGATCGTTGATATGCGCCTGCATCCACTGCTTGCTTTTCTTTTTCTGCTTCGTCGTCCAGCTCATTTTGTCCAGCTCATCTAAAATCCGCCCATGAACCCATTATCGCCTACCGAAGTCCGTGCGCTGCGCGCGGCCGCGCATCATCTCAACCCGACCGTCGCCATCGCCGGCAACGGCCTGACACCCAACGTCCTGAAAGAAATCGACCTTTCGCTCAAATCCCACGAGCTGATCAAGGTCAAGCTCCACGGCATCGAGCGCGAGGAGCGCGCCGCCCTGCTCGAACAGATCTGCGCCGAACTCGACTGCGCGCCCGTGCAGCACATCGGCAACATCCTCGTCTTTTGGCGCCCCAAACCGGAAGGTGCGGTTGAAGACACCAAACCCAGACGTCGCAAACCCGCCCCGAAGAACAAGAAGCAGGCCGCCGCCGCGCTGGAAAAGAAGGCGCGCAAGTAGCACTGTGCCGTCTTGCCGGCGCCGACTTTCACGCCGGCGTCGCGTCGTGGCCTGAATCGCCGAAAGCCAGCTTCTTGAGCCTGAACAGCTCGTCGCGTGCCGCGGCGGCCTGCTCGAATTCGAGGTTCTTGGCGTGGTCCTGCATGGCTTTTTCGAGGCGCTTGATCTCGCGCGCCAGCGCCTTCTCGCTCATCGCCTCGTACTTCGCCGCCTCCTGCGCGACCTTGAGTTCGCGCTGCAGGTTCTCGGTGTCGTAGACGCCGTCGATGATGTCCTTGATGCGCTTCTTCACGCCCACCGGCGTGATGCCGTGCGCCACGTTGTAGGCGAGCTGCTTGTTGCGCCGCCGTTCGGTCTCGGCCATCGCGCGCTTCATCGACTCGGTGATCTTGTCGGCGTAGAGGATGGCCGTGCCGTTGAGGTGGCGCGCGGCGCGACCGATGGTCTGGATCAGCGAGCGTTCCGAGCGCAGGAAGCCTTCCTTGTCGGCATCGAGGATGGCGACCAATGACACCTCGGGGATGTCGAGGCCCTCGCGCAGCAGGTTGATGCCGACCAGCACGTCGAACACACCGAGGCGCAGGTCGCGGATGATCTCGACGCGCTCGACGGTGTCGATGTCGGAGTGCAGGTAGCGTACCTTGACGCCGTTGTCGGCGAGGAACTCGGTGAGCTGCTCCGACAGGCGCTTGGTGAGGGTGGTGACCAGCACGCGCTCGCCTTCGGCCACGCGCTTCTTGATCTCGGCCAGCAGGTCGTCCACCTGGGTCGTGGCCGGCCGCACGTCGATCAGCGGATCGACGAGTCCGGTCGGCCGCACCACCTGCTCGACCACCTGGCCCTGATGCTCCTGTTCGTAGTTGGCGGGCGTGGCCGAAACGAACACCGTCTGCGGCATCAGCTTCTCGAATTCCTCGAACTTGAGCGGCCGGTTGTCGAGCGCCGAGGGCAGGCGGAAGCCGTAGTTGACGAGGTTTTCCTTGCGCGAGCGGTCGCCCTTGTACATTGCCCCGACCTGCGGGATCGTCACGTGCGACTCGTCGATGAACATGATCGCGTCCTGCGGCAGGTAGTCGTAGAGCGTCGGTGGCGGCTCCCCGGCCTTGCGGCCGGACAGGTGGCGCGAGTAGTTCTCGATGCCCTTGCAGAAGCCGATCTGGTCGAGCATCTCGAGGTCGAAGCGCGTGCGCTGCTCGATGCGCTGCGCCTCGACGAGCTTTTGCTCCTGATAAAAGAATTCGGTGCGCTCGCGCAGTTCCTTCTTGATCTTTTCGATGGCCCGCACCACCGTGCCGCGCGGCGTGACGTAATGGCTGGACGGGAACACCGTGAAGCGGCCAAGGCGCTGCTTGCTGTGGCCGGTGAGCGGGTCGAACAGCGTCAGCGTCTCGATCTCGTCGTCGAACAGCGCCACGCGCAGGGCGCTTTCGGCGTTTTCGGCCGGGAAGATGTCGATCACGTCGCCGCGCACGCGGAAGGTGCCGCGGTGGAAGTCCATCTCGTTGCGCTCGTACTGCATCTCGGACAGGCGGCGGATGATCTCGCGCTGGCCGATCTTCTCGCCTTCGCGCAGGTGCAGGATCATCGCGTGGTAATCGACCGGGTCGCCGATGCCGTAGATCGCCGAGACGGTGCAGACGATCACGACGTCGCGCCGCTCCAGCAGCGACTTGGTGGCCGAGAGGCGCATCTGCTCGATGTGCTCGTTGATCGCCGAGTCCTTCTCGATGAACAGGTCGCGCGACGGGACGTAGGCCTCGGGCTGATAGTAGTCGTAGTAGGAAACGAAGTACTCGACCGCGTTCTCGGGAAAGAATTCGCGGAATTCGGAATAGAGCTGCGCCGCCAGCGTCTTGTTGTGGGCCAGCACCAGCGCCGGCCGGCCGAGCCGGGCGATGACGTTGGCCATCGTGTAGGTCTTGCCCGAGCCGGTAACGCCCAGCAGGGTCTGGAAACTCAGGCCGTCGTTGATCCCCTCGGTGAGCAGGCGAATCGCCTCGGGCTGGTCGCCGGCCGGAGGGAAAGGTTCGTGCAGCCGGAAAGGGCTGCCGGGAAACTCGACAACTTCATCATTCATAAGACATAAGAGCCGGTTTTTTGATTGCCGCACTGCGGCAGAAATGCGCGATTGGGCTATTATTGCGCGATTCCCCTCTCACATTTTTCAGGAGCTTTGCCGTCATGAGCACTTCACTCTTCGCCAACGTCGAAATGGCCCCCCGCGACCCGATCCTGGGCCTGACCGAAGCCTACAACGCCGAAAAGAATCCCGCGAAAGTGAATCTGGGGGTGGGCGTGTATTTCGGCGACGACGGCAAGATCCCGCTGCTCGCCGCCGTCAAGCAGGCCGAGCAGGCCCGCCTCGCGGCCCAGCCGCCGCGCGGCTACCAGCCGATCGAAGGCACGCCCGCCTACAACGGCGCCGTGCAGGGCCTGCTGTTCGGCAAGGAATCCGACATCGTCGGTTCCGGCCGCGCCGCGACCTTCCAGTGCCTCGGCGGCACGGGCGCCCTGCGCGTCGGCGCCGACTACCTGAAGGCCCTGCTGCCCGGTTCCACCGTTTACATCAGCGACCCGAGCTGGGAGAACCACCGCCAGCTCTTCGAAGCCGTCGGCTTCAAGGTCGACACCTACGCCTATTACGATCCCGCCACGCGCGGCGTCAATTTCGCCGCCATGAAGGCCTCGCTGGCCGCGATGCCGCCGAAGTCCATCGTGCTGCTGCACGCCTGCTGCCACAACCCGACCGGCGCCGACCTGACCGCCGCCCAGTGGAAGGAAGTCGTCGCCGCGATCAAGGAGCGTGATCTCGTCGCCTATCTCGATATGGCCTACCAGGGCTTCGCCGAAGGCATCGAGCAGGACGGCGAGTCCGTCAGCCTGTTCGCCGCGTCCGGCCTGCAGTTCTTCGTCGCCAGTTCCTTCTCCAAGTCCTTCTCGCTGTACGGCGAGCGCGTCGGCGCGCTGACCGTCGTCACCGCCAGCAAGGACGAAGCGGCCCGCGTCACCTCGCAGATCAAGCGCCTGATCCGCACCAACTATTCCAACCCGCCCACCCATGGCGGTGCGATCGTCGCGGCCGTGCTGACCAGCCCCGAACTGCGCAAGATGTGGGAAGACGAACTCGGTGGCATGCGCGACCGCATCCGCACGATGCGCGCCAGCTTCGTCGCGAAGCTCAAGGAAGCGGGCACGGCACAGGACTTCGGCTTCATCAACGTGCAGCGCGGCATGTTCTCCTACACCGGCCTGACCGCCGCCCAGGTCGAGAAGCTGCGCGCCGAGTACGGCATCTACGCCGTCGGTACCGGCCGCATCTGCGTCGCCGCCCTGAACACGCGCAACATCGATTACGTGGTCAAGGCAGTCGCAGCCGTGCTGAAGGGCTGATTTGCCGCTATACTTCGCGTCCCTTTCGGGCGGCTAGCTCAGCGGTAGAGCACTGCCTTCACACGGCAGGGGTCACAGGTTCGAACCCTGTGCCGCCCACCAAAACACCCCAAAGGGCCCGGATGATTCTCCGGGCCCTTTTCGATTTCCGCGCGGGATTCACCGGTCCTAGAAGTCGGCATCCAGCACGACGCGGTAGCGCGCCTTGCCGGAGCGCAGGTGCGCGAGCGCCTCATTGACCCGGCTCATCGGGAAATGCTCGACCTGCGGCTCGATCCGGTGCCGGACGCAGAAGTCCAGCATCTGCGCCATGTCGGTCGGCGAGCCGATCGCGGATCCGGACACGCACTTCTGCCCGTCAAGCAGCGAGAACACCTTGACCGGCACCGGTTCGAGCACCGCCCCGACGAAATGCAGCCGGCCGTGCGGCGCCAGCGTCGAGATGAGCGCCGGCCAGTCGAGCGGCACATTCACGGTCACGATGAGCAGGTCCAGCTTCTTCGCAAGCTGCGCGATGGCTTCCGGGTCGGTGCTGGACACGACGCGATGGGCCCCCAGCGCCTTGGCTTCCCTGGACTTCGCTGGCGAGGACGTGAAGGCGGTGACCTCGCAGCCCCAGGCCTTGGCGAACTTGACCGCCAGATGACCGAGGCCGCCGATGCCGACGACGCCGACCCGACTCAGGGGCGAGATGTCATAGGCAATGAAGGGCGTGAAGACGGTGATGCCGCCGCAGAACAGGGGCCCTGCCACCGCTGGGGATAGCCCTGCGGGCAGGGGCACCGCCCAGGGCCACTGGGCGCGCACGCGTTCCGCAAACCCGCCGGGATGGTTGGAGATGGTCGCCCTGCTGTCGGCGCACTGGTGATGCTCCCCGCCCAGGCAGGAAGCACAATGCAGGCAACTGCTGTTGGCCCAGCCGACACCCACCCGTTGCCCGATCTCCAGGCCCCTGGCCTGCGGCCCCATGGCGACGACGCGCCCGACGATTTCATGGCCGGGCACGATGGGATAGGTGGTGAATTGCCAGTCGTTGTCGATCATCGACAGGTCGGAATGGCAGACCCCGCAATGCTCGACCGCGATCTCGACCTCGTCGTCGCCCAGCGGGCCGGGTTCGTATTCGTAGAGCTCCAGCTTCTGGCCGGGTGCCTTGGCAGCCCATGCGCGTATCTTGCCCATCGAATCGCTCCTCATATCAGACAATCGTCAGCGCATTTTACGCGGGCACGCTCGCCAGCCGGCCTCACGCGGCGACGGGGAGTTGCGCCCAGCTCGTCGTGTAGCACGGCGACATCCTTGCGCGCTTCATCTTCCAGCGCTTGTCGACTCCCTCGGCGGCCGAGCGCAGGGTACCCCGCCCCCAGATCGCGTTGATGCGGTCCAGCGCCTGCATCAGGCGGGAGTTGTCCTGCGCCGGCGAGAACAGGCTCATCTGCCGGTTCGCCGCATCCGTCAGCTCGAGCAACGCGACCCCCGCCTTCTGGTAGGCGAAACCGGGGCGGTAGATGCGCTTGAGCCCCCACAAGGCCGCCTGCGTCAGGCGCAGGGTGTCGTCGGTCGCTTCCGGCAGCGGGATGGTCAGTCCGCGCTGGTACTGCGGCGCGTCCTTGTGCGGGTTGGTGCGGATGTAGACCTGCAGCATGCCGGCCAGCGATCCCTGCACGCGCAGCCTCTCCGCCGCGCTGGCGATGTAGCTCGCCACGGCTTCCTTGAGCTGCGGCAGGTCATACACATAGCTGCCGAACGAACGCGATGACTGGATCTGCTGCTTGTTGGACGCGACCTCTTCCAGCGCCAGGCAGGGGATGCCGTTCAGCTCGGCCACCGTGCGCTCGACCACGACCGAGAACTCCCGGCGCAGGGTCTTGGCATCGGCGGTCCGGAGGTCTTCGACAGTGGCGATGCCCCGGGCGGCAAGCTGCTTCGTGAGCCGCGGGCCGATGCCCCAGACCTCACTGACCTCGATACGGGAGAACAGTCCGGAACGCTCGGCTGCCGTCAAGCGGCTGAAGTCGCAAACCCCGTCCGTTCCGGCCAGCCCCTTCTTTGCGCAGTGGTTCGCCAGCTTGGCGAGCGTCTTCGTGTCGGCGATGCCGACGCAGACGGGGATGCCCACCCACTGCTTGACCTGCCGGCGTATCCGCCGGCCGAACTCGACCAGGTCGAACTGCCCGAACCCGTCCAGGCCGAGGAAGCATTCGTCGATGGAGTAGATCTCGTGGTCCGGGGCGTATTGCCCGAGGATCGCCATCACCCGGTTGCTCATGTCGGCGTACAGGGCGTAATTGCTGCTGAGGGCGACGATGCCGTGCTCCCTGGCCAGGTCGCGCATCTGGAACCACGGGGTGCCCATCCTGACGCCGAGCGCCTTGACCTCGTTGCTGCGCGCCACGGCGCAGCCGTCGTTGTTGGACAGGACGACGACCGGCCGGCCTTCGAGCCGGGGAGCGAAGACCCGTTCGCAGGAGACGTAGAAGTTGTTGCAGTCGACCAGCGCGATGGGCATCGCTAAACCTTGTGGATGCTCCAGCGCACGACGCCCCATACCGCGAGCTCCTGGTCGCCCGCGACGAGGATGTCCCCGTGGCCGGGATTGCCCGAGCGCAGCAGGATGCCATGCGGCAACAGGCAGAGCTGCTTGACGGTGAAGCTGCCGTCGATGACGGCAATCACGACGCAGCGGTCCTGCGGCTCCAGCGCACGGTCCACGACGAGCAGATCGCCGTCATGGATGCCGAAGCCGGTCATCGAATGCCCCTGCACGCGAATGAAGAAGGTGGCTTCCTGGTGCTCGATCAGGTGCTCGTCGAGGCTGAGGCGTTCTTCGTGGTAATCCGTCGCCGGGGACGGGAAGCCCGCGGGGACAGGCCGTGCCAGTACAGGGCATCCCGGCAACGGGATGCACGGCAAAGGCAGGCTGACCCAAGGTGTTTCCATGAACACCATGCTAGTGAACGTTCGTTCTCCTGTCAACCATCCTGCCTACCTGAAGCTCCTGAACTGCCGGCCGCTGATCCTCATCTGGCGGACGATGTCGTCCGGCCGGCAATCGGGGTGCGCCGCCAGTGCGATGCCCGACCACGCCGCGATCCAGCTTTGGACCTTTTCCTCCCCGACCTTGTACTGCGCGGCGACGGTGGCGACGGCCCTGCCGTCGGCGATCCGGCCGTCCGCGACCCAGCGCAGGTAGCGGATTGCCGCCTCGATGGCGGTTCTCGCCAGGGGATCGTCCGGCAGTTTCGCCGCCGTCGCCTCCCGGGCTCCACCCCGGAGTTGCCTGAGGCAATCTTCCAGGCTTCCCGCCACGATCAGGGCCGGCACGGCCAGCATCAGGTTCAGGGGCAGGCCGAAGTCCTCGATGGCCATGCCACGGTCGTCGCGCGTCCTTGCCGGATCAGCCTGTTCGATGCGATTGACCCGCGCCAGCAGGGTCTCCCCGCGTTCGACGTAGCCGCACACCTGCTTGCCCAGCGCCACGGCATAGCCGAGCTCGAAACAGGTGCCCGAATCCGGCTCCGCCCCGCGAAACGGGTTGAGGTTGGCGACGACCGCCTGCGCCTGCCGGATCAGCTCGAGGTTGGCCGCGAAGATCCTGTCCGGCGCGGTCTCGCCGTGGTCGATGGGCAGCAGCGGCTCGCAGCCATGGCGGCGGCAGATTTCCCGGGCGGATTCGGCCCACTCGAGGACATCGGGGCGGAAGACGTCGGGACCGGCGAGGTAGATTTTCATGGGCGGGGATGATCGGCAGGAAGTCCAGGGAGTTTACCGGTCCGTACAATGGCGGTTTTTTTGCACGGGAGATTCCTGATGGACATTGCCAAGATCGCCTTGAGCCGCCACACCTGCAAGGCCTACGACCCGGGCCGCAAGATTCCGGCCGAGCAGGTCGAGCAGCTCAAGACGCTGCTGCGCCATGCGCCCTCCTCGGTGAATTCGCAGCCCTGGCATTTCATCGTCGCTGCCAGCGATGCCGCCAAGGCGCGCATCGCCAGGGCGACCGAGCACCCGGTGTATGCGGCCAACACGCCCAAGATCCTCGCTGCCTCGCATGTGGTGGTCTGCTGCGCGCGCACGACCATGGACGAGTCGCAGATCACGGCGATCACCGACCAGGAGGAGCGCGACGGCCGCTTCCCGAACGCCGAGGGCAAGGCGCTCCAGTTCAAGAGCCGCAGCTTCTACGTGAATCTGCACCGCTTCGACTTCCGTGACACCCAGCACTGGATGGAGAAGCAGGTCTATCTCGCGCTCGGCACCCTGCTGCTGGGCGCCGCCACGCTGGGCATCGACGCGACGCCGATCGAGGGCTTCGACAGCCGCGTCCTCAACGATGAGCTCGGCCTGCGCGAGCAGGGGCTGACCAGCGTGGTGCTCGCCGCGCTCGGCTATCGCGGCGCGGAGGATTTCAACGCCCGGCTGCCCAAGTCCAGGCTGCCCGCCGCGACGGTGATTTCCGAGCTTTGAACCCCGCCTTCCGCGCCGGTGCAGAAGCCGGCTTGCGCGCCTTCATCCCGCTGTCGGTCGGCTTCATTCCCTGGGCGATCGTCACCGGCATCGCCATGCGCGCCATCGGCATGGATGCCCTCGAATCGATGGGCATGAGCCTGCTCGTCTTCGCGGCGACCGCGCAGTTCGGCGCGCTGCCGCTGATCGCCAGCGGCGCGCCGCTGTGGCTGATCTTCGTCACGGGCATGGTCCTGAACCTGCGCTTCGTGATTTTCAGCGCGGCGATCGCGCCGGCCCTGCACGAGCAGTCGCTGGCGCGCCGCCTCGTCGGCGGCTTCCTGCTCACCGACGCGGCGTTCGCGGTGCTCGGCCCGGGACTCGCCGGCGCGCGCGACCCGGCCTGGCGCTGGGGCTATTACCTCGTCCCCTCGCTCTACGGCTGGCTGCTCTGGCAAGGCTTCGTGCTGGTCGGGGTCCTGGGCGCGGGCTTCTTCCCGCGCGACTGGTCGCTCGAGTTCATGGGCACGATCGCGCTGATGGTCATGGTCGTGCCGATGGTGCGCTCGCAGCCGATGCTGGTCGCCGCGCTGACGGGCGGCCTGGGCGCCGTGTTCCTGCGCGACCTGCCGCTGCGGCTCGGCCTGTTCGCCGCCATTCTGCTCGGCATCGCGGCGGGCTTCGCCGCCGAGCACTGGCGCAGGAAGGAGACGGCGGAATGATCGAAGGCGTCTGGCTGTGGATCGCGTTCCTGCTGCTGGGAGCCACCACGCTGATCACGCGCGGCAGCTTCATCGTGATCGGCGAGCGGGGCAGCCTGCCCCCGGTGCTGCAGCGCGCCCTGCGCTATGCGCCAGCCGCCGCCCTCTCGGCGCTGGTCGTGCCGGACCTGCTGCTCGTGCAGGGCGACCTCCAGCCCTTCAATCCCAAGCTGTTCGCCGGACTGGTCGTCATCGCGATCGCGCTGCGCTGGCGCAATCCCTGGCTGCCGTTCATCCTCGGCATGGGCGCGCTGTGGGCGGCCCGCTTCTTCGCCGGCCCGGCCTAGCGCGTGCCGTCCCGCCAGCGCCGACTTTCATATTGACGCCGGCACGCGATTCCTGAACACTGGACACCCCCAATGCAGGAGACCGCCATGAACCGTTTCCGCCTCGCTGCTTTCCTTTGCGCATTGAGTTTGTTCGGCAGCACCCACGCCGAAACACCGCGTCCGGCACTGCCGCTGTTCGACGCCCATCTCCACTACAACTGGGAACCCGCGCCGCACCTGCCGCTCGACCAGGTGCTGGCGCTGCTGCGCGCGCAGAACGTCACGGGCATCCTCGCTACCAGCCGGCCGAACGACGGCACGCGCGCGCTCTACGAAGCTTCGCGCAGCACGGCGCGGGATCTCTGGGTCGTTCCCTTCATCCGCCCCTACCGCGTGCGGCCGGACATCCAGACCTGGATGAGCGATCCGCAGACCGAACAACTGATCGCCACGGAATTCGCGCGCGGCTACTATCGTGGCATCGGCGAGTTCCATCTGTCCGGCCAGGCCGCCGCTGCGCCGCAGGTGAAGACCACCGTGGCCTTCGCAGCGAAACACGACCTCTACCTGCACGCCCACGCCGACGACGAGGCGCTCGAAATCCTCTTCCGGCACGACCCGCGGGCGAAAATCATCTGGGCGCATACCGGTTTTTCGACCGCGCCGGAAAAGGTCGAGGCCTATCTGCAGCGCCATCCGACGCTCTGGTGCGAGTTGTCCTACCGCTACGGCATCACCGACGGCAGCGGCCGGCTGACGCCCGAATGGAAGCGACTCTTCGAGAAATACCCCGACCGCTTCCTGGTCGGCTCGGATACCTGGATCGATGAGCGCTGGGACAGCTACGCCGCCATCATGGGCGGCTACCGGCAGTGGCTGGCGCAGTTGCCGCCGGCGGTGGCGGAGCAGATCGCCTTCCGCAACGGCGAGCGGCTGTTTCAAAAATTGACGAAATAGGCCGCTGGCCGGCGGGCAATTGGGGGAAAATCCGCCAGCGCCACTCTTTGTCCCGATCATGCCCGCATCCGCATCCAACGCCCCCCGCAGCGCCGGCCGCATCCTCGTCGTTCTCGCCGTCATCATCGCCCTCGCCGCCGCCGGCTGGTACTGGCGCGAACAGTCGGCCGCGCCGCCGGCCAAGAAGGGGCCGGGCGCCATCCCCGTCGTCAGCGCCGCTGTCGCCACGGCCGATGTGCCGGTGCGCCTCGCCGCCAACGGCACGGTCAGCGCACTGCAGTCCGTCGAGGTGCGCGCCCAGATCAGTGCGACGATCCGCGCGGTTCACGTCAAGGAAGGCCAGTTCGTCAAGCGCGGCGAGCGGCTGTTCACGCTGGATACGCGCACCGAGGAGGCGAACCTCGGCAAGGCGGCGGCGCAGGTCGCCAAAAGCCGCGCGGATCTCGCCAATGCCGAGCGCAACCTGAAACGGCAGCGCGAACTCTTCGCGCAGAAATTCATCTCGCAGACGGCGCTCGACGCGGTGCAGAACCAGGTCGACAGCCTGCGCGCCCAGGTCGCGGCCGATCTCGCCGTGGTCGAAGCCGGCCGCGTCGCGCGCGGATACGGCGAGATCGTCGCGCCGATTGCCGGCCGCATCGGCGCGGTGAATGTCTATCCGGGCAGCCTGGCGCAGCCGAGTGGCACGCCGCTGGTCAGCATCACGCAGATTGACCCGATCAACGTCAGCTTCACGCTGCCCGAGCGCGAACTGCCCCAGCTGCAACAATCGATGGCGCAGGGCGCGGTCGCGGTGGCGGCCCGTCTCGACGCGGACAGCCCGGCGACGCGTAACGGCAAGCTGGTCTTCATCGACAACGCGGTCGACAGCGGCAGCGGCACGATCCGGCTCAAGGCGCAGTTCGACAATCCCGACAGCCGGCTCTGGCCGGGCATGTTCGTCACTGTGAGCCTCTCGCCGCGGACCCTGACCAACGTCCTCACCGTTCCGGTCCAGGCGGTGCAGACCGGGCCGGAGCGGAAGTTCCTCTACGTGATCGACGCGGAGAACAAGGTCGGCATCGCGCCGGTGCGCGTCCTGCTGGTGCAGGATGGCCGCGCCGTCATCGAGGGGCCGGATGCCGGCACCCGCGTGGTTGTCGAAGGCGCGCAGAACCTGCGCCCCGGCAGCACGGTCGCCGAAGCGCGGCCGGACGACCCCAAGGCGCCCTCCGGCGCAGGAAAAGGCAAGCAGAAGCCATCATGAACCTCTCGGAACTCTGCATCCGCCGTCCGGTGATGACGGTGCTGCTGTCGGCCTCCGCCATCGTCGCCGGCATTCTCGCCTACATCGGCCTGCCGATCGCCGCGTTGCCGAGTTACGACGCGCCGACGATTTCCGTCACCGCCAACCTGCCCGGCGCGAGCCCGGAGACCATGGCCGCGTCGGTCGCCACGCCGCTCGAGCGGCAGTTCTCGACGATCGCCGGACTGGAAGTGATGAGCTCGACCTCGACGCTCGGCAGCACTTCGATCACGCTCGAGTTCGCCCAGGACCGCAGCATCGACAGCGCCGCCATCGACGTGCAGGCCGCGCTGCTGCGCGCCCAGCGGTCCATGCCGGCGGAAATGACCACGCCGCCGGCCTATCGCAAGGTCAATCCGGCCGACGCCCCGATCGTCTTCCTTTCGCTCACCTCGCCGTCGATGCCGCTGTCGGACGTGAACAACTTCGCCGACAAGCTGATCGCGCCGACGCTTTCCACCCTGCCGGGTGTCGCCCAGGTCAATATCAACGGCCAGAAAAAGTTCGCGGTGCGCATCCGCGTCGATGCCGAGGCGCTCGCCGCGCGCAACCTGACGCTGGAAGACATCGCCACCGCCCTGCGCGGCGCCAACGCGAACTCGCCGGTCGGGGTACTGGAAGGACCGCGCCAGACGCTGACCATCCAGGCCAACCGCCAGCTCGAAAACGCGGAAGCCTTTGCGCGCCTGATCGTCGCCACGGCGCCCGGGGGGCGTCCGGTGCGCCTGGCCGATGTCGCCGTCGTCGAAGACAGCGTCGAATCGGTCAAGACCGCGAGCTGGGTAAACGGCGAGCGTGGCATCACCCTTTCGGTGCTGCGCCAGCCGGGCGCGAACACCGTGGCGACCGTCGACGCGATCCGCGCCGCCCTGCCCGGCCTGATCGCCCAGATGCCCGGCTCGGTCGAACTGAAGCTGCGCAACGACCGTGCGCGCTCGATCCGCGAGGCGATCCACGACGTGCAGGTCACGCTCGCCTTCACGATGGCGCTGGTCGTCGGCGTCATCTTCCTGTTCCTGCGCAAGCCGAGTGCGACCATCATCCCGGCGCTCTCGCTGCCGATCTCCCTGCTCGGCACGGTGGCGCTGATGCGCGCGTTCGGCTACACGCTCGACAACATCTCGCTGCTGGCGATCACGCTGGCGGTCGGCCTCGTGGTGGATGACGCCGTCGTCGTGCTCGAAAACATCGTGCGCCACGTCGAGAACGGCGAGAAGCCGCTGCAGGCGGCCCTGCGCGGCGCGAAGGAAGTCAGTTTCACGATCGTGTCGATTTCCGTTTCCCTGGTCGCAGTGTTCATTCCGATCTTCTTCATGCCCGGCGTGATCGGCCTGCTGTTCCATGAATTCGCCGCGGTCGTCGGCATCGCCGTCCTCATTTCGGCGCTCGTGTCCCTGACGCTGATCCCGATGCTGGCGAGCCGCTTCATCCGCCACGAGGAGGCCGCAAGCCGCAGCCTGCGCCTGACGGCCTGGTTCGAGCGCGGTTTCGCGGCGACGCTGCGGCTCTACGAGCGGGCGCTCGACTGGTCGCTCGGGCACAGCCGCAGCGTTCTCGCGCTGGCTTTTGCCACCTTCGCCGCGACCTGGTGGCTGTTCGTCGTGCTGCCCAAGGGCTTTTTCCCCAACGAGGACATCGGCCAGGCCATCGTCACCGTCGAGGCCGTCGAGGACATTTCCTTTCCGGCGATGACCGAGTTGCTGCAGCGCACCAGCGACGTGATCCGCGCCAACCCGGCGGTGGATACCCTGATCGTGCATGCCAACGACAGCAACAGCGGCCGCATGTTCATGGCCCTCAAGCCCAGCGGCCAGCGCCCGCACATCGACAAGGTGGTCGAGAGCCTGCGCCGGGAAACGCGCGCCATCCCCGGCGTCAATGTCTTCATCAACCCGATGCAGAACCTGCGCCTCGGCGGGCGGGTCAGCAAGAGCCGCTACCAGTACATCCTGCGCAGCGTGAAGGCGGGCGAACTGCGCGCGTCGGCCGACGGCATGGTGACGCGCCTACGCGAGGATCCGCTGTTCCGCGACGTCACCACCGATGCCCAGATCAAGAGCCTGCAGGCGCGCCTCGAGATCGACCGCGACAAGGCCAACCTGCTCGGCGTGCAGATCGCCGACATCCGCACCGCCCTCTACAGCGCCTTCGGCGAACGGCAGGTCTCGACGATCTTCACTTCGAGCGACAGCTACCAGGTGATCCTGCAGCTGGGCGCGGAAGACCGCGCCGAGGAAAGCGCCTTCGACAAAATTTATCTGCGTGCGAAGGGTGGCGCCCTCGTCCCGCTGGCGAGCCTCGCGACGGTCGAGCGCGAAGTCGGCCCGCTGTCGATCAACCACGCCGGCCAGCTCACGGCGATCACGATTTCCTTCAACCTCGCGCCGAACGCGGCGCTCGGCGATGCTTCGCGCAACATCGAAAAGTACCGGCAGGAGCTCAACTTCCCGGCCAGCATCCTGACCAGCTGGGGCGGCGATGCGGCCGCCTTCCAGGCCTCGCAGACCAGCCAGTGGATCCTGATCGCCGCCGCGCTGCTGGTCATCTACGTGCTGCTCGGCGTGCTCTACGAGAGCTACATCCACCCGCTGACGATCCTCGCCGGCCTGCCCTCCGCGGCCGTCGGTGCGCTGTGCCTGCTCTGGCTGTTCCGCATGGACCTTTCGATCATCGCCATGATCGGCATCCTGATGCTGATCGGCATCGTCAAGAAGAACGCCATCATGATGATCGACTTCGCGCTCGCCGCGCAGCGCGAACAGGGCATGGACCCGCGCGCGGCGATCCGCAGCGCCTGCCTGATCCGCTTCCGGCCGATCATGATGACCACCTCGGCCGCGCTGATGGGCGCGCTGCCGATCGCGCTCGGCCTCGGCGCGGGCGCCGAGTTGCGCCAGCCGCTCGGCCTCTCGGTCGTCGGCGGCCTGCTCTTCTCGCAGGCGATCACGCTGCTCATCACGCCGGTGATCTACCTCGCGCTCGACCGCTACTCGGGCAGCGGGCCGCTCAGGATCGATGGAAAGTAAACCGGGTGCCGTCTTGCCAGCGCCGACTTTCGCAAAAATTGCTATGCTTCGATAATTATGAACACCGATACCCGCCCCTTCCTGTATCGCGATATCGAGTATCTCGGCGGCGCAAGCGGCTTCGTCGACACCGTGCTCGAAGCAATCAACAGGGAAGTGCTGTTCGACGAGTTCTACCACTACGAAATCGAGGAACTCTGCCAGTTCATGCACTGCTTCAGCGCTCCCGCCGGCACGGTGCTGCTGCAGGAGGGCGAGGAAGGCGACCATCTGATCCTGCTGCTCGCGGGCCAGGTCATCGTGCGCAAGACCGATATCGGCGGCACGGTGCATAGCCTGGCGATGGTCGGGCCGGGCAGCATCCTCGGCGAGATGTCGCTGATCGACGGCGAGCGGCGCTTCGCCAGTTGCGTCACTGCCGAACCGACGCGCTTCGCGGTCATGTCGAAATCCGAGCTCAACGAAATTCTCGCCTTGCACCCGCGCCTGGCGAACAAATTCCTGACCATGCTGCTCCAGATGATGGTCAGCCGCCTGCGCGACATGGGCACGCGCGCGATCTCACCCCTTTCCAAGCCGCTCGTCTAGCGGTCTAATCCAGATCGATCGGCAGATCGTTCTGCCTGCAGACATTCGTCACCGCCATGTCGTCTATCCAGACCCTCTCCAGCAAGCTCAGCGACCTCGATCTCCATCTCTTCCACGAAGGCAGCCACACGCGCCTGCACGACTGCCTCGGCGCACACCCGGAAGTCCGCGACGGCGTCGCCGGCTGCCACTTCGCCGTCTGGGCGCCGAACGCTCACGCCGTCTCGGTCATGGGCGACTTCAACGGCTGGCATCGCCACAGCCACTGGCTGCGGCAGATCCACGCGGGTTCGGGGATCTGGGAAGGTTTCGTGACCGGGGCGGCAGTCGGCCAGCGCTACAAGTTCCACATCGAATCGGCGCTGCACGGCTACAAGGTCGACAAGGCCGATCCTTTCGCTTTTTCCGCCGAAGTTGCACCGGCAACCGGCTCGGTGATCGCGACGCATGACTACAGATGGAACGATGCCGACTGGATGTCCCGCCGCAAGCAGGCCAACGCGCTCGATGCCCCGCAGGCGGTCTATGAGGTGCATCTGGGTTCCTGGCGCCGCTCGCCGGACGACCCCGCCCAGCCGCTCGGCTACCGCGACCTCGCGCCGCAGCTCGCCGACTACTGCGTGGAGATGGGCTTCACGCACGTCGAACTGATGCCGGTGATGGAACACCCGTTCTACGGCTCCTGGGGCTACCAGGTCACCGGCTTCTTCGCGCCCACCTCGCGCTACGGTTCGCCGCAGGATTTCATGTTCCTCGTCGACCACCTGCACCAGCACGGCATCGGCGTCATCCTCGACTGGGTACCCTCGCACTTCCCGAACGACCAGCACGGGCTCGCCTACTTCGACGGCACGGCGCTCTACGAGCATGCCGACCCGCGCCAGGGCTACCACCCCGAATGGAGCAGCCAGATCTTCAACTACGGCCGCCACGAAGTGCGTTCCTTCCTGCTGTCGAGCGCGCTGTTCTGGCTCGACAGGTACCACATCGACGGCCTGCGCGTCGATGCCGTCGCCTCGATGCTCTATCTCGACTATGCGCGCAAGGAAGGCGAGTGGATTCCCAACGCACATGGCGGCCGGGAAAATCTCGCCGCGATCGGATTCCTGCGTCAACTCAACGAGGCGGTGTATCGCGATTTTCCCGACACGCAGACCATCGCCGAGGAATCCACGGCCTGGCCGATGGTCTCGCGCCCGACTTGGCTCGGCGGACTCGGCTTCGGCATGAAGTGGAACATGGGCTGGATGCACGACACGCTCGACTACTTCGCGCACGAACCGATCCACCGCAAGTACCACCACGACCAGATCACCTTCAGCATCTGGTACGCCTTCCACGAAAACTTCATGCTGCCGATCTCGCACGACGAAGTCGTGCATGGCAAGGGCTCGCTGGTCGGCAAGCTGCCGGGCGACGAGTGGCAGCGCTTCGCCAACCTGCGCCTGCTGCTCGGCTACATGTGGGCGCATCCCGGCAAGAAGCTGCTGTTCATGGGCAGCGAATTCGGCCAGACGCGCGAATGGAACCACGACACCAGCCTTGACTGGCACCTGCTCGAATTCTGGCCGCATGCCGGCGCCAAGGCCTGGCTGCGCGATCTCAATACCGTCTACAAGAGCCGGCCGGCGCTGTTCGGCCGTGACTTCAGCAACGACGGCTTCGAGTGGATCGACTGCCACGACAGCGACGAGAGCGTGATCAGCTTCCTGCGGCGCGGCCCCAACGGCGAAATGATGCTGGTCGTCCTCAACGGCACGCCGGTCTTCCGCGAGAACTATCGGGTCGGCGTCCCGTTCGGCGGATTCTGGCGGGAAGTGCTCAACAGCGACGCACCCTGCTACGGCGGCAGCGGCCAGGGCAACGCCGGCGGCATGCAGTCGCAGGCCTTGGCCCATCACGGGCGGGATCACTCGCTGCTGCTGAACCTGCCACCATTGGCCGTTCTATTTTTTGAACCTGCCTGATAAATACTTTGTATCCACCGAGCCATCCGGACTTCGCATAATGCTGCCCCGCAGCATGACTGCTCCCACAAGGGCGAAACGGAATGGACAAAAATGGAAACCATCCAGACTGATGTAGCCATCATCGGCGCCGGCGGCGCCGGACTGCGCGCCGCAATCGCTCTCGCGGAAACCGATCCAAAACTTCGCATTGCCCTGATCTCCAAGGTTTATCCCATGCGCAGCCACACCTGCGCGGCGGAAGGCGGCGCGGCCGGCGTGATCAAGCCGGACGACAGTTTTGATATCCATTTCGACGATACCGTGGGTGGCGGCGACTGGCTCTCCGACCAGGACTGCGTCGAGTATTTCGTGCATGAAGCGCCGAAGGAACTGCTCCAGCTCGAACACTGGGGCTGCCCGTGGAATCGCGAGCCGGACGGCTCGGTCGCCGTGCGTCCCTTCGGCGGCATGAAGAAGAAGCGCACCTGGTTCGCCGCCGACAAGTCCGGCTTCCACATCCTGCACACGCTGTTCCAGACCTCGCTGCAGTTCGACTCGATCAAGCGCTACGACGAGTATTTCGCGCTCGACCTGCTGGTCGACGCCGGCCGTTGCCAGGGCCTCACCGCGATGGACATGCGCAGCGGCCAGCTGCGCCAATTCCACGCCAGGGCGGTGATCATCGCCGGCGGCGGCGCGGGGCGCATGTTCCCTTTCACCACCAACGGGGCGATCAAGACCGGCGACGGCATGGCGATGGCCTACCGCGCCGGCGCGCCGCTGAAGGACATGGAGTTCGTGCAGTACCACCCGACCGGCCTGCCGAACACCGGCAGCCTGCTCACCGAGGCCTGCCGCGGCGAGGGTGGCATCCTCGTCAACAAGCACGGTCGCCGCTACCTGCAGGACTACGGCATGGGGCCGGAAACGCCGGTCGGCCAGCCGCAGCTCAAGACCATGGAGCTCGGCCCGCGCGACCGCGTCAGCCAGGCCTACTGGCACGAACTGCAGAAGGGCAACACCGTCACGACGCCCTGGGGCGAATGCGTGCTGCTCGACATGCGCCACCTCGGCACGAAGAAGATCAACGAGCGCCTGCCGCTGGTGCGCGAGCTGGCCGAAAGCTACCTCGGCGTCGACATCGTCAAGGACCCCGTGCCGATCCGCCCGGTCGTGCATTACATGATGGGCGGCATCTCGACCAACACGCAGGCGGCCACGCCCCTGCCGGGCCTGTTCGCCGCCGGCGAATGCGCCTGCGTCAGCCTCAACGGCGCGAACCGCCTCGGCTCGAACTCGCTCGTCGAGCTGCTGGTGTTCGGCCGCCGTGCCGCGCTCTCCGCCATCGAGCACATCGAGAAGACTCCCGCCGCCAATACCGCCGCGCTGGAAGCCTGCGCCGACCAGACGCAGCAGCGCATCCGCGCGCTGTTCTCGCGCACCGCCGGCACCGAGTCGGTCGCCGGCCTGCGCAAGGAAATGATGACCACGATGGAGGAGCATGCCGGCATCTACCGCACCGAAGCCGGCCTGCAGGCAGCCGTCGCCAGGATCCATGAACTGCGCGAGCGCTACCGCCGCGTCGTGCTGACCGACAGGACCAACGTCTATAACACCGACCTGTTCCAGACGCTCGAACTCGGCTCGATGCTCGACTGCGCCGAAGCCGTCACGGTCGGCGCGCTGGCGCGCAAGGAATCACGCGGTGCCCACCAGCGCCTCGACTTCCCCGAACGCGACGACAAGAACTTCCTGCGCCACACCATGGTGTATCACCAGGGCGCCGATGCGCCGCGCATCGATTACCTCGACGTTGTCATCACCAGGTCGCAACCGGGCATCCGCGACTACTCGGGGGGCCATCAATGAAAGAGCGCCTCATCCGCCTCGAAGTCTTCCGCTACAACCCGGACACCGACACCGAAGGCCATTACCAGCACTACGAAGTGTCGTGCCTCGAGGAATGGGTCGTCCTCGACGCCCTCAACAAGGTCAAGGAAACCCTCGACCCGACGCTCAACTTCCGCTGGTCCTGCCACATGGCCGTCTGCGGCAGTTGCGGCATGATGATCAACGGCGAGCCCAGGCTGGCCTGCCACACCTTCCTGCGCAACTATCCGGGCACGATCCGCGTCGAGCCGCTGGTGCACTTCCCGGTCGAACGCGACCTGGTCACCGCGCCCGACGACTTCATGGAGAAGCTCAAGCGCGTCAAGCCCTGGATCATCCGCAAGGACAAGCAGCCGATCGAGCAAGGCGAATACAGGCAGACGCCAAAGGAACTGCTGCGCTTCCGCCAGTACGCGATGTGCATCAACTGCACGCTCTGCTACGCGGCCTGCCCGGAATACGGGTTGACCAGGCATTTCATCGGCCCCGCGGCGCTGGCGCTCGCCCACCGCTACAATCAGGATTCGCGCGACCAGGGCCGTGACGAGCGCCAGGAAGTCGTCGCGACCAAGGAAGGCGTCTGGGAATGCACCTTCGTCGGCGCCTGCTCGGAAGTCTGTCCGGTGCATGTCGATCCGGCCAGCGCACTGCAACAGATGAAGATCGCCAGTTCCTTCGACTGGATCAAGGAGCATCTGTTGCCGGGAGGCGGAAAATGAGCCGGAAACCCCTGATTCGGGAAGTGCCGCCGACCACGTGGTACTTCCGCCATCCACGCTACCTGCGCTACATGTCGCGCGAGATCACCAGCCTCTTCGTCGGCGCCTACTGCGTGCTGCTGGTGTGCGGCCTCGGCGCGCTGGCGGACGGCAAGGAAAGTTACGAGGCCTTCCTGCTCGCCCTGCAAAGCCCGCTGTCGATCGCCTTCCACGTGGCCGCCTTCATCGCCGCGCTCTATCACGCGACGACCTGGTTCAACGCTACGCAGGTCGCCATGCCGATCCAGATCGGCGAGAACTTCGTGCCGGGCAGCTGGATCTCCGGCGCGCACTACGTCGTCTGGGCGTTGCTCTCGGTTGTCGTCATCCTGCTCGCGGGAGTGTTCTGACCATGGCCAAATCCAACAAACCCGTCGTCTGGTTCCCGTTCGCCGCCGGCGGCACGGTGATCGCCTTCTTCATTCCGGTGATCGCCCTGCTCACCCTGCTGGTGGCCTTCGGAAAAGTTCCGGCCGGCCTGAGCTACGAAAGCATGCATTCATGGCTGGCCGATTGCGTGCTCGCCAAGCTGGCGGTCTTCGGCATCCTCGCCCTGTCGCTGTGGAGTTCCGCGCACCGCCTGCGCTGCACCTGCTTCGATTTCGGCCTGCGCATCGACACCCTGGTCGCAGCCGTCCTCTACAGCGCGGCGATCGTCGCCAGCCTCGCGGCGGCGATGTTCCTGTTCAGGCTCTAGGCAGACTGTGCGCCAGCGTGCGCACTAAACGCTTGGCGCCAGAGCGCGCCACAATGTCTTGCCCTTGCTTTCCTTGTCGATCTCGGCAAGCACGCGTTCGTGCTCGGCCAGTTCTTCCGCGGCGGCCGCCACCACACGGATCGGCGGATGCTCGCCCTTGATGAAGGCGATCGCCGCCGCGCCGCTGTCGAGATCCATCACCAGGCTTTCCTGTCCGCGCGTCATGGCGAGGTAGACCTCGGCGAGCAGTTCCGCATCGAGCAGGGCGCCATGCAACTGGCGCCCAGAATTGTCGACGCCGAATTCGCTGCACAGCGCATCGAGGCTGTTCTTCTTGCCGGGACGCAGGTCGCGCGCCATCTTCAGCGTGTCGGTGATCGCATCGCAGGCGGACTTGAACGGACCGCGATCGATCAGGCCCAGTTCGTAATCGAGGAAGCCGGTATCGAAGGGTGCGTTGTGGATGATCACCTCGGCGCCGGCGACGAATTCGAGCAGTTCCTCGGCGATCTCGGCGAACTTCGGCTTGTCGGCGAGGAACTCGTCGGTCAGGCCATGCACGGCCTGCGCGCCGGCCGCGATCGGCCGCTCGGGATTGAGATAACGGTGGAAGCGCTTGCCGGTCAGCTTGCGGTTCAGCAGCTCGACGCAGCCGATCTCGATGACGCGGTCGCCCTGCCGCCATTCGAGGCCCGTCGTTTCGGTATCCAGCATCACTTGCCGCACTTCGCTCATCTGTTTTCCTCGATGGCCCGGCGCGCCAGGGCATCGACGCGCTCATTTTCAGTGTGTCCCGCATGGCCGCGCACCCACAACCATTCGATCCGGTGTCCGACCGTCAAGGCATCGAGCATCTGCCAGAGGTCGGCATTTTTCACCGGCTGGCGATCGGCGGTCTTCCAGCCGCGCCGCTTCCAGCCGTGGATCCATTCGCTGATGCCCTTCTGCACATACTGCGAATCGGTATGCACGCGCGCCGTCACCGGCCGCTTCAGGACGCGCAGCGCCTCGATCACCGCCATCAGTTCCATGCGGTTGTTGGTGGTCGCCGGATCGTAGCCGGACAGCTCCCTTTCCTTGTCGCCGCTGCGCAGCAGCGCCCCCCAGCCCCCCGGACCGGGATTGCCGCTGCAGGCGCCATCGGTGTAGATATCGACAGTATCCTTCATTGCGCGTCGATGACCTTCTCGTTCTTTTGCGCCAACGGCTTCTGCGGCATCAGTGCGAGCGCCTTTGCGCGCGCCATGCGATCCTTCCACTTCGGCGTGACCAGGCGCATGCCCTGCTGGCGCTTGATCGCCTGCACGACATAGACGCCGCCGGCGATCGGCCACCAGCGGTCGCCGGCCGGCTCCATGAAGCGCCAGCGGGCGAGCCATTTCTCCTGCTGCACCGGCGGCGCATAGCAGCCGAAGGCGCCGGCACGCGTCTCGTGGCCGAGCAGGGCGAACCAGTCGCGCAGGCGCGGCACGCTGATGTAGCGGCCCTGCCAGGGCGCCGCGCCGCGCTTGCCCGCCAGCAGCCGGCGCAGGCCCCAGAGGCTGTAGGGGTTGAAGCCGGTGACCACCGCGCTGCCCTCGGGCACCAGCACGCGGTCGACTTCGCGCAGGATCTGGTGCGGATTCGCGTCGAATTCAAGTACATGCGGCAACACGACGAGATCGAGGCTGTTGGTCGCGAACGGCAGGTGATGCGGATCGCTCTTCACCGCCACGCCGGCACGATCGCAGCAGTAGAAGCGGAAGGGCATGCGGTTGGCGCGCAGGAAATCGACCTGCGGAAAACCGATCTGCACGGCATTGAAGCCGAAGATGTCGGCCAGCAGGTTGTCCAGCCTGGCCTGCTCCCAGCCGAGCACGTACTGGCCCTGCGGCGTCTCCAGCCAAGCGGAAAAACCGGCGATAGCCATTACAATCGCCCCCCATGCGGATCGAACCCATTCCGGCATTCGAGGACAACTACATCTGGGCCTTGCGCGGCATGGGCCCGGTGGGACGCGTCGCCGTCGTCGATCCGGGCGAGGCTGCGCCGGTACTGCGCTTCCTGGAGCAAACCCGCGACCGCCTCTGCGCGATCCTCGTCACCCACCGGCACGGCGACCATGTCGGCGGCATCGCCGAGATCCTCGCCCACCATCCCGCGCCCGTGTATGGCCCCGCGCTGGAGGCCGGCGACGTCATCACCCATCCGCTGCGGGACGGTGATCGCCTGACGCTGCAGGCGCTGGGCATCGATTTCGAGGTGTTGCATCTGCCGGGACATACGCTGGGTCATGTCGCCTATTATCGCAAGGGACTGCTGTTCTGCGGCGACGTTCTCTTCGGCGCCGGATGCGGTCGCGTCTTCGAGGGCACGCTGGAGCAGATGCACGCCTCGCTCGCGCGTATCGCCGCCCTTCCCGCCGCCACGCACATCTATTGCGCCCACGAATACACGCAATCCTGCCTGGGCTTCGCGCGCACGGTGGAACCGGACAACCCCGCCATCGCCGCGCGCGCCGCCCGCGTCGCGTCCTTGCGCCTCGCCGGCCAGCCTTCGGTGCCTTCGACACTGGCCGATGAACTCGTCACCAATCCCTTCCTGCGCTGGAACGCGCCCGCAGTGATCGCCGCCGCCACGGCGCGGCTCGGCCACCCCCCCGCGAGCGACGCCGAAACCTTCGGCGCCATCCGCGTCTGGAGAGACTCGCTCTAAACCATCCCCAAGAGGAAACGCCATGAAGAAGACCCTGCTCGCCTGCCTGCTCGCCACCGCGCTGTCCGCTGCTCACGCCGCGGACAGCGTGAAAGTCGGCTTCCTCTCGACGCTCTCCGGCCCCGCCGCCGGCCTCGGCGTCGACATCCGCGACGGCTTCCAGCTCGCCATGAAGCACCTCGGCGGCAAGCTCGGCGGCATCCCCGCCGAGGTCATCATCGCCGACGACAAGCAGGATCCGAACACCGCCAAGCAGACCGCCGAGCGCTTTCTCAAGAAGGACAAGGTCGACTTCATGACCGGCATCATCTTCTCGAACATCCTGCTCACCATCGCCAAGCCGGTCTTCGACAGCCAGACCTTCTACATCTCCGCCAACGCCGGCCCCTCGCAGCTCGCCGGCAAGGACTGCAACCCCTACTTCTTCAACGTGTCCTGGCAGAACGACAACGTCGCCGAGGCGATGGGCAAGTGGGCCTCCGACAAGGGCTACAGGAACGTCATCGGCGTGGCGCCCAACTACCCCGCCGGCAAGGACGCGCTCAACGGCTTCAAGCGCTTCTTCAAGGGCAACATGTCCGACGAAATGTACACCAAGCTCGGCCAGCTCGACTACGCGGCCGAGCTGGCCCAGCTGCGTGCCGCCAAGCCGGATGCCGTCTTTTTCTTCCTGCCGGGCGGCATGGGCATCAACTTCATCAAGCAGTTCGTCGCGGCCGGCCTGTCCAAGGAGATGCAGTTGATCACCTCCGGATTCTCGGCCGACCAGGACA
Organism: Pseudomonadota bacterium; assembly: GCA_021849505.1. Lineage (GTDB taxonomy): Bacteria > Pseudomonadota > Gammaproteobacteria > Burkholderiales > Rhodocyclaceae > Sulfuricystis. The sequence goes on from JAJZSW010000004.1 coordinate 50,034, forward strand.
CCATCCCCGCCGTCGGCGAGCCGCTGCTCGGCACCTTCAACTCCTCGCACTGGGCGCACGACCTCGACAACGCGGCCAACCGGAAATTCGTCGCCGACTTCGAGAAGGAATACAAGCGCCAGCCCTCTCTCTACGCATCCCAGGGCTACGATGCCGCGATGCTGATGGACGCCGCCGTGCGGGATTCGAAAGGGAAGCTCGACGACAAGGCGGCCATGCGCAAGGCGCTGGAAGCCGCGAAGTTCGCTTCGGTACGGGGCAAGTTCAGGTTCAATACCAACCACTATCCCGTGCAGGACTACTATCTGCGCATCGTCCACAAGGACGCACAGGGCCGCATCACCAACAAGCTGATGGGCACCATCTTCACCGACCACGCCGACGCCTATGTCGGTGAGTGCAAGATGCCCAAGTAAAAGTCGGCGCTGGCGGGACGGCACCATGACCCTCGAAACCTGGGAACTGCTCTCCTATGTCGTCACGGTGATCGGCCTGCCGTTCGCCATCGGCATCTTCTTCTACGAGCAGCGCAAGGAGCGCGAGAACGAGGAAGAAGCCGCCTGGCAGCAGCTGTCCGATGCCTACATCGACTTTCTCGAAGTCGTCCTCGCCAATCCCGACCTCAAGCTGCGCAGCCAGGCGCAGACGCCCGACCTGACGGACGAACAGCGCGAACGCATGCGCGTCATCTTCGACATGCTGATCTCGCTGTTCGAGCGCGCCTACCTGCTGCTCTACGAGGACGCCATGAGTGAGAAGCAGCGGCGCCGCTGGCACTCGTGGGACGACTACATGCGTGAGTGGTGCGGCCGCGAGGACTTCCGCGCCTACCTGCCGGAACTGCTGCGCGGCGAGGATCCCGATTTCTCCGCCTACATCATGAAGCTGGCCGAAGCGGAAGCCCGATAACACGACAACCCGCCGGGGATTTACATGAAGATCACCCGCCACTCACGGCTTTCCGTAACCCTGCTCGCCGGCTTCGCCCTGGGCTGGGGCGTGGCCGCGTATCTGCTGCACCAGAACTGGCAATACAAGCAGGATCAGTTTCTGGACCAGCATGCCGGCGTGGTTGCCACCGCCTACCATGCCAGTGTCGACAGCTACGCGCTCGCCACGCAGATTCTGGTTGCCGAGTCGATCCGCCGCCCCGAGGTGATCGCCACCTTCGCGCGCGGTGTCGATGGCGACCCCGCAGCACGCGACCAACTCCATCGCCTGCTGACGCGCACTTACGACGACCTGGTCAAGCACGGCATCCGCCAGCTGCATTTCCACACCGCGACCGGCCACAGCTATCTGCGTTTTCATGCCCCTGACAAGTTCGGCGACCCGCTGTTCGACGTGCGGCCTTCCCTGCGCATCGCCAGTGCCGAGAATCGCAACGTGTTCGGCTTCGAACCCGGACGGATTACTTCGGGATTCCGTTATGTCTTCCCGCTCTTCGCTGGCGAACGCCATCTCGGCGGAGTCGAAACCAGCGTGACCTTCCGCTCGATCCGCGAGACGATGGCACGCATCGCCCCCGGGCGTGAGTACGCTTTCGTCCTGAAGCGCGACACTGTCGAAGGCGTGGTATTCAGTGATACGCGCAGTCTCTATGTGCCCTGGGCAACGAACCCCGACTACTTCGTCGAGGACCCGGACCACAAACTGCCCGACTCTCCGCCGCCGGCGACACCGCAGATGCGCGCCCTCGAGGCGGCGCTGGTCACCGATGCGCGCGTCGCGGCGGGAATGGCTGCCGGCAAGCGGTTTACCCTGCCGGTTGCCGTGCAAGGCGAGTTCTGGGCGGTATCGCTGATTCCGGTCAGCGACGTGACCGACCGGCAAGTCGCCTATGTCGTCTCCTACGTCGCCGCCCCTTATCTTGGTGACCTGCGCTGGGAGTTTCAGCGCAGCCTGGCGATCGCCGCCCTGGTGCTGGCCGCACTGTTCTTCCTCGCCTGGCGTCAGTGGCGGACGCAGCAGCAGCAGCGCAGTGAAGCGGATCGGCTGCGCGCCATCACCGACACCATCGCCGACGGCCTGTATGTGCTGGATGCGGACGGCCGGGTCACGCTGGTCAATCGAGCCTTCACCGACATCCTCGGCTATCGTCCCGACGATGTCATCGGCAGGATCGGCCACGACATCTTTCACGCGCACAATCGCGCGGGCGTGGCGGTGCCGCTCGAACAGTGCCCGATCTACTCCAGTGTGCGGGCGGGCAGGTCCTTCTGGGGCGAGGAGATTTTCCTGACCCGTGATGGCGTCTACCTGGAAGTCGAAGCGGCCGGCGGCCCGATTCTCGATGACAAGGGACGTCCGTCCGGCAGCTCGGTCACGGCCTTCCGCGACATTTCCGCGCGCAAGGCAGCCGAGTCCGCACTGGTCGAAGCCAAGCAGGCCGCCGAGGCCGCCAACCTCGCCAAGAGCCGCTTCCTGGCGACGATGAGCCACGAAATCCGCACGCCGCTGAATGGCGTGCTCGGGATGGCGCAACTGTTGCTCATGGGCCCGACCAACGCGACGGAAACGCAAGAGTACGCTCGCGTCATCATGAACTCCGGCCAGACGCTGCTCACCCTGTTGAACGACATACTCGATCTTTCGAAGATCGAAGCCGGCCGCATCGAGCTTGAGAACGGCGTCATCGAACCCGAGCAGATCATGCGCGAAATCGCCGCGCTGTTTGCCGGCTCCGCCGCCGAAAAGGGACTGGCGCTCGGCGTCGCGTGGCAGGCTGCGGGACACGACGCCGGGCGGCGCTATCGCGGTGACCCGCATCGCCTGCGCCAGATGCTCTCCAACCTGACCGGCAACGCCATCAAATTCACCAATCAGGGCGAAGTACGCCTCAGCGCGCGGGAAACCGGTTGCGCCGGCGACCGCTGCATGCTCGAGTTTTCGGTCAGCGACACCGGCATCGGCATCGCCGCCGACAAGCTCGACCGCCTGTTCAAGCCCTTCTCGCAGATCGATGCCTCGACGACACGCGAATTCGGCGGCACCGGCCTCGGCTTGTCCATCGTCCGCAGCCTGGCGCAACTGATGGGCGGCACCACCGGGGTCGAAAGCATTCCCGGCGAGGGCTCCCGCTTCTGGTTCCGGATCGTGCTGGAACCACTGGCGGCCGATGCCGACAGCCGGCAACACCCCCGCATCACCGATGTGGCGCTGGAGACGCTCGACGCCGAGGGACTGCGCGGTCGCATCCTCGTGGTGGAAGACAACCGGACCAATCGCCTGATCATCAGCGCGCTGCTCGGCAAGCTCGGCCTGACAGTGGAAACCGCCGAAGATGGCCAGCAGGGCGTCGAGCGCATTCTCAACCCGGCTGACCGGCCCCTGCCCGACCTGATCCTGATGGATGTGCACATGCCGGTTCTCGACGGCCACGGTGCCACCGCGCGCATCCGGCAATGGGAAGCGGAGCATGACCGGCCGCGCCTGCCCATCATTGCCCTCACCGCCAACATCTACGCGGAAGATCGCGAACGCTGCCTCGCCGCCGGCATGGATGACTATCTTGCCAAGCCGGTCAATGCGGGCGAGTTGAAGGAATTATTGCTGCGCTGGCTGGGTTGCGCAGACTCACGGCCCCGTCTTCTTCAGCCACTTCAATAAGGTCTCGTACAGCCTGTCCGGATCGACCGGCTTGGCGATGTGGCCGTTCATGCCGGCGGCCAGGCAGGTTTGGCGATCCTCGTCGAAGGCATTCGCCGTCATCGCCAGAATCGGCGTTTCGCGGTTCAGCGAAGCGGCACGAATGGACTGGGTGGCACCGATGCCGTTGAGATTCGGCATCTGCATGTCCATCAGAATCAGGTCGTAGCGGTTCTGGCTGGCTAGTTCCAGCGCCTGGCGGCCATCTTCGGCGATGTCGACAGCCAGGCCGACATCGCCCAGCAATCCGCAGGAAACTTCGCGGTTGACGGGTTCGTCTTCCGCCAGCAGGACGCGCGCGCCGCCGTGGTCGCGGCGCAGTTGCTGCTCTGCCCCGGTGGTTTCAAAAGTCGGCGCTGGCGGGACGGCAGCGAGTTTCCTGCGCCTGAGCGGGACGCTGAACCAGAACGTGCTCCCCGCCCCGGGCGCGCTCTCCACGCCGATCTCGCCACCCATCAACTGCACCAGACGCTTGCAGATGGCCAGGCCCAGTCCGGTACCGCCGTACTTGCGCGTGGTGCTGTTATCGGCCTGCTCGAAGGAGGTGAAGAGGCGACTCTGCGCAGCGGGGTCGATGCCGATGCCGGTATCGACGATTTCGAAGCGTACCTGCACCGCCTCGGGCGTTTCCTTGACGGACCGGACACGCAAGCGGACATGGCCATGTTCGGTGAATTTGATGGCATTGCCGGCGAGGTTGAGGAGGATCTGGCCCAGCCGCAACGGGTCTCCCTCGAGCGGCAGCCGGGCCAGATCGCCAGGCACATCGATTTCCAGCCTCAGGCCTTTTTCTTCCGCCTTGTGGCCGAGCACGCTGACGAGGTTCGCGACGATGCCGGCAATGTGCAGGGGAGCGTCTTCGAGCACCATGCGCTCGGCTTCGATCTTCGACAGGTCGAGAATGTCGTTGAGTACCGCCAGCAAATTGGTGGCGGCGGTTTTGGCCTTGTCGAGATGGTCGAGTCCTTTCGGGTCGCCCATGCGCCGCCTGGCCAGTTCCAGCATGCCCATGACGCCATTCATCGGCGTGCGCAGTTCATGACTCATGTTGGCGAGGAAGGCGCTCTTCGCGCGGCTGGCGGATTCCGCCGCCTCCTTGGCGGCCGCCAGTTCGCGGGTACGCGTGTCGACGGTTTCTTCGAGACTCTCCGCCAATTCGCGGTAGCGGTTTTCGCTTTGCCGCAATTCGTTTTCCCGGTCATGCAGGACCTGGATGCGCTCAGCGATGCTATGGGACATGGTGTTGAAGTTGTCGGCCAGCAGGCAGATCTCGTCGCGGAATCCGGAGGTCGGCACCTGGGAGCCGTATTCGCCATCGACGATGCGGTTGGTGGCGGTGAGCAGATAGGGGATGTGGCGGGTGATCAGGTAGCCGCCGGCCACGAGCAGAAGAGTACCGAGCAGGATGCCGGCCAGCGCGATCAGCATGCCCTGCTGGATCAGGCTGTCGCGTGCCGTGGCCAGGCTTGCCAGCGAGAGTCCAAGACGCACCGTGCCGACCGGGTTGCCGGAAACCGACAGCGGGATATAGGCGTGAAAGATCAGGTCGTCGAGGGCGTCGGCGACGACCAGGTCAGCCTTGGGCAATCTGCCGGCATCGACCTCGCCGCGCACGGCGACCGGCTTGTCCTCCCGGTCGAGCACCACGATGTAGGTGAGCTCCGCATGCTGCGCGGCAAGAATCTCGTCGAGAATCGCAGTGACCTCGACATGATCGCGCACGAACACCCGCCCGCTCAGGGAGGCATTCATGAGCGGCTTCAATCTATCGAGCCGGGCCTGGGTCTGCGTTTCGAGCAAGTCGCCCATCAGACGGAAGCTGTTGGCCAGCAGCAGGGCCAGCATGATCGCTTGCACGACAACAGCGATGGCCACCAGCCTGAAACGGATCGAGCGGTACCAAGGCGTGCGACGAGCGGCAGGCGCCATACCGGCTATTTCCTTTCCAGCACGGCGGTGAATGGGTCGATGCGTTTCATGGTCGCGGCGTCGAGCGGCTGAAAGTCACCCAGCTTGGATCGTTCGAGAAAGCGCTGGCCCTCGGGATGTGCGCGCACGGCCAGGAAAGCCTCGCGGATCCTTTCGAGCAAGGCATTGTCGTGGCGCGGGTGGGCCAGCACCAGGGCGCCCGGCGTCGCCTCGGTGCGCAAGATCTCGCGGACGGCATCGCGCTGTTCCACCGGGACGTTGATGAGCACGGCCGTCGGGATGGCCCCGACATCGGCCTCGCCGCGCAGCGTCGCCTCCATGACATTCGAGAAGCTGGCGGTCAGGATCGGCCTGACTTCGCGGTCGAGCGACATCCCGCCGGACTGCAATGTCCGTTCGACCAGTTGATAGGTCATCGACAGCCGGGCACCGATGGCAATCGAGCGTCCTTTCAAATCGGCCAGGCCGTGCAGCGGCGCTTCCTTGCGACAGATCAGGGCAACCTGGATCCGGTGGGCGGTCTGGGCGACGGGCCGGTAGCCGTCGCGCTTCTCGGCAAGACGCCCCATGTGCGGCGCGGTGAAGATGATGTCGTATTCCCCCGCCCGGGTACGCTCGATGAATCTTTCGAAATCCGGCGCGGAGACCAGGTTGACCGGCCTGCCGAGGGACTGCGCCAGATGGTCGCCGAGCGGTGCGAATTGCTCGACGATCTGGCTCGGCGAGAGGTAGGGATAAACGCCGAGATTCAGCGTGCCCGTAGGCGCTGCCGCCAAAACAGGGCGGGCCAGCGCAATGAGCAGGACAACGACAGACAGGAACAGTTTCATGCTCTCCCCAACATGAAGAAACCCGGTGTGTGATTACGGCGAATCGAAGGCTAGGGACATGTTACACCCAGCATCTACCACGCGTGGCGGGGCGTGGTATCGGTGATGCGGGCGACGCCGACAGCCGGGAGGGCCTAGAACGTACTCACGTCTCCGACTTCTGCAGCCACCTCAATAAGGTCTCGTACAGCCTGTCCGGATCGACCGGCTTGGTGATGTGGTCTTTCATTCCGGCGGCCAGACAGGTATCGCGATCCGCGCCTGAGGCGTTCGCGGTCATGGCGAGGATGGGGGTTTCGCGGTTCAAGGAGTCTGCCCGGATGGCTTGTGTCGCTTCGATTCCATTCATTACCGGCATCTGCATGTCCATCAGGATCAGTGTGTAAGGGTTCCGTCGGGCGAGTTCCAGTGCCTGCCGGCCGTCCTCGGCCAGATCGACGACAAAGCCGACATCTTCCAGCAGGCCGGACGCCACGATCCGGTTGATCGGTTCGTCCTCGGCGATCAGGATGCGCGTGCCGGCGTATCCGGTTTGCAGGCGCTGCTCCGCGGGGAAGGCTGCGAAAGTCGGCGCTGCCGGGACGGCATCGGGTTCGCATTTCCTGAGGGGAACGACGAACCAGAAGGTGCTGCCGCTGCCCGGCGTACTCGCCACGCCGATCGCGCCGCCCATCATCGTCACCAGCCGCTTGCAGATCGCCAGCCCAAGCCCGGTGCCGCCGTACTTGCGGGTCATGCTGTTGTCGGCCTGCTCGAAGGACTGGAACAGGCGCGTCTGCGCTTCGGCATCGATGCCAATTCCGGTGTCGGCGACTTCGAAGCGGACTTGAACCGCCTCGGCAGTTTCGCCGACCTGACGGACGCGCAGAACGATTTCGCCATGGTCGGTAAATTTGATGGCGTTGCCGATCAGGTTCATGAGAATCTGGCCCAGGCGCAGAGGATCGCCCTTGAGATGAGCCTGGCCGAGCTGGGCGGGGACATCGACGGCAAGACGCAGGCCTTTCTCGTCGGCTTTGTGGCCGAGGGTGCCGGTGAGATGGTCGATGCTCTCGGCGATTCGCAGGGGCTGGTCTTCCAGCACCATGCGGTCGGCTTCGATCTTGGAGAGGTCGAGAACATCGTTGAGAACCCCGAGCAGACGTTCGGCCGAGCTTTGGGCCATGTCGAGCTGATCCAGGGCCTTCGGATCGGTGATGCGTCGCCTGGCGAGGTCGATCATGCCCATGACGCCATTCATCGGTGTGCGCAGTTCATGGCTCATGTTGGCGAGGAAGGCGCTCTTCGCACGGTTGGCGGATTCGGCGGCGTCCTTGGCCTCGACCAGTTCAGTGGTACGGGTTTCTACCAGTTCTTCCAGGTGTTCCCGGTGGTTGGCGAGTTCCGCTTGAGTGCGCAAACGCTCGCTGATGTCGTGAAAGGCGACGACCGATGCACCGGTCGGCCGGTCGGGCTCGTCGCGGATCGGTCCGGCGGCCGCCTCAACATCCAGCAAGACACCGGCGCGGGTGCGGAAAATCTGCTCGCCCCGGAAAGACTTGCCTGCCCGCACGCTGGAATAGATCGGGCACTGCTCGATCGGCACCACCGCGCCCGCGCGATCGTGAGCGTGAAAGATATCGTGGCCGACCTTGCCGACCACCTCTTCGGGACGATAGCCGAGAATGTCGGTGAAGGCTGGATTGACCAGCGCGACCCGGCCACGCTCATCCATCACATAGAGGCCATCGGCAATGGTATCGGTAATGGCGCGCAGCCGCTCCGCTTCGCGCCGTTGCTGCCAATGCATCCGCCACAGATGCCAGCCGGACAGGCACAGGACAGCCAGGGCCAGCGCGGTCAGCGCGAGGGTGCGCAGATACTCCTGTCGCAATGTGCCGAGATGGGGAGCAGCCACATAGGCGGCGACATAGCCGACACATCGCCCGGCCACATCGCTGACGGGGATCAACGACACTGCCCAGTACGCGCCCCCCAGTGCCACTGGCAAGGTGAGGCTTTGTCCCGCCGCCATCCCGGCCGCCACGCGCGCATCCCTCGCCAGTGCCGCGTCGATTGCATGCATTTGGGGGGTAGGCGGCGGCGAGTCGGGCAGCCTGAATTCCGGGGCATCGACGACGTAATCGGGGTTCATCGTCCAGGGCACATATTGATCGTGCGTATCCTGGAACGCCACGCCTTCGATAGTGTCGCGTTTCAAGACGAAGGCGTAGTCCCTCCCGGGAGCGACTCGGGCCATGGTGTCGCTGATCGAACGAAAGGTTGCACTGGTTTCCACGCTGCCCAGATGGCGCCCGCCGTCGAACAAGGGATAGACATAACGAAAGCCGGAAACGACGCGCCCGACTTCGAAGCCTGAAACCGGCCGCAATTCGGTATTTGCGATGCGCAGGGACGGGCGCACGTCGAACAGCGGATCGCCGAACTTGTCGAGGGCATGGAACCGCAGATAGCTATGGGCTGTCGCGGTGTGGAATTGCATCTGGTTAAGGCCGTGCTTGACCATCTCGTCGTAAGTGCGCGCCAGCTGTCGATACAACTGGCCGCGCGCCGCGGCATCGCCGTCGATGCCGCGTGCGAAGGTGGCGATCACTTCCGGACGACGCACCGACTCGTCCACCAGAATCCGCGAGGCCAGCGCATAGCTGTCCACGCTGGCATGGTAGGCGGTGGCGACCACGCCGGCGTGCTGATCGAGATAACTGTCCTGCTTGTCTTCCCAGTTCTGGTGCAGCAGCCAGGCGGCAACACCCGTGCTCAGGACGAAAACCGCGAACAGGATCAGTCCGGGCCGGACGTGCGGCAAAGTCGTGCCGCGCATCAGAAGTTGTCCTTCTCCGGAATGTTGGCACGCGCGCGCAGCTTGCGCACGGCGTCGTAGTCCTGGTCGGCGGCAGGCACGGCACCGTGGCGGATGTTGTCGCCCCAGGTCGCGCGCTGCGCCGGTTCGGCGCCGATCAGTGCCGCACGGAGCGCGGCGATGCGCTCGGGCGACAGGCGCGCGCCGTTGGCGACCAGCGCGAATGAAGTCAGCGGCGGGCTTTCGGCGACGATCTGCAAACCGAGGTGGGCGTATTTGTTGCCGATGGCCGTTTTCAGACCGCCTGCATCGTAATCGCCGCGCGCCACCGCCAGCGCCACCGCGTCATGCTGGTTGAAGTAACGGTAGCGGTTCTTTTCGAGATCGCTGCCGGCGCGGCGCAACATGCCATCGGTGGCAAGGTAACCGCAGGTGGAATACGGATTGGTCAGGGCGATGGTCTTGCCGCGCAGATCTTTCGCGGCAAGCTTGCGTTCCGCCAGGACGACGATGGCGCAGGTGTAGTAAGGCTGACCATCCTTTTCGTTGAAGTGCGCGACCGGCACGGCTGCCGGAAAACGCTCCTTGAGGACCACATAGGGCAACGGGCCGAGGTAGGCCAGGTCGAGCTTGCCGGCCTCGAATTTTTCCAGAATCGTCGCGTTGCTTTCGGAATACTCGATGCGCAGCCGCGTACCGAGCGCCTTGCCGAGATAGTCGAGCGCCGGTTTCCACTGGCTGGCGACGGTTTCCGGGGATTCCATCGGCAACGGCGCGAAGGCCAGCGGTTCGGCTGCATGCGCCGGCAGTCCGCCAGCCTGAAAGATGAAGACGGTGGCGAGTAACAGGCGAGCTGGGTGAACGATCTTCATGAAAGTCAGTGCTGGCGGGACGGCACGGTAAAAAGCGCGATTTGTCAATTATGCTACAGCCGGCAGTTGGTCAGCCTCCCAGCATTTCCCGCGCGTGGCGGCGCGTGGTGTCGGTGATCTTCACGCCACCGAGCATGCGGGCGATTTCCTCGACGCGGGCCGGGCCATCGAGCGGCGTGACGCGGCTGACAGTGCTGCCGTCCCGGGTTTCCTTGGCGATCGACCATTGCCAGCCGGCGCAGGCCGCGACCTGAGGGAGGTGGGTGACGCACAGCACCTGGCGGTCGGCGCCGAGCTGCCTGAGCATGCGGCCAACGATCTCGGCGACGCGGCCGCCGATGCCGACATCGACCTCGTCGAAGATCAGCGTGCCGGCCGCATGCGACTGGCTGGCAATCACCTGCAGCGCGAGGCCGATGCGCGACAGCTCGCCGCCGGAGGCGACTTTGGCGAGCGGACGCGGCGGCTGGCCGGCATTCGCGGTGACGAGATACTCGATGCTTTCGAGGCCATGGGACGCCCCTTCGTCCAGGACGTCGAGCACGATCTCGAAGCGTCCGCCGGGCATCGCCAGTTCCTGCATCGCCTGCGTGACTGCTTCACCGAGTTTTTTAGCCGCCTGCCGGCGTTCCTTGCTCAGGCGCTGCGCCACCTTGAGGTAGGCCGCCGCGGCTTCCTGTTCGCGCGCCGCCAATGCCGCAGGATCGGCGGCCAGCGCCAGCTCGTCCAGCCGCGCCTGCAGGCGCGCGAGCACCTCGGGCAGTTCTTCGGGCGGCACGCGGTGCTTGCGCGCCAACTGGGTCACGGCATCGATGCGCGCGTCGAGTTCGCCCAGCCGCCCAGGATCGAGGTCGAGGCGGTCGCGGTAGCGCCGCAGCGCCAGCCCCGCTTCTTCGAGCTGAATCAGGGCGCTCTCGAAGAGCTGCGCCGCCTCGCCCAACTGCGGATCGACGCCCGTCAATTCCGTGAGCCGGCCGCTCGCATGCTGCAGAGCATTCAGCACCCCGGCATCGCCATCGTCCAGAGCAGCCAGCGCGGCATCGCTGGCTTCGAGCAGACTGGCGGCATGGCCGAGCCGCCGCTGTTCCTGCTCGGTCTCCCGCCAATCCTGTGCATCGAAGGCGAGCGCGGCAAGTTCCTTCACCTGCCAGTCGAGCAACTCCCTTTCGCGCGTGTTCGCCGCGACATCCTGCTCGGCCGCCTTGCGCGCCTCGCGCAGCTTGCGCCAGTCGGCGAAGCGTTCCGCCACTTCGCGCGCTAGCGCTTGCGCTCCTGCGTGGGCGTCAAGCAGCGCGCGCTGGGCGTCGGCGCGCAGCAGCGAGTGGTGGGCATGCTGGCCGTGGATGTCGCAGAGGAAATCCGCCGCCGTGCGCAGCTGGCCGAGCGTCGCGGCGGTGCCGTTGAGCCAGGCGCGCGAACGCCCCCCCGCATCGACCACGCGGCGCAGCAGGCAGGTGTCAGGATCGAAGTCGTTGGCGGCCAGCCAGGCGGCCAGCGGCGATCCGGGCGCCACCTCGAACTCGGCGGAAACCTCGGCCTTCTCGGCCCCCACCCGAACCACGCCAGCGTCGGCGCGCTCGCCGAGCGCGAGCGAGAGCGCATCGACGAGGATCGACTTGCCGGCGCCGGTCTCGCCGGTGAGCGCGCCGAAGCCGCCGGCGAACTCGAGTTCGAGCCGGTCGACGATGACGAAATCGCGGATCGTCAGGCGCAGCAGCATCATTTATCTATAGGGCGTGGCGCTCCAGTGGAGCTTTTCCCGCAACATCGCGAAATAGCTGTAGCCGGGCGGATGCAGCAGCGTCAGCGCGTGGGCGGAGCGGGAGATGCGCACGATATCGCCGGCTTGCGCGTCGAAATACGCCTGACCGTCGCAGAGCACGCGGCCATCGTAGGACTGCACCAGCCGCAGCTCGACGCAGCTGCTGTCGGCAATGGTGATCGGCCGGTAGGTCAGCGCGTGCGCGCACAGCGGCACCAGCGCGATGCCGGGCACGGCCGGCTGGAGGATCGGCCCGTTGGCCGCCAGCGCGTAGGCGGTCGAGCCGGTCGGCGTGGCGACGATCATGCCGTCGGCGCGCAGCACGTAGAGAAACTCGTCATCGACGCGCACCTCCATCTCGATCATGCGGCCGGGATCGCCCTTGTTCACGACGACATCGTTGAGCGCATGGGTGCGAAAGACCTCCATGCCGTCGCGGAACACGCGGGCTTCGAGCAGCATGCGCCGGTCGGGCGTGAATTCGCCGGCCAGCAGCCGGTCGAGCGCCGGCAGCATGTCGGCGCGCGCGATGTCGGTCATGAAGCCGAGCCGGCCCTGGTTGATGCCGACCAGCGGCACGTCACAGCCCGCGAGCTGGCGCGCGACGGACAACAGGGTGCCATCGCCGCCGACGACGATCGCCACATCGGCCTGGTCCGCCGCGGCCGCGGCGAGCACGTCGATGCCGCGGGCATGCAGGTGGGCGCGCAGCAGCTCGACGGCCGCGAGGGCATCGGCGCTGCCGCTCTTGCCGAACAATGCAACGGTGCGGAATATGGTCATGCCGCCCTCCTCTGCGACTGTGCCTGCGCCATTTTCTGCAGTTTCTCGAACACCGGCGGCAGCAGGGAGTTCTGCAGCGTGCGCTGGGTGAACAGGAAACGGCCGTCGCAGATGAAGCCGAGCTCGGCCCAGTCGACCTGGTCGTTGAGCAGATCGGCCGCCAGCGCGAGATCCATGCCGGGCAGGCGCGGAAACAGCGCGAGCACCGACCCGTCGTAATTCGGACAGTCGTGCAGGAAGAAGGGGCGCGACCGGCGCGTCTTGCAGTTCACGTAGATGCGCGGCGAAGCGGAGACGTGATGAAGCCGGCCCCAGTGCCACCAGTTCGACTCGTCGAAGGGCCGCACGCGCCGCGCCAGCAGCTTGTCCTTGTGGGCCTCGAGCTGCGGGTGGAGCGCGCCGAAGATCATGCGCCGGGTGCGGCCGTCGTCGATGGTCTTCGAGCAGACGAATTCGGCGTTGCCCTCGGGATGCTCGAAGATCTCGTCGGCGCCGGAGACCGCGCCGACCTTGACGTCGAACAGGTCGGCCAGCGGCATGCGGTAATCGCCGCGCAGGAACATCAGCTGGCCATCGACCAGCGCGAAGTGGCGGCCGTCATGCAGGCGCCGTTCGTGACGCCCGCGCTCGAAGCGGAAGATCGCGCAGTTCGGGTTGTGCGAGCCGAAGATGCGCGCGTCGCCCAGCTCGATGAAATCGGTGATGTCGCCCTCTTCGTAGAGGAAGGCGTTGAGCTTGCGCGCCGCGGTCAGCTTGGTGAATTCGCGCGGCACGATGAAGATCAGCTCGCCGCCGCGGCGCAGGTGGCGCACCGCCTTTTCGATGAAGAACAGGCACAGGTTGCTGCGCCCGTCGAACAGCGTGCTGTCGAGCAGGGCCAGCGTTTCCGGCGGGATATCCTGCTGGCGCACGTAGGGCGGATTGCCGATGATGGTGTCGAACTTCTCCTCCAGCGGCAGCGCGAAGAAATCCATCACGCGCGCGCCGGACGGCGCCACGGTTGGGTCGATCTCGATGGCCTCGCAGCCGTTGATGCGCGTGCAGAACGCGCCGTCGCCGGCCGAAGGGTCGAGGCTGCGCCCGCGCCGCTTGCGCAGGGCGAGCATGCGCTCCACCACCGCGGCGGGGGTGAACACCTGGCCCAGGGCATGGACATTCAGTTGTTTTGACATGGAAAAAGTCGGTGCTGGCAGGACGGCATGAATGCCCGGCATTGTAATCGAGAGGTTCGCTACAATCTGTCCGCCATGCTCGACCCGCGCGCCCAAACCCTGCTCAAGACCCTGATCGAACGCTATATCGTCGAAGGGCAGCCCGTCGGCTCGCGCACGCTCTCCAAATATTCCGGCCTCGAACTCTCGCCGGCCACGATCCGCAACGTGATGGCCGACCTCGAGGAGATGGGCTTCATCGCCAGCCCGCACACCTCCGCCGGCCGCATCCCCACGCCGCGCGGCTACCGGCTGTTCGTCGACACGCTGCTGACCGTCCGGCCGCTCGACCCGCAGCACATCTCCGAGATCAGGGGCGCGCTGCTCCCCGACGTGCCGCAGCGCGTGATCAGCCACGCCTCGCAGATGGTCTCCGAGCTGACCCACTTCGCCGGCGTCGTCATCGCGCCGCACCGCCAGGCGCCGCGCATCCGCCAGATCGAGTTCCTCAGCCTCACCGAGACACGCATCCTGCTGATCATCGTCACCGCCGAAGGCGAGGTGCAGAACCGCATCCTGCTGACGCAGCGTCCCTATACGCCGAGCGAACTGGTCGAGGCCGCCAACTACCTGACGCAGAATTTCGCCGGCCTCGACTTCATGCAGATCCGCCGCCGCCTGCAGGAAGAACTGCAGCGCTTGCGCGGCGACATGACCGAGCTGATGAGCGCCGCCGCCGATGCCGGCGCGGAAGCGGCCAGCGAAGCTTCGCAGCAATATGTGATCTCCGGCGAGAAGAACCTGCTCGACAGCGCCGACCTGTCCACCAACATGGCGCGGCTGCGCCAGCTGTTCGACCTGTTCGAGCAGCGCACCGGCCTGATGCAGCTGCTCGACCTGTCTTAGCGCGC
>JAJZSW010000060.1 GCA_021849505.1 Pseudomonadota bacterium
GCTCGCCGCTGCCGGTCGCAAGCATTGTTTCGGTGAAGTGGTCGATGCGCGTGCCGACCGGGCTGGCCTCGATGAAGTCGAGGAAGCGCTGCGTCTCGCCCCGGGCGCGCCCCGTGACGGTGAGGATCTCCTCCGGTGCCTCGAGGTCGGCGATCTCGGCGCGCACGTCGGCGAGCGCGACGCCCATGATCGTCGCGCGCTGGCCGCGGATGAGCATGCGCTCGCCCTCGAACAGCAGCTCGCCGTCGATGTCGGTGATGCCAGGCCAACCGCTGGCGTAATCGAGCTGCGCTCCCCGGAACGTTCCCCTGACCTGGAAAATACCGCCCTTGCCCTTGCGGAACGGGAAATCGGCGAGCGGACCCTTCAGGCGCAGCGTCGTGCTGTCGGCGCGCCCGCCGAGGATACTGGCGCGCAGCCAGTCGCGCGCGTCTTTGCCCACCACCAGCGGCATGTAGCGCCACACGACATTGCCGGCGGCATCGGTCAGCTTCGCGGACAGGTCGATGTCGCCCGGGCCCCGGCCGGTGTAGCGGTAGGTTCCGGTCGC
This sequence comes from Pseudomonadota bacterium, assembly GCA_021849505.1. GTDB lineage: Bacteria > Pseudomonadota > Gammaproteobacteria > Burkholderiales > Rhodocyclaceae > Sulfuricystis. Next base: position 551 of record JAJZSW010000060.1, read on the forward strand.
CTCTCCCCGGGCATCCTCATTGGTGAAGTTGACGCGCTGGAAAAGGATCTCGGTCGTGCCCGGCTTGCCGCGCCAGCCGATCTCGGCTTCGAGCTGTGCGAGCGCCAAAGTCGGCTCCGGAAAGACGGCCGGCAGGTCGATCGTCGCATTGCGGCTGTCGATGTTCACCTGGCCGCTGCGCTCGTCGCCCTCCAGCCGCCCCGTAATGCCGCTGAAACCCGGCAGTTCCTTGTGCGCGGCGAGCGCCAGGTCGGCGAAGCCGCCCTGCACGCGCCAGCGCGTCAGCGCGTCGGCCGGCCCCTGCCAGGCGAGGCTGAAGTTTTCCAGCCGCCCCCGCGGCGTCAGGGCCTGCAGACGCTCGCGCAGGTTCTGTGGCAGCGGAAAGTGCTCCGCCAGCGCGGCCAGCGCGGCAAGATCGAGCTGGCTGGCCCTCAGTTCTCCCCCTTGTTCGCCGCCCGCTGCGCGCCCGCCGGTCGCGAGCTTCAGGCTGGCCTGCGTCGGCGGCACCTCGATGCCGCCTGCCGTTGCGAGGCTCAGGCGTTTCACTTCGCCGAAATAGCCATCCGCCGTCTTGCGGCCGGCCAGGCGACCCTCGATCCGGCTCAGTTCCAGCGGCGCGAGTTCGGGCTGCAGCCGCAGGTGAAGGTCGGCCAGCCGGAGATCGGCGGTGAATCCCGTCGGCATCAGTTTGGCGAAATCGAGCCAGAGCCGCACGTCGCCCGTGCCGCGCTTCAGTTCCAGCGGCAGGTCGAGCCAGGGTGCCAGCGCCGCGAGGTCAAGCCCGGCTAGCTCGGCATAGCTGGCCCCTTCCCATGCGGCGAAATCGGCAAAACGGCGCCCTTCCAGGTTGGCGCGCAGGTCGATGCGTTCCGCGATCCCGCCCGAGGGTTTGGCCGTCAGGCCGACGCTGTGATGCCGGCCGAGATTGCGCAGCACGAAGTTGAGCCTGTCGAGTTCGAGGGGCGGGGCGTTGCGCAGTTCGTCGCGCCAGGTGATGCGGGCGTCGCGCACGACGATGCGGTACTGCTCCAGCAGCCAGTCGGCGAAGCCGCTATCGCCTTCGCCGCGCACCGGCAGGCCGGCGACGAACAGCGTGCCGGCGGCATCGCGGCGGATGTCGAGCGTCGGCGCGATGATGTCCAGCCGATGCAGGCGCAGCTCCATGAACAGCAGCGACGACCAGCCGATATCGGCCTCGACGCGTTCGAAAGCCACCGCCGGGCGGCCTTCGCGGTCATGCAGTTGCAGCTTCCCGATGACGAGATGCGGATGCAGTCCGGGCCAGCCAGCCGTCAGTTCGCCGATTTCGACGCGCAGGCCGATGGCTTCCGAGAGTTTTTGTTCGATCGTGCCCCGCCAGGCGCCGATTTCGGGCATGACCCAGTGGCGGCCGACGAGGATCAGCGTCGCCGCCGCGAAATAGGCCACCAGCAAAAGCCGGCCGGTCCAGAGGAGCGCGGAGCGGACGATGCCGACGGGAAGAAAGGTGGACGCGGGCAAGGGGGTGGGCGGGACTAGAATGCCACGGTTCGATGGGATACAAATTCTAATCCATGACCCCCCCGCCCTCCCCGACCGCATACTCCCGCCACCTGGCGCGCCTGCTCCAGGCCCGCCCCGAGCTGCAGGACGAACTCTGCGCCGAAGTGCCGCTCGATGCGGTCATGCTGCAAACCTGGCTCGGGGAAGCGCCGCTCACGGAAGACAACCTCAAGCCGGCGCTGCGCCGCCTCAAGCAGCGTGCCATGGCGCGCATCGCCAGCCGCGACCTCGCGGGACGGGCCGACCTGGCCGAGGTCGTCGAGAGCATGACGCTGGTCGCCGATGCCGCCGTCGCCGCCGCGCTGGAGGTCACCGAAACCGCGCTGGTCGCCCGCTACGGCCTGCCGCGCAATGCGGCGGGCGAACGCCAGCGCCTCATCGTCATCGGCATGGGCAAGCTCGGCGGCCGCGAGCTGAACGTCTCGTCGGACATCGACCTGATCTTCGTCTATCCCGAGGACGGCGACACCGATGGGGGCCGCTCGATCTCCAACTTCGAATTTTTCACCCGCCTCGGCCGCAGCCTGATCAACGCGCTGGCGGAGATCACCGGCGACGGCCAGGTGTTCCGCGTCGACATGCGGCTGCGCCCCAACGGCGACTCCGGGCCGCTGGCCTGCTCCTTCGACATGCTGGAGAACTACTTCTACACGCAGGGCCGCGAGTGGGAGCGCTATGCCTGGATCAAGGCACGCCCCCTGACCGGCGAGAGCTGGCCGGAGCTGGAAAAAATCCGCAGCTCCTTCGTGTTCCGCAAGTATCTCGACTTCGGCGCGATCAACGCGATGCGCGACCTGCACGCGCAGATCCGCCGCGAAGTCGCCAAGAAGGACATGGCGAACAACGTCAAGCTCGGTCCCGGCGGCATCCGCGAGATCGAGTTCATCGCGCAGGTGTTCCAGCTGATCCGCGGCGGGCGCGACCCGGCGCTGCAGGTCAAGCCGACGCTCGAGGTCCTCAAGCGGCTGGTCGATCGCGGCCAGCTCGAACTCGAGGACGTCGTCGCCCTCTCCGGCGCCTACCGTTTCCTGCGCCGCCTCGAACACCGCCTGCAATACCTCGACGACGCGCAGACCCACGCGCTGCCGGACAATCCGGACGACCAGCAGCGCGTCGCGCTGGCGATGGGCTTCGCGAACTACGAGGCGCTGCTGATGGAGCTCGACGACCATCGCCAGACCGTCGCCCGCCATTTCGAGGGGATTTTCGCCGATCCCAACGAACGCAACCAGGCGCTCGAACAGGTCTGGACCAGCAGTGGTGATGGCGGCCACGGCGAGGAGCTCGTCAGACTCGGCTTTCGCGAGACGGCATCCCTCTGCGCACGGCTCGGCGCAATCCGCGGCGGCCTGCGCTACCAGCAGATGGGCGAGCAGGCCAAGGCGCGCTTCGACGCCCTCGTGCCGCGCGTCATCCAGGCGGCGGCGGCCATGCCCAATCCGGACGAGACGCTGTCGCGCATGCTCGACCTGCTCGAGGCGATCGGCCGCCGCGCAGCCTACCTCGCACTGCTGCTGCAGTATCCGCAGGCGCTCGAGCAGGTGGCGAAGATCGCCGGCGCCTCGTCCTGGGCGGCCGACTACCTGCTGCGCCATCCGATCCTGCTCGACGAACTGCTCGACCAGCGCATCCTGCAGATGGCGCCCGACTGGCCGGGCTTCCGCCAGCAGCTCGCCGAGCAGACCGACGCCCTCGAGCCCGACACCGAACAGCAGATGGACGTGCTGCGCGAGGCGCACCACGCGCAGGTGTTCCGTCTCGTCAGCCAGGACATCGCCGGCCTGCTCACGGTGGAGAAGCTCTCCGACCATCTCTCGGAGCTCGCCGACATCCTCGTCGGCCGCACCATCGAGCTGGCCTGGCGCAAACTGCTCACCAAGCACCGCGAACAGCCTGCCTTCGCGGTGATCGGCTATGGCAAGCTCGGCGGCAAGGAACTCGGCTACGCCTCCGACCTCGACCTCGTCTATCTGTTCGACGACCCGGATCCCGATGCCGCCGGCGTCTATGCCAAGCTCGGCACGCGCCTCAACACCTGGCTGTCGACGCGCACCGCCGCCGGCATCCTGTTCGAGACCGACCTACGCCTGCGGCCGAACGGCGACGCCGGCCTCGTCGTCAGCTCGCTGGAAGCCTTCCGCAAGTACCAGCTCGAAAACGCCTGGGTTTGGGAGCATCAGGCCCTGACACGGGCCCGCTTCGTCGCCGGCGACCCGGCCATCGGCGCAAGCTTCGAGAAGATCCGCTGCGAGATCCTCTGCCAGCGCCGCGACCGCATCAAGCTCCGCACGGAAGTGCTCGCGATGCGCCAGAAGATGCATGAGAACCTCGGCACAAGAGGCACATCGGATCTGTTCGACCTCAAGCACGATTTCGGCGGCCTCGTCGATGTGGAATTCATCGTGCAGTACCTGATCCTCGCGCAAGCCTGCGACTTCCCGCAGCTGACCGGCAACCTCGGCAACATCGCCCTGCTGCGCATCGCCGCCGCATGCGGGCTGATTCCCGCCGACCTCGCCGAAGTAGCGCGCGACGCCTACCGCGAATACCGCCGCCTGCAGCACTTGCGCCGGCTCAACAACCTCGACAGCCGCGTCGAGGCCGCGCCGCACGCCGAACGCATCGCGGCGGTACGCGCACTCTGGAAACACGTGTTTGGAGAAAACTGACATGCCCGTCAATTACGCCACCCCCACCCCCGCTCAACTCTTTCCCGTCGCCGGCGTGCGCCTCGGCGTTGCGGAAGCCGGCATCCGCAAGGCGAACCGCCGCGACCTGACCCTCATCGAGCTCGCCCCCGGCAGCCGCGTTGCCGGCGTGTTCACCAAGAACCGCTTTTGCGCCGCGCCGGTGCTGGTCTGCCGTGAGCATCTCAAGACAGCAAGCATCCGCGCACTGGTGATCAACACCGGCATCGCCAACGCCGGCACCGGCGAACCGGGTCTCGCCGCCGCGCACGCCTCCTGTGCTGCGGTCGCCCAGCTGCTGGACATCGCCGCCGACCAGGTGCTGCCCTTCTCCACCGGCGTGATCCTCGAACCGCTGCCGGTCGATCGCCTCGTCGCCGGCCTGCCCGCCGCGCGCGCCGCATTGAAGGCCGACGGCTGGCACGAGGCCGCGCACGCGATCATGACCACCGACACCGTTGCCAAGGCGGCGTCGAGAAAAGTCGGCGCTGACGGGACGGCACCAGCCGGATCCGCCGCCAACAGGGCGACGGCAGTCACGATCACCGGCATGGCCAAGGGCGCCGGCATGATCCGTCCGAACATGGCCACCATGCTCGGTTTCGTCGCCACCGACGCGGCGGTCGCCCAGCCGCTGCTCGAACAGCTGGTCAAGGAAGCCGCGGACGAATCCTTCAACTGCATCACCGTCGATGGCGACACCTCGACCAACGATTCCTTCATCCTGATCGCCACCGGCCAGGGCGGCGCCCGCTTCGATTCTGCCAGCGCGCCCGGCTGGGCCGAATTCAAGGCAGCCGTGATCGCCGTCGCGCGCGAGCTCGCGCAGGCCATCGTGCGCGATGGCGAAGGTGCCACCAAGTACATCGAGATCGCGGTCGAGGGCGGTCGCACGCGCGAGGAATGCAAGGCGGTCGGCTACGCGATCGGCCATTCGCCGCTGGTGAAAACCGCCTTTTTCGCCTCGGACCCCAACCTTGGCCGCATCCTCGCCGCCATTGGCTACGCCTGGAACAACGATCCTGCGCTGGCCGACCTCGACGTCGACAAGGTCAAGGTCTGGCTCGGCGATACCCTGGTCGCCGAAAACGGGGGCCGCGCCGCAAGCTACCGCGAAGAGGCCGGCGCCGCCGCGATGAAGCCCGCCGAGATCCGCATCCGCGTCGACCTCGGCCGCGGCACCTGCACCGCGAATGTCTGGACCTGCGACTTCAGCTACGACTACGTGAAGATCAACGCCGACTACCGTTCATGAACTGGCGGCAACTGCCGGGAGCGCCTGCCCCGGGTACCGTGCTTGCGCGCCTGGAAGCGGTACCCGACGGCGGCGCATTGCTCGCGAACCTCGGCGCAGAGGCGGCGCCGTTCAAGATCATCCTGCTGCGCAGTGGCCGCGCGGTGTTCGCCTACGTCAATCGCTGCGCGCATTTCGGCGTGCCGCTCGCCGAGAAAACCGAGCATCTCGGCATCCGGCCGCACGAGAGCATCCGTTGCTGCGTGCATTACGCCCGCTATCGCTGGCGCGATGGCAGCTGCGAATCCGGTGAATGCGAGGGCGCAGGATTGTTGCCGATTTCCCTCGTCGTGCGCGACGGCCTGATCGCAATCGCCGCAGACGATGCCTGACAGCGCAGCCGCCCTGACGCTGCTCGCCCTCGGCTGGCTCGCGTACGCCGCATTCCATTCGCTCCTCGCCTCCCTCGCGTTCAAGGCATGGATGACACGGCGCTGGCCCCGCTGTGCGCCCTGGTATCGGCTCGCCTACAACCTGCTCGCCGCCGTGCTCGTGCTGCCGCTGGTCTGGGCCACCTGGGCGATCCCCGGCGACTGGCTGTGGCGCTGGACCGGCATCGGCGCCTGGGCCGCCAACGGCCTCGCGCTCACCGCGCTCGCCGGCTTCTGGCTGTCCAGCGGCAGCTATGACATGGGCGAGTTTCTCGGGCTCAAGCCGCTGCGCGAAAAGCGTCGCGATGCCGTCGAGCACGACGGCTTCCGCATCTCGACGCTGCACCGCTTCGTGCGCCACCCCTGGTATGCGCTCGGCCTCGTGCTGATCTGGACGCGCGACATGAACGCGCCGCTGCTGGTCACGGCGCTGGCTATCACGCTGTATTTCGTGATCGGCTCATGGCTGGAGGAACGCAAGCTGGAGGCGCACTTCGGCGCGGCCTATCGCGAGTATCGGCAGCGCGTGCCGGGTCTGGTCCCGCTGCCGTGGAAACGGCTTACCGCCGCCGAGGCTGAAACCTTAATGCAAGGTTCTCGGCATCGCCAGCACGAACTCTGAGATTGGCGCGTCGAAACGCGTGCCGTCCTCGGCGACCATCTGGTAAGTGCCCTTCATCGTGCCGACCGGCGTCGGCAAGGGGCAGCCGCTGGAGTATTCGAAACTCTCGCCCGGCTGCAGCAGCGGCTGGTTGCCGACCACGCCGAGCCCGCGCACCTCCTCGACCTTGCCTTCGGCGTCGGTGATCATCCAGTGGCGCGAAACCAGCTGCGCCGCGACGGTACCGACATTGGTGATGTGGATGCGATAGGCAAAGAAGTAACGCTCCTCGCCGGGGTCCGATTGGTCGGGCAGATATTGCGTTTCGACCGTCACCTCGATTTCGTATTTCTTGGACTCTGCCATCAGCTTATACCTGCCATCAGAAAATATTAGCCGCCCTGATGGACGGCCCGTTACAATCGAATTCATTTTAATTTAATTCATCGAGGAGACCCGTCATGACCTATCGCATCGCGCCGTCCATCCTGTCCGCAAACTTCGCCAGGCTCGGCGAGGAAGTCGACAATGTACTGGCTTCCGGCGCGGATATCGTCCACTTCGACGTCATGGACAACCACTACGTGCCGAACCTGACCATCGGCCCGCTGGTCTGCGAGGCTTTGAGAAAACATGGCGTCACCGCGCCGATCGACGTGCATCTGATGGTCAAGCCGGTCGACCGCATCATCCCCGACTTCGCCAAGGCGGGCGCCACCTACATCACCTTCCATCCGGAAGCCTCCGAGCACATCGACCGCACCATCGGCCTGATCAAGGAAAACGGCTGCAAGGCCGGCCTCGTTTTCAACCCGGCCACCCCGCTCGACGTGCTCGAATACACGCTCGACAAGCTCGACATGGTGCTGCTGATGTCGGTGAACCCTGGTTTCGGCGGCCAGAAATTCATCCCCTACGTGCTCGACAAGGCACGCAAGGTGCGCCAAATGATCACCGAGCGCGGCCTCAAGACCGAACTCGAAATCGACGGTGGGGTCGGCCCGGCGAACATCGCCGAAGTCGCCCGCGCGGGCGTCGATACCTTCGTCGCCGGCTCGGCCGTGTTCGGCAAGCGCAACGAGAAGGACCCCAACCGCTACGACACCATCATCGGCGAAATGCGCGCCGCGCTGAAAACCGTTTGATGATCAAGGCCGTCCTGCTCGACCTCGACGGCACGCTGCTCGACACCGTGCTCGACCTGCATGCCGCCGCCTGCGGCATGCTCGCCGACCTCGGCCGCCCGCCGGTCGCGGTCGAAGACATCCGCGCCTACGTCGGGCGCGGCATCCCCAATCTGGTCAAGCGCGTGCTCGCCGGTGCGCTGGAAGCGGCGGATGATCCAACCCCCCCGCCGGCCGCTGCGCTGGCGAGCTTCAAAAAGCACTATGAACACTTCAACGGCCGAGCCGCCAAGCCCTTCCCCGGCGTAGTCGAGGGACTCGACGCCTTCAAGGCCATGGGGCTGCCGATGGGCGTCATCACCAACAAGGCGCAGGCCTTCACGCTCCCGCTGCTGGAGCGCACCGGCCTGCTGCCCTACATCAGCGTGGCCGTCGCCGGCGACCAGCTGCCGAAGCCCAAGCCCGACCCGATGCCGGTGATCTGGGCCTGCGGCCGCATGAACGTCTCGCCCGCCGACACGCTGATGATCGGCGACTCGGTGCATGACTTCCACGCCGGCAAAAATGCCGGCTGCACGGTGTTCCTCGTGCCCTACGGCTACAACGAAGGGCAGGATGTGCGGGGCCTGGCGGCCGATGCTATAGTCGGCAGCCTTCTGGAAGCCGCGCAACACATCCAAGCATGAACGAAGCCGAGTTCGACCGCCTGGCCCTTGAGGGCTACAACCGCATTCCCGTCACCCTCGAGACCTTCGCCGATCTCGACACGCCGCTCTCGATCTACCTGAAGCTCGCCGAAGGCGCGCATTCCTACCTGCTCGAATCGGTGCAGGGCGGCGAGCGCTTCGGCCGCTACTCCTTCATCGGGCTGACCACGCCGACGCGCATCGCCGTCACCGGTTCGACGATCATGCTGCTCTCGGGCAACCGCGTCGCCGAGCGGCGCGAACACACCAACCCGATGTCCTTCGTCTCGGAATTCATGGCGCGTTTCAAGGTGCCGGACCTGCCCGGCCTGCCGCGCTTCTGCGGCGGCCTGGTCGGCTATTTCGGCTACGACACGGTGCGCTGCATCGAGCCGAAACTGGCGGACGCGCAAAAGCCGGACCCACTCGGCGTGCCCGACATCCTGCTGCTGCTCTCTGAAGAGATCGCGATCGTCGACAACCTCTCGGGCAAGCTCACCCTCGTCGTCTTCGCCGAACCGGGCTTCCCGGGGGCATGGAAGCATGCGCAGGCACGCCTGCGCGAACTGCTGGCCAAGCTGCGCGCCCCGGTCCCGCTTCCCGCTGACCAGCCTGCCGTCCCGTCGGCGCCGACTTTCGAGTTTCCCGAAGCGGATTTCAAGGCCGCGGTGAAGAAAGCCAAGCAGTACATCGTCGATGGCGACATCATGCAGGTCGTCCTTGCCCAACGCATGAGCAAGCCCTACGCGGCCAGCCCGCTGGCGCTCTACCGGGCGCTGCGCACGCTCAATCCCTCGCCCTACATGTTCTTCTTCGACTTCGGCGATTTCCATGTCGTCGGTGCCTCGCCCGAGATTCTCGTGCGCCTCGAAGCGGAAGGCCCGCATGAGCAAATGAAGCGCAAGGTCACCGTGCGGCCGATCGCCGGCACGCGCAAGCGCGGCGCTACCGCGGCGGAGGACGCCGCGCTCGCCGCCGACCTGCTGGCCGACCAGAAGGAACGCGCCGAGCACCTGCAGCTGCTCGACCTCGGCCGCAACGACATCGGCCGCATCGCCAAGACCGGCACGGTCAAGGTCACCGACCAATACACCGTCGAGCGCTACTCGCACGTGATGCACATCGTCTCCAACGTCGAAGCGGAACTGAAGGACGACGAAGGCCCGGTGTCCGTGCTGAAGGCCACCTTCCCGGCCGGCACGGTGTCGGGCGCGCCCAAGGTGCGGGCGATGGAGATCATCGACGAACTGGAGCCGACCAAGCGCGGCATCTATGCCGGCGCGGTGGGCTACCTCGGCTTCAACGGCGACATGGACCTCTGCATCGCGATCCGCACCGCCGTGGTCAAGGACCAGCGCATCTACGTGCAGGCCGGCGCCGGCATCGTCGCGGATTCCGATCCCGACAGCGAATGGCAGGAAACGCTCAACAAGGCGAAGGCGCAGCTGCGCGCCGCCGAGATGGCCGAGTCCGGCCTCGATACACGTTTCGAGTAGCCCCCCGCGTCCTTAACCCTGACGGGTAACGCGGGCCACTTCTTCGAGTGTCGTCAGTCCCGCGCGGGCCAGTTCAAGGGCGGCTTCGCGCAGATTTTGCATGCCCTGGCGCCGCGCCTCCGCCCTGATGTCGGCCAGCGGAGCACGCTGGCCGATCAGCGTCCGCAGGCGTTCGTCGACCACGAGAATCTCGGCGACCGCCCGCCGGCCGTGATAGCCGGTCGTGCGGCAGGCGCCGCAGCCGGCGCCGCGCCGGAAGCCGCCGCTTGCGGCCTCAGGAGGCAGACTCAGCGCCGCGAGCGCGCGCGGCGGCGGCTCGACGGGTTCGGCGCAATGCGGACAGACCGTGCGCAGCAGGCGCTGGGAGACGACGCCATTGAGCGCGTCGGCCAGCGCCGCGGGATCGATGCCGAAGCGCGCAAAGCGGCTGATCGCGTCGAAAACCTGGTTGCCGCCCACCGCCGCCAGCACGAAGTGGCCCTCCTGCGCCGCGTGCAGCGCCAGCTCGGCGGTCGCCGCATCGCGGATGGCGCCGATCATGATGCGGTCGGGATCGTGGCGCAGCACGGCGCGCAGGGCGCCGGCCATGCCCGCGCCCCCCGCGTCCTTATAGTCGGCGACCGCGGTCTGCAAAATGCCCGGCAATTCGTACTCGATCGATTCCTCGACGGTGACGATCTTGTCGCGGCCGTCGTTGATCTCGGACAGCATGCCGTACAGGGTGGTCGTCTTGCCGCAGCCGGCGGGGCCCGTCACGAGCACCAGGCCATAGGGCTGCGTGGCCAGGCTGCGCAGCTGCGCGCAATCGACGCTGGTGAAACCCAGCTGCTCGATGCCCAGCACCTCGCCGGCCGGGACCAGCCTGCGCTTGTCGAGAATGCTCAGGATCGCGTCCTCGCCATGCAGGCTCGGCAGCAGCGACAGCAGAATATCGACTCGCCGTCCATTCACGCGGATCGTGCCACGGGCCTCTTGCGGCACGCGCCGCACGGCGCCATCGAGCCCGGCAAGGGTCTTCAGATGGGCAATCGTCCGGGCGGCCATTTCGCCACCGCCCGCCTCGCACACGGTTTCGAGCACGCCATCGATGCGGTAACGCACGACCAGGCCGCGGCTCGCAGACTCGAAATGGATGTCGCTGGCGCCCAGCTTCAGGGCGTCGGCCAGGTTTGCCAGCACGAGTTGCGCCAAAGAATCAGCATCCCGGCTGCCCGGCTGCCGGGCACCGCGCATCGGCAGCACCTGCGCCTGCGGCGGTCTCTGTGCCGTCTCGACGGCTGGCAATTGGACATCCATCGTGTTCTCCTCTCGAATTCGGACAGCGGCAATACGGCTTGCGGGGTGTTACGCTATGCGCGGCATCATCCGGATTCCTCTCCGCCCTTGCCACTGTCGCCAAACCCCGACACTTTGGTCCGACAACCCCTTCACCGACAATGCCCGGCATGAATCTGTATCCCCGCTCCTTTTTGCGCCTGATCCTCGTCGGCTGGCTGCTGACGGCACTGCCGCTGCTGATTGCCATCTCCTTCGCTTCGGTCAGCCTGACCCGTTTCGCCGCGCGTAGCGAGATTGCGCTGCAACAGACGGCGGAAGCCACCCGCCTGAGCCGGAAGCACGACGAAGATGTCTTTCTGATGGAACGCATCCTGCTGCAGTACGAAGCTCTGCGCGATCCGTCCCTGCTGGACGACTTCCGCGTGGCGCGCGCTGCGTGGCTGCAGAGCGGCGCCGCGTTCGCGCAGCTGCCCCTCGTGCAGCCCCTCGCCCACCGGCTGGAGCAGGCGCAGGCAGCCGAAGCGGCTATCTACAGCCAGCTGACGGGCGATCCGCACAATGTGCCGGCCGCATTGGAGCACCTGTCCCGACTCAGGCTCGACGCGCAAGGCATGATCGCGGAAGCCGACCGGCTCGCGGAGGCCGAGCGGCAAAGTTTTCGCGGCGCGGCGGAAGCACTCCAGCAGCAAATGCTGATCGCCATCTCGCTGGCTTTCCTGCTGGCCGTGCTGCTGTTCTGGGCGGGACAACGCATCGTCGCCCAGCTGTTCAGAGGCGTGGAGCGCGCCGTGATCGCCCTCGGCAACAACCTGCTGGAACGGCCCATCGAACTCAAGGGCACGGACGACCTGCGCTGGATCGGCAAGCGGCTGGACTGGCTGCGCAAGCGCATGCTGGCCCTGCAGGAAGAGCGCACGCGCATCCTGCGCCATGTCTCCCACGAACTGAAGACGCCGCTCGCCGCGCTGCGTGAGGGAAGCAGCCTGCTCTCCGACGGCGTGGCGGGACCGCTTTCCCCGCAGCAGGAGAAGATCGCCGGCATCATGCAGGGCAACGTCCTGCGACTGCAGGGGCTCATCGACGGCCTGCTCAAGCTGCAGCAGGCCGAGCACGTGCGCGACCGCATCGAACCAGAGAACCTGCGGCTCGACGAGCTGATCCAGCAGATCCTGGCCACGCACAAGCTGGCCGCCCGCGACAAGCGCCTGCGCATCACGGGCAAGCTGGCGCCGCTGACCGTGACCGGCGGGCGCGAGGAAGTCACGACCATCATCGACAACCTGCTGTCGAACGCCATCAAGTTCTCGCCGCCGCAGGGCACGATCCGCGTCCACCTCTCCCGCGACCACCAGAACGCCGTGCTGGATGTCATGGACGAGGGGCCGGGCGTGCCCGCGGAGGAGCGTAAAATGATTTTTGAACCGTTCTATCGCAGTCCGGGCACGAAGGCCATTGCCGGTGTCGGCCTCGGCCTCGCGATCGCCCGCGAGTTCGCCACGGCGCATCGCGGCACCCTCGAATACCTGCCCGGGACGGATGCCACGCATTTTCGCGCCACCCTCCCCTTGACCACGAACCACCCATGAACGCACGCCGCATTGTTACGCTATTGGCCCTGTCGCTTTTGCTGGCGGGCTGTGCCGGCATGCCTGGGCAGGAGAGCGGGGCACAGGATGCGCCGCAAGTGCTGCGCGAGGAACTGCGCAAGGCCGAAGACGAAAAGCAGCGGCTGCAACAGCAGCTGGCCGACCTCCAGCACCAGCTGCGCGACGAGCAGCGCAAGGCCGAGGAGACACAGCAGAAGCTGCAGGTCCAGCTGGCCGAACGCCAGCGCCAGTTGCGCGAGGAGCAGCGCAAGGTCGAGGAGCTCGAGCGCAAGGTCGCCACACTCGAAAAGAAGGTCGAGGCGCTGCGCCGCATCGACCGTGAAACCCTGCAGCGGGCCATCCGCCGATGAGCGCTGCCGACGCGGCACGCATCCTCGTCGTCGACGACGACCCCGACCTGCTCGCGCTCATCGACATGCGCCTGAGCTCGGCCGGCTATACGGTCGCCCAGGCCGCTTCGGGACTCGAGGCGCTGGCGATCTTCCGGAACGAACGACCGCGCGTGGTAGTCACCGACCTGCGCATGGACGGCATGGACGGCCATGCGCTGTTCGAGCGCCTGCATGCCGAAGCGCCGAGCGTGCCGGTGATCATCCTCACCGCCCACGGCACCATTCCCGATGCCGTGGCCGCCACGCAGCGCGGCGTGTTCAGCTTCCTCACCAAGCCCTTCGACGGCCGCGAACTGCTGGCGCGTGTCGCCGCCGCGATCGCACTTTCGCCGCCGATCGCCCCGGAGCGCGCCAACGCGGCATGGCGCAAGGACATCGTCACGGCCGACGCGGCCATGGACGAACTGCTGCGCACCGCGCACCGCCTCGCCGACGACCCGCAGCCGCTCCTGCTCAAGGGACCGCGCGGCAGCGGCAAGGAACTGCTGGCGCGCGCCATGCACGCCTGCAGCCGGCGCGCCAGGCAGCCCTTCCAGGTCTTGCAGTGCGGCCCGGGCACCGATAACAGCGCGGCAGAGGCCCGCTTCGTCGCCGCGTTCGACGGCGCCGGCACGCTGCTGCTCGACGACATCGACCAGCTGGCCCTGCCGCTGCAAACCCAGTTGCAGGCGCGCATCGGCACGACCGGGCTGTTCGAGGGCCGGCGCAGCGCCGTGCGCATCATCGCGACGACGACGCAGTCGCTCGAAACCGCTGCGCATGACGGCCGCTTCCGCGCCGACCTGTACTACAGCTTCATGCGCAACATGCTGACCGTTCCCAGCCTGGCCGCCCGCCGCGGCGACATCCCGCTTCTGGTCGCCCATTTCGCCGCGCAAGCGGGCAAGAAGACCGCGCAGGGGTTCTCGCCGGAAGCACTCGCCTTGCTGTGCGAGGCGCCCTGGCCCGGCAATGTGCGGCAGCTGCGCGGCATTGTCGAGCAGGCACTGGGGCTGGCCGTCGTGCCGCTGGTGCCCGCCACGCTCGTGAAACGGCTGCTGGCGGAAGACAACGAGCGGGAAATGGCGGCTTTCGACGACGCCCGCAAGGCCTTCGAGTTCGACTACCTGGCGCAGCTGCTGAAATCCACGCGCGGCAATGTCGCACAGGCGGCGCGCATCGCGCAGCGCAACCGCACCGAGTTCTACAAGCTGCTGGCGCGCCACAACCTCGATCCGGCGCAGTTCAAGCAAGACCTAAAATAGGCCAGCGGGCGCCACGGCACCCGGTTCTGAGGGAAAATTGCGGTTTTGCATCACCACCCTGACGGGAAAGCGGGCAACCCATGCTGTTGATGATCGA
>JAJZSW010000061.1 GCA_021849505.1 Pseudomonadota bacterium
CCGGGCGCGGCTGCCGGCCTGCCCTACCGCCTCGGCGATGCCCTCTGCCACACCCCGGAGGAACTCGCCGCTGCGCTGGCCACGCACTGGGACGCCGGTCGCAAGGACCTGATGCGCGGCGAGATCGCCACCTGGGCCCGCGAGGAGCTGAAAGACCAGAATCTCGTGCGCTTCCTGCAGGATCTGATCGAACTGCGCGACATCAAGGAGGATCTGCGGCTGCTGCGGCTGATCCAGTTCCTCGCCCCCACCCTGCCGCCGGTCTGGCGCGGCGTCAGCCTCGCCCTGCCGGGCCTCCTCGCCCAGGCGGCGAAGGCGGTGCAGGGCGACCTGCCCGCGGCCGACTGGGTCGTCTCGGTCTTCGCCCAGCAAGTCCTGCGCGAACTGCCGCCCGCCCGGCACCCCGCCGAAGCCGCCCTGGCCGCGCGCTGGGAGGAACAGCACGCACACTGCCTGCAGCTTTGGCAGGAGACCACGCATGCGCGCACGAACCTGCGCATCGAGCAGACCAGCATCCAGGGCGTGACCGACTACGACGCCCTGGTCTATGGCGAGCCGGCCGGCCTGCACAAGCCGTCTTCCTTCAAGCTGCTGCCGATGCTGCTGCTGGCGCTGGCCGACACAGGCTACGCCGGCGACCTGCGCAGGCAGATCAGCGCGCGCGCCGCCGACTGGCAGGCGCAGAGCCCCTGGCTCGCACATCTGCTCGCCAGCGCGGAGCCGGCCGCCTGGGTGATGGCGAGCTTCCTGCTCCCTTATGCCCGCGACGAAGCCGCGACCGAGCAAAAACGCCGGCAGCGCGAGAGCGACGCCGCGGCCGCCCGATTCGCCGAACTCGCCGCGCGCACGAACGAGACGCTGGCGCGGCTGCGCGATGCCTGCGCGAACCTCGGCATCTTCGCGAGCGAGGCCGAGCGCGCCAACACGGCCGACGCCTGCGCGCAACTGCTGGCGCTGGTCGCCGACGCGCGCGCCGCGGGCGTGCCGCAGGACAGCCCGTTGCTGCGCACCCTGCGGCGCAGCGAGCCGATCGTGCTGCGCATCCAGGACCGGCTCGACGCCTGGGCGCATGCCGCACGCATCAACGCGCTGTTCCGCAACCGCAACCTCGCGCAGGGGGCGGGCGGCCTCTTCGGCGTCCTGTTCATGTTCGCCGCCCAGGTGCTGAGCCGCTTCCTGATCTGGCTGATCATCATCCCGGCCGCGCTCTTCGGCTGGCGCATGTGGGGCATCCTTGAACTGCGCAACGCGATCCGCGAACTGGGACGCACCCTGCCCGCGCGCGTGCCGACGGCATGAACATCCCCCGCGAAATCCTCGCCGCGCTGCCCGTTCCGGCCGAGGCCTGCCGCGAGACGCACATCTCCTGGGTGCTGCTCGCCGGCCCCCATGCCTACAAGGTCAAGAAGCCGGTGACGCTGCCCTTCCTCGACTACGCCACGGTCGAGCAGCGGCGCTTTTTCTGCCACGAGGAGCTGCGCCTGAACCGGCGCTTCGCGCCCGACCTCTATCTCGACGTCGTCGAGCTGGCCGGCGAGCCGGCGGTGAAGATGCGCCGCTTCGACGAAGCCTTGCGGCTCGACCATGTCAGCAGCCAGGGCGACCTGACCGGCGCGCACCTCGCGCAGCTGGCCCGCGACCTCGTCGCCTTCCAGGCGCAGGCCGCCGTCGCCGCTCCCGAATTCGGCACGCCCGGAATCATCCGCGCCGACGCGCTGGAGAACTTCGACGAGCTGGAGCGCCTGCTGCCGGTCGAGGCCCCCCTGCTGACGCGCCTGCGCGCGTGGACCGAGGCCGAGTGGCAGCGCCGCAGCCGCGACTTCGCCCGGCGCCGCGCCGCCGGCAGCGTGCGCGAGGGCCATGGCGACCTGCATCTGGGCAACCTCGTGCTGCTCGAGGGGCGCGTCGTGCCCTTCGACGGCATCGAGTTCAGCGCCGACTTCCGCTGCATCGACGTCGCCAGCGAGATCGCCTTCACCCTGCTCGACCTGCTCGACCATGGCCGCCCCGGACTCGCCCACTGGCTGCTCGACGCCTGGCTGACCTGGAGCGGGGACTTCGACGCGCTGACCGTGCTGCGCTTCTACCTCGTCTATCGCGCGATGGTGCGCGCCAAGGTGGCCGCCCTGCAGGAGCGGGCCCCCGAGGCGGCCGGCTACCTGGCCCTCGCCAGCCGCCTCACGACCCCGCCCGCGCCGACGCTGACGATCACCTGCGGCCCCTCGGGCTGCGGCAAGACCCACGAGACCAGTCGCCGTCTCGCCAGCGCCGACTTCCTGCACAGCGTGCGCGTCCGCTCCGACGTGGAGCGCAAGCGACTGCACGACCTCGCGCCGGATGCCGACAGCGGCGGCGCGATCTATACACCCGAAGCGACCGCGCGCACCTACGCGCGGCTGGCCGAACTGGCGGAGGCCATCCTGCGCGCCGGCTGGTCGGTGATCGTCGATGCCGCCTTCCTGAAGCGCGCCGAGCGCGCTGCGTTCCGTTCCGTGGCGCACCGTCTCGGCGTCGCCTTCGAAATTTTGGCGCCGCAGGTTCCCAGGGAGGAACTCGCCCGGCGCATCCTGGCCCGCCGGAACGATGCCTCCGAGGCCACCGTCGAAGTCATGGAGCAGCAATTGCAATGGTTCGAGCCGCCGGATCAGGACGAAAAAGTGTAAGGAATTCCTTACACTTATGCTCCGGCAAAATTAGCAAATGCCAAATTATCGGAAGAAACAAACGACTAGCACCGCCGGCCCGAATCCTGCTTAAACAACGAGTTGACAACACATAACGGACGTCATGCTGGCACTACCGTTGGTCGCCACCGCAAGCAAACTCAAGCGCCTGCTCGCTCGCAGGGCGGGGTGGACCGTGCTGGCCGGAACGACGCCCACGTTCGGCCAGGAGGACATGGCAGCGCGGCAAACACCCGGTACCGCCGATACCTTCGTGGTCCTCGAACGCCTCGTCAACGCGATGGAGGCCCAGCTGGTCTGGGGCCAGGCGATGGCGGTCGTGGGTCTCGCGGGCCTCGTGGCACTGCTGGTTGCTGTGGGCGTGCTGTTTTTTCTTCTGCGTCCGCGCGCCGCAAGCCGTGGCGAATCCATCCTGCCGGTCGCTGCGCCGACCCCTCCCTCTTCCGCCCCCACCACCACGCCGGCCATCCCGGAAGCGGATGCCAACCGCTGGGATTTCGTGCTGGAAGGGACCGGTCACGGCGTCTGGGATCTCAACCCCATGACCGGGGAGGTGGTTTTTTCGCCCGCCTGGCGGCGCATGCTGGGCTACCTGCCTGAAGACGTCCCCAACACCCTGGCGGCCTGGCGCAGCCTGATCCACCCCGAAGACCAGCCGAAGGTGCGCAAGGCCTTCGAAAGCCTGCTGGCCGGCGAAAGCGAGACCCGCCAGGTGAGCTACCGCATGCGCACGCGGCTCGGCGACTACCGCTGGGTGGAAACCTCCGCCCACCTCATGCGCGACCCGGCCGGCCGGCCACGCCACATGATCGGCACCAACACCGACATCACCGGGCAGCGCGAACTGGAACAGCGCCTCGAACAACTGATGGTGGCGCTGAACGAGAGCGAAACGCACTTCCGCCGCTTCTTCGACGAGGCCAGGGCGGTGATGCTGCTGATCGACCCCGCGGACGGCCGCATCCTCGACGCCAACCCGGCCGCCAGCGCCTTTTACGGCTACGCGCGCGAGGAGCTGCTCGCCCGCTTCATCACCGACCTCAACCAGATGCGCCAGGAAGACGTCGCGGCCGAGATGGCCCAGGCCCTGGCCGCGGGCCGCGAGCAGTCGATCCAGCCGCATCGCCTGAAGAACGGCGAGATCCGCAGCGTCGAGGTGTATTCGAGCCCCTACCAGTACGACAAGCGGCTGGTCATCTACGCGATCGTCCACGACATCAGCGAGCGCGTCGCGGCCGAGCGCAGCCTGCGCGAGGCGGCGACGGTGTTCGAATCCACCAGCGAGGCGATCATGATCACCGACAGCAACGGCGTGATCCGGCGCATCAACCAGGCCTTCACGAACATGACCGGCTACAGCGCCGCCGAGGCGATCGGCCAGACGCCGCGCCTCCTCAAATCCGGCCGCCAGGACGAGCTGTTCTACAAGAACATGTGGGCCCGGCTCCTGGCGCAGGGGCGCTGGGAAGGCGAATTGTGGAACAAGCGCAAGAACGGCGACATCTTCCCCGCCTGGCAGATCGTTTCGACGGTACGCGACGACCAGGGCCGCGGCGTCGGCTTCGTCGCGCTGTTCATCGACATCACCCAGAAGAAACGCGACGAGGACGAGATCGCCTACCGCGCCAACTACGACGCGCTGACCGGCCTGCCGAACCGCAACCTGCTCGCCGAGCGGCTCAGCCAGGCGCTCAAGCAGGCGCGCCGCGAGGGCTCGCGCGTCGCGGTGATGTTCATCGACCTCGACTTCTTCAAGCAGGTCAACGACACCCTCGGCCACGCGGTCGGCGACCGGCTGCTGCAACTGGTGGCCGAGCGCATGCGCATGTGCGTGCGCGAGACCGACACGATCGCGCGCCTCGGCGGCGACGAATTCGTCATCCTGCTGATGGACATCGACGCCATCGCGCCGGCGGGGATCATCGCCGAAAAGCTGATCGGCCAGATGGTCGAACCCTTCGTCATCGAGGGCAACGAGATCCACATCGGCGCCTCGATCGGCATCACCATCTTCCCCGACGACGGGCGCGACATCGACACGCTGTTCCGCAACGCCGACCTGGCGATGTACCGCGCCAAGACCATGGGGCGCAACAATGCCCAGTTCTTCGAACCGGCCCTGACGACCGCCGCGCTCGACCGCCGCGCGCTGGAAATCGACCTGCGCGGCGCGCTGTCGCGCCATGAATTCCGCCTCCATTTCCTGCCGCTCGTCAATCTCGCCAGCGGCAGGATCATGGGGGTCGAGGCCTTGCTGCGCTGGCAGCATCCGCAGCGCGGCCTGCTCGAGCCCCATCATTTCCTGCCGCTCGCCGAAGAGACCGGCCTGATCCGCGAGATCGGCGGCTGGGCGCTGGACGAGGCCTGCCGGCAGGTCGCGGCCTGGGAAACCGCCGGCCACAACCTGACGCTGGCGATCAACGTTTCGGTCCGCCAGCTGCCCGAGGCCCTCGCGGTCAAGAACATCCTCGCGGTGCTCTACAAGTACGGGCTGTCGCCGCAACAGTTGATGCTCGAGATCACCGAGAGCGTGCTGCTCGCCGAGTCGCCGGCGATCCAGCAATGGTTCGTCGATGCGGGGACGGCCGGACTGAACCTGTCGATCGACGACTTCGGCACCGGCTATTCGTCGCTCGCCTATTTGAAGCGCTTCCCGGTGCGCCACGTCAAGATCGACAAGACCTTCATCAAGGACATGGCCGGCGACGCCGGCAACCGCGCGCTGGTCGAGGCGATTCTCGCGATGGCGAACAGCCTCGGCCTGTCGGTCGTCGCGGAAGGCGTCGAGAATGCGGGCCAGGCCAGCCTGCTCCAGGCGCGGTCCTGCGAACTCGCGCAGGGCTATCTCTACAGCCAGCCGCTCCCGGCGGACGAACTCCTGACGCTGCTGAAAAACCCTACGGCTGGCGGCGGTGCCGTCCTGCCGGCGCCGACTTTCTAGGCCACTTCCACGCAGCTGGCGCGTTCGAAATCGGCGCCGCGCTCGACGATTTCCCCGAGCTTGAAACGGCGCGTCGCGATCTGCGTCCAGGTCTCCATGATGCGCTCGGCCCGGAAGCTGCCCGGGGGCAGGACCAGCGAGGCGGGGAGCTGCCGGTCGGGCATCTCGGGCAGGATGAAGCCGGGCTGGTACTTGTCCGGCGTCGCCATCACGCCGGTACGGCGCACGGCGACCGGCTGCGGCCGGCCCGGCATGAGCTGGATGCCGGCGACGAGATCATCGCCGCGCCGCTGCGTCCAGCGCACCACGCCCAGCAGCATGTCGCCGCGCGCTGCCGGCTGCACGGCGACCAGCTGGCCGATGCCGAGCCTGCCGCCGTCGCGTTCGAGGGGGCGCACCAGGCAGAGTCCGTCCGCGGACTGGTCGAACAGGCCCCAGTCCTCCACCACGGTCCAGCTCTCGAGCTGGAAGCCCTGATCCACGCTGGTCAGCTCCTCGAAACGCGTCGCCACCTGCCCGAACATCGCCAGCTCCTCGCGCTGGCGGCGCAGTTCGTCGGTGGTGGTGCTGCCCGGCGGATGGAAGCTCAGGTGGCCGGAAACATAGTAATGCACGGCATCCACCCCGGCGACGAAGCGGCAGGTGCCGCTCATCGGGTGACGCTCGTAGCGGCGCTGCACGCCGCCCTTGACCCAGCGCGGATAGATGCGCTGCAGCACCTCGCCGCAGGTGGGCAGGGTGCAATCCTCGCCCAGCCCGAGGCTGGCAGGAGTCATGCCGGGATCGCCGCGCGCCAGCAGCACCAGGCGCTTCTTCATGCTCTTGCGCAGTTCGGCGGTGTCGAGCCAGCGTGCGCCCCGGCCGGTTTGCGGCTTGAAGCCCGGCGGGGCGTCGCCCTCGAGATCGACGCACAGGGGCAGGGAGGACATCAGCTGCGGTGGGGCGGCCAGCACGCCGACCTTGGCGGACCAGCGCCGCGCCCAGTTCATCACCCAGCGCTGCTGACGCGGCGCCAGTTCGTGCAGGCTGGCGGCGGCGATCAGGGCCAGCTCGACGTAGGTCATCGCGGGGCTCACCGGCCGATAGCCGCGCAGCGTGTCGGTGACGTCCCCGGGCGGGTGCGCGAAACTGGCATCCCGCGGCGTGTCGGCGACGGGGATCAGCGTCACGGCCAGGGCTTCGGCGCTGGAATAAACGGCGTGGGCGAAGCGCCACAGCGGCGTGTCCGCCTGCCGGCCGGCGCGCACCAGGTCGGCGAAATCGTCGGCAAGGATCGCCAGGGCGCGCTGACAGATCACGGCCGCCTGCGGCTTGAGGCTGTCGTCGCCGCCGAGCAGGTTTTCGAGGCAGCGCAGATACCCCAGCAGCAGTTCCTGCCACAGCGCGTGGGTCGTGTCGCTCGCGGCCTGCTCCAGCGGCGCGAGTGGCAGCGGCTTGCCGGAAAACAGGTTCGCGTTTTCGCCCTGCACGAAGCGGATCGGGATCTGCAGCGCCTCGAGCATGCCGAGCCGAGCCGCGCCGCCCAGCGTGTAGCCGTTCAGCACGCGCAGCTGTTCGAGCAGTTGCGCCTGTGCGAGTCCGGGATTCAGCAGCGGCAGTCGCCTGATCCAGTCGTGGCAGGCTTGCAGGTCGGCGAAATTCGGTGCGGCATGGGTACCGGTCGGCGGCAGTTCGATTTTCGTGCCCAGGCTCATGAGCGTTCTCCCAAGGCTGCGACGAACGCGGTGCGCAACGCGTCACTGCCGGGCTGCGGCCGCGCCGGCACGGGGCGCGCAGCCGGTGCCCAGATCGGCGCGGGGAAATGGCTGTCGTCGCGCCAGCGCGGGATGACGTGCCAGTGAAGGTGCGGCACGAGGTTGCCGAGGCTGGCGAGGTTGATCTTGTCGGGCCGGACCGCGGCGCGCACCGCGCGTTCGACCGCCTGCACCACATCGAGCAGATGGCGGCGTTCGTCCGCGCTCAGGTCGGACAACTCGGCGACATGCGCCTGCCAGACGACGCGGCAGAAACCGGGAAACGCAACACCTTCCGCTCCGCCGACGCGGATGACGCGGCAAACCTCATCCTGCCAGAGGAGTTCTCCGCCGCTCGAATCGCAGAGTTCGCATGCGCTCATGCAATGAAGATAGCACACCCGCCACCAGCGCAATCAGCCGCTGCCCGACCAAAGGCTCGGCATGCACGGTGATTCGGGCCAGGCCGAGCGCCTCCGCCAACGCACATTCCGACCGTGCCAGCGCAAACGTGTCACCCGCGCATAGAAAGATGTCGCCACTCCCATTTGTACGCGTCAGCCAGACCCGGCCCGCGACGCATTCGATCCGCGTCGCGCCGCCGATCCACACCGGACGGTTGTGTTCCAGGGCAAGCATCTTCATGGTCGTCTCCCGATCCGCCTTCTTGATGGGAGGAAAGTTTAGGAGTCGGCCGATCAATGGTACAGTTGCAATCAAACATTATTGTGACCATTACAGTTAACAAGGCTTGAAACTGTACTGGCCATGACGAACGACAACTGTACGGGTGCGTTGATGAGCGAGCTGCGCTACGAAAAACTGGCGGACGATGTTGCCGGCATGATCGCCGGCGGCGTGCTGCGCGCGGGCGAGCGCCTGCCCTCGGTGCGCAAACTCGCCGAGGAGCGGCGCGTCTCGATCTCCACCGCCGTGCAGGCCTTCCGCCAGATCGAGGAGCGCGGGCTGGTCGAAGCGCGGCCGCAATCCGGCTTCTTCGTGCGCGCACGGCCGCAGCCGCTGCTGGCGCCGGCAACGCAGGCGGCCCCCGAGACGCCGGTACTCGTCGATCTGAACCAGCGGCTCGTCGGCGTGCTGGAGGCGAACCAACAGCCCGGCATCGTGCCGCTGGGTGCCGCCCTGCCAGCGCCGGGTTTGCTGCCGATCGCCGCGCTGCACCGCCGCTACGCCAGCGTCGCGCGGCGCTTCCCCAACCTGCTGGGCGGCGCGAGCCACACCGACGTCAACGATCCGCAACTGGTGCGCCAGCTGGTGCGGCGTTCGCTGTCCTGGGGCGGGCCGCTCGACGGCGAGGAGATCGTCGTCACCAACTCCTGCACCGAGGCGATGCACCTCTGCCTGCGCGCGGTCACGCAGCCGGGCGACACGGTCGCGGTCGAGTCGCCCGCCTATTACGTGATGCTGCAGCTGCTCGAAAGCCTCGGCCTCAAGGCGCTCGAAATCCCCACCGAGCCGGAAACCGGCATTTCGATCCCCGCGCTCGACCTCGCCACGCGCGACGGCAAGGTCGCCGCCGTGCTGCTGGTACCGAACGCGAGCAATCCGCTCGGCAGCGTGATGCCCGACGCCAGCAAGAAGAAGCTCGCCCAGCTGATGGCGGCGCGCAAGGTGCCGGTGATCGAGGACGACATCTACGGCGACCTCTGCTATGCCGCGCAGCGGCCGTGGCCGATCAAGGCCTTCGACAGGACCGGCAACGTCATGCTGTGCGCCTCGTTCTCCAAATGCCTGTCGCCCGCGCTGCGCTGCGGCTTTGTAGCTGCCGGCAGGTATCGCGCAGCCGTCGCCCTGCAAAAGATGCTGGTCAGCGGCGGCACCAATCCGATCACCCAGCGCGTGCTCGCCGAGGCGCTCGAATCGGGCGCCTACGAACGCCACGTGCGCAAGCTGCGCCGCCAGTTCCAGAACCAGGTCGAGCTGATGATCGCCGCGGTGACGCGCTACTTCCCCGCCGGCACGCGCATCGCGCGGCCGCAGGGCGGTTTCGTGCTGTGGGTCGAACTGCCGGAGAAGATCGATACCGCGAAACTGTGGAAACGGGCCATCGCGGCGGGTATCGCCTTCGTGCCCGGCGACCTGTTCTCGCCGAGCCGCCTCTACCGCAACTGCCTGCGCCTGAATTGCGGCAACCCGTGGAGCGAAACGATCGAAGCCGCGGTCAGGCGGCTGGGCGAGCTGGCGGCAGGGTGAAAGCATGAATGCCGCCAGCGTCGCGCGCCTGCTGATCCTCTCCGCGATCTGGGGCGGCTCCTTCATCTTCATGCGCATCGCCGTGCCCGCGCTCGGCCCGGTCGTGCTGATGGAACTGCGCGTGCTGCTGGCGGCGCTGTTCCTCGCCGGCGTCGCGCACTTCCTCAAGAGTACCCTCGCCGCCGGCGCGTACTGGAAGCATTACCTGATCCTCGGCTTCTTCAATTCCGCCCTGCCCTTCCTGCTGTTCGGCTACGCGGCGCTGACGCTGCCGGCCTCGCTGATGGCGATTCTCAATGCCACCGCGCCGATCTGGAGCACCTTCATCGGCGTGGTCTGGCTGCGCCAGCGGCTGACACCGAAGGCGGCGCTCGGACTCGGCCTCGGCGTGGCCGGCGTCGCGCTGCTGGTCGGCCTCGACCAGGCGATGCTGCAGCCCGGGGCGGAATGGGCGGCCGCGGCGGCGCTCGCCGCGGCGTTCTGCTATGGCATCGCCTCGCTGTACGCGAAACAGGCGCGCGCCGTCGAACCCCTCGCCAACGCGCATGGCAGCATGTGGGCGGCCACGCTGTGGCTGCTGCCGGCCTCCTTCTTCTTTGTCCCGCCCGCGCTGCCGGGCCCGGACATCCTGCTCGCCGTCGTCATCCTGGGCGTGGTCTGCAGCGGCGTCGCCTACCTGCTCTACTTCCGCCTGATTAACGAGATCGGCGCCGCGCCGGCACTGACCGTCACCTTCCTGATTCCTCTGTTCGGCGTGCTGTGGGGCTGGCTGTTCCTCGCCGAAACGGTGGGCTGGCATACGCTGGCCGGCGCCTTCATCGTCATTCTCGGCACCGCCCTCGTCACCGGCTTCTCGCCGCGCCTGCTGTTTGCACGCAAGCCCGCCGCGGCGGAGGGCTGATGCCGTCCGGCCGGCGCCGACTTTCGGGTATCATTTTTTCGTTCGCCCCCCTTTCGTCTTTCGCACCACGGTTCCGGGAATCCATTTCGTGTATTGGCTGCTTGCATTTCTGGTCGTCGTCCCGCTGCTGGGACTGACCGTTTATCTGCGCAGGCGAAGGGCCGCCCGGGAGCAGGCCTATCTGGAAGCGCTGGCCGCTCCGGTGGAAAAGCCGGTCTGGGGCAAGCGGGTCGTGATTCCGCCGCAAGGACCGGCCTGTCAGGCCGTGAAGAACATCGCGAACACCGATTTCAAGACCGCCGAAGCCCCGCAGCTGCCGCTGCACGCGTGCACCCACAAGTTCACTTGCCAGTGCACATATCGGCAGCTGGAGGAAAAACGCAGCGGCAAGGAGCGGCGCGACGGCATCGACCGCCGCCCCGTGGTGCGCTACGACCCGGAGAACCCGCCGCGCCGCGGTGGCTGCGACCGGCGCGCGGACAAGAACACGCCCTTCAACGACCGGGCGATCTGAGCCCTAGGATTCCCGCACGACGACCTCGCCACGCAGGCTGTGCGGCAAGGCAGCAGTGATGGTGACGTCGATGAACTGGCCGATCTGGCGGGCACTGCCCTTGAAATTGACCACGCGGTTGTTGGCGGTGCGGCCGGCCAGCTCGTCGGCATCCTTCTTCGCGCGGCCTTCGACCAACACGCGCTGTACCGTGCCGACCATCGCCCGGGAAATCGCGAACGCCTGCGCCTCGATGCGCTTCTGCAGGCGCTGGAGGCGCTGCGATTTCAGCTCGGCCGGGGTGTCGTCGCTCATCTCGGCCGCCGGCGTGCCGGGGCGCGGGCTGAACAGGAAGGAGAAGCTGGTGTCGAAGCCGACCTCCTCGATCAGCTGCATCGTCTTCTCGAAATCCTCGGCCGTCTCGCCGGGAAAGCCGACGATGAAATCGGAGGACAAGGAGATGTCCGGCCGCGCGGCGCGCAGCTTGCGGACGATCGACTTGTACTCGAGCACCGTGTAGCCGCGCTTCATCGCCGCCAGCACGCGGTCGGAGCCGGCTTGCACCGGCAGGTGCAGGTGCGCGACGAGCTTGGGCGTCGTCGCATGGACGTCGATCAGCCGCTGCGTCATCTCGCGCGGGTGCGAGGTGGTGTAGCGGATGCGCTCGATCTGCGGAATGGTCGCCAGCGTCTCGATCAGGAAGGCGAGGTCGACGGTATCGCCTTCGGCGGTCAAACCCTGATAGGCATTGACGTTCTGGCCAAGCAGCGTCACTTCCTTCACCCCCTGCGCGATGAGCGCCTGCACTTCGGCGAGCACGTCGTCGAGCGGCCGCGAAACCTCCTCGCCGCGCGTGTAGGGCACGATGCAGAAGGTGCAGAACTTCGAGCAGCCCTCCATGATCGAGACGAATGCGCTCGAACCTGCCTCGCCTTCCACGCGCGCCGCAGGCAGGCTGTCGAACTTCTCGATCTCGGGAAAGGACACATCGACCTGAGCCTTGCCGCTCGACCGGCGCGCCGCGATCAGTTCGGGCAGGCGATGCAGCGTCTGCGGTCCGAAGACGAGGTCGACATAGGGTGCGCGCTCGACGATCGCGCCGCCTTCCTGGCTGGCGACGCAGCCGCCGACGCCGATCAGCAGGCCGGGGTTCTTCTCCTTGAGCTTCCTGACGCGGCCCAGTTCGTGGAACACCTTCTCCTGCGGCTTCTCGCGCACCGAGCAGGTGTTGAACAGGATGATGTCCGCGTCCTCGGGGCTGTCGGTTTTGACGACGCCTTCCGCACCGGCGAGCAGGTCGGCCATCTTGTCCGAGTCGTACTCGTTCATCTGGCAGCCGAAGGTGCGGATGAAGACTTTCTTGGGCATGGTCGGGGGAAGGGATGAATCGGGGCGCGGATTGTAACAGCGCCGCCTTAGCCCTCGACGCGGTTGCGCCCGCCCTGCTTGGCGCGATAGAGCGCCGCGTCGGCTTCGGCGATCAGCGCCTCGATGTCGGCCGCGTCGCCCGGCGCGCCCTGCGCGACCGCCACGCCCAGGCTCGCCGTATAGGTCGGCAGCGCCTTGTCGCGGTGCGTCGCCACCTCCTTGCGGATGCGCTCGGCGACGTGGCAGGCATTGGCGAGATCGGTGTCCGGCAGCAGGATGACGAACTCCTCGCCGCCGAAGCGCGCGAGGATGTCCGGCACGCGCAGCAGCCGGGATGCCCGCAGCGCGAAATCCTTGATGACGAGATCGCCGACGTGGTGGCCGTAGGTGTCGTTCACCTTCTTGAAGAAATCGATGTCGGCGGTCACCACCGCCAGCGGCCGGTGCGCACGCACGGCGCGCGCCCACTCGACCGCAGCGCGGGCGAAGAAGGCGCGGCGGTTAAGCATGCCCGTCATCGGGTCGCGCGTCGCCATGAACTCGAGCTCGACGCGCAGGCGCTCGTTGGCGAGCAGGATGAAGCCGATCGACAGGCCCAGCACGCCGAGGGAAAACACACCCAGATAAACCTGCTGGATCAGGTTGCGGTCGAACGCCTCGTCCGACTCCGCGGTTCCCATCGACAGCGTGGCGAGGCGCCAAGCCGCGACGACCACCCCCAGCAGGAAGGCTACCGTCAGGAAGCGGCTGCCGAAGCCGGCCGGTTGCGCGCGCCAGGCCAGCCAGGCGCCGTAGGCGAAGAAGCCGATGTGCGCCAGCGCCATGATGAAGATGCGGCCCTGGTAGTTGTGCGTGCCGAAGGTCAGGAAGACGATCAGCAGCAGGGCCGCGCCGATCACGTCGAGCGTCGGCCGCCAGACCGGCCGCCGGCCGTGGTAGCGCTGCAGCCCGACGATCAGCAGCAGCTCGCCGAACAGCAGCAGGCCGCTGGCCAGCACGATCGCGAAGCCGTCGTGGAGGATGCCGCGCAGCGAGGCCAGCCCCGACGCGCAGCTGATCAGCACGACCGCCAGCGCCCAGTCGCGCAGGCCCGCGATTTCGGTCGGGAAGCTGCGCGCCTGTACCCAAAGCACGAGCGCGCAGAGCAGGCCGAGCAGGTTGGCGACGAGCAGGAAGGTGCGGGGATCGATCAGGTCCATGGTGGGCGCCATGATAGCGGGCCGGGCGGCAGTCGAAACCGCGAAAACGAGGGCTGACGGCTTGCTCCGCCACCGGCTTCGCGCTATGCTTTTGCCAAATTTTGCCAAACCAGGAGCGGGCAATGACCACCATGAACATCTCGTTGCCGGACACGCTGAAGGAATTCGTCGACCGGCAGGTCGCGGGGGCCGGCTACGGCACGGCCAGCGAATACGTACGCGAACTGATCCGCCGCGACCAGGATCGCGCGCGCCTGCGCGATCTGCTCCTGCAGGGCGCCCAGGCGCCGGTCGCCGGCGCAGCGGACGAGGAATATTTCGAGAAACTGCGTGCGGATATCCAAAAGCGCGCGAAGCATGCCGCCTGAGCGGCCGTGAAGCCGCTGCGGCGCCGGGCGCTCGCGGATCTGGACATCGCGGAAGCCATCGATCACTACCTGAACGAGTCGCCCGATCTGGCACGGCGCTTCGTCGATGCGGCCGAGCAAGCCTTCCGGCACATCCAGCGGCATCCGGGCACCGGCTCCACCCGCTACGCCCACGAACTCAACCTGCCCGGCCTGCGCAGCTGGCCACTGCGCCGCTTTCCCTATCTGGTTTTCTATCGCGAAGGCGCAGACAGCATCGATGTCTGGCGCGTGCTGCACGGCCAGCGCGACATTCCGAACTGGCTGGCCGCAGACCATTGAACTGCCGTCCTGCCAGCGCCGACTTTTTTGAATCGCTTCTTACAACTTCGCAACCCAAACCCGCCGATCAGAAAAATGGAAGCAGCCACTCGCGCCAACCATCAGAATTGCGGAAGCGGCCCTTCAATTTCAACTTTTCATTCTGGATGGCAGGTGTTCTTCTGGGGCGGAGGGGTAGGCGAAGCCGCTACGCGGAGAATTCGCAAACTGGGCCGACAGTAATCTTCACGAACACTCCGACGGGGGCGTTGGAGTAATTTTCAGGCATTAATTGTGGGCCCCCTTTGACGTTGGCCTTGCCGCAAGCCGGCGATGACACGGTCCATTTGGCGGCGGTGAATCTGCTGGTGAATGGCCCCGAGGCAAACCCAGCGCTGCGGAGTCAAGTCACCGAACCAGGGATGGGGTGCAGTATTTCGCGCATTGCGGTTTCCGGTTTGATGCACCAACTTGTCTCGGTAACCCTCCAGAAACACCCGATACGCTGCAACGATGCTATCGTTGTTTTGGCCCTTGGGTTTAACGTCCGCGATATCCGCCTTCACCGAAGCCGACTGCCCGTGCGTCAGTTCGACGACCCCTGTCGCAATCCTGGAACCGACCTCGATCAAAGGACCGCGAGCGCTGAAAATGAG
>JAJZSW010000062.1 GCA_021849505.1 Pseudomonadota bacterium
TTCGACCTTGCCCGCGACGCGCAGCGCACGCGCCAGCGAGCGGCCGTCGGCGGCGACGATGGGCGCTTCGCCGGCGGCATAGACCTCGGCGAGCAGCACCGCGTCGGCGGCCGAGAGCACCTTGACGAAGTCCTCGAAGCAGTCGCGGGTGCGCGTGTAGCGGTGCGGCTGGAAGGCCAGCACGATGCGGCGGCCGGGGAAGGCGCCGCGCGCGGCAGCCAGCGTCGCCTCCATTTCGGCGGGATGGTGGCCGTAGTCGTCGATCAGCGTGAAGCTGCCCCCCGCCGGGAGTTTGATCTCGCCGTAGCGCTGGAAGCGGCGGCCGACGCCGTGGAATTCCGCCAGCGCCTTCTGGATTGCCGTATCGCCGGCGCCGACTTCCGTGGCGACCGCGATGGCGGCCAGCGCATTGCGCACATTGTGCTCGCCGGGGAGATTGAGTGTGACCGGGAAGCGCGAGACGGAGCCGTTGGTGCGCACGCAGTCGAAATGCATTATTCCATTGTCGGCACGTACGTTCTCGGCGCGGATGTTGGCGCCCGCGGCGAACCCATAGGTGACGACCTGCTTGGCGATCCGCGGCAGGATCTCGCGCACCTGCGGATCGTCGATGCACATTACCGCGACGCCGTAGAAGGGCAGGCGATGGACGAAATCGATGAAGGCCTGCTTGAGCCGGCCAAAGTCCTGGCCGTAGGTGTCCATGTGGTCCTGGTCGATGTTCGTCACGACCGAAATCACCGGGGAGAGGAATAGGAAGGAAGCGTCGGATTCATCGGCCTCGGCGACGAGGAACTCGCCGCTGCCGAGGCGGGCGTTTGCACCGGCCGAGTTGAGGCGGCCGCCGATTACGAAGGTCGGGTCGAATCCGGCCTCGGCGAGGCAGCTTGCGGTCAGGCTGGTCGTCGTCGTCTTGCCGTGGGTGCCGGCGATGGCGATGCCCTGCTTGAGGCGCATCAGCTCTGCGAGCATTTGCGCGCGCGGCACGATCGGGATGTGGCACTCGCGCGCGGCGACCACCTCGGGGTTGTCGCTTTTCACGGCCGTCGAGGTGACGACCGCATCGGCGCCAGCGATGTTTTCCGCGGCGTGGCCGATCGTCACGCGCACGCCCTTGTCGGCGAGACGGCGCGTGGTGGCCGAGGCGGCGAGGTCCGAGCCGCTGACCTCGAAGCCCTGGTTGGCCAGCACCTCGGCGATGCCCGACATGCCGGACCCGCCGACGCCGACGAAGTGGATGCGTTTCACTTTATGTTTCATTTGGCGATTTCCGTGCAAACGTTGGCGACGGTTGCGGTCGCATCGGGCATGGCCAGCGCGCGCGCCTTCTCCGCCATTTCCAGCAATTGCGGGCGCTTCAGGTCGCGGATCAGCGCCAGCCGTTCCGGCGTGAGTTCGTGCTGCGGCAGCAGGATGGCAGCGCCGGCGCTGGCGAGGAAGCGCGCGTTCGAGGTCTGGTGATCGTCGACCGCATGCGGGAAGGGCACGAGGATGCTCGCGACGCCCGCGCAGGCGAGCTCGGCGATGGTCAGCGCGCCGGCGCGGCAGATCACGAGATCGGCCCAGGCATAGGCACCGGCCATGTCCTCGATGAAAGCCACCGTGTGTGCCTGCACGCCGGCGGCGGCATAGGCCGCGCGCAGCGCCTCGAGATGCTTCTCGCCCGACTGGTGCACGACCTCGGGCCGCTCGTTTTCCGGCAGCAGCGCCAGCGCCTTCGGTACGGTGTCGTTGAGCGCCTGCGCGCCGAGGCTGCCGCCGAGCACCAGCACATGCAGGCGTGCCGTGCCGCGCTGGGCGTAACTCAAGGCCGGCACCGGCAGGACGGCAATTTCCGGCCGTACCGGATTGCCGATCCACCGCCCCTTCTTGAAAACCTCGGGGAAGCCGGTCAGCACGCGGTCGGCGACCCCGGCGAGCACCTTGTTGGCGAGGCCGGCAATCGAATTCTGCTCGTGCAGCACGAGCGGGATGCCGCGCAGCGCAGCCATCATGCCGCCGGGAAAGCTGATGAAGCCGCCCATGCCGAGCACGACGTCCGGCCGGATGCGTCCGAAGGCCTGCCACGCCTCGGCGAAGCCGCGCAGCAGGCTGACGGGCAGCAACAGCTTGCGCAGCAGACCCTTGCCGCGCAGCGCGGCGAAGCGCACCCAGGCCATCTCGTACTTGCGCGCCGGCACGAGGCGCGCCTCCATGCCATCCGGATTGCCCATCCAGACGACCCGCCAGCCCGCATCGCGCAGCGTGTCGGCGACGGCGAGGCCGGGCATGATGTGGCCGCCGGTGCCGCCCGCCATGATCACGATGGTCTTCACGCCGGCAAACCTCTCATCAGTCGGCGATTCTCATAGTCGACGCGCAGCAGCACGGCGAGGGCGAGGCAGTTGGCGAGGATGCCCGAGCCGCCGAAGCTCATCAGCGGCAGGGTGAGGCCCTTGGTCGGCAAGAGGCCCATGTTGACGCCCATGTTGATGAAACTCTGGAAGCCGATCCAGATGCCGATGCCTTGCGCGACGAGCCCCGCATAGATGCGGTCGAGCAGCAATGCCTGCCGGCCGACCATGAAGCAGCGCCAGGTCAGCAGTGCGAACAACCCGACCACGGTGACGACGCCGACGAAACCGAGCTCTTCGGCGATCACGGCGAGCAGAAAATCGGTATGCGCCTCGGGCAGGTAGAACAGCTTTTCGACGCTGGCGCCGAGGCCGACGCCGAACCATTCGCCGCGGCCGAAGGCGATCAGCGCGTGCGAAAGCTGGTAGCCCTTGCCGAAGGCATCGCGCCAGGGGTCCATGTAGCTGATGATGCGTTCCCAGCGGTAGGGCGAGGAGAGGATCAGCAGCGCGAAGGCGATCGCCATGGCGACGATCAGGAAGGCGAACAGCCGGCCGTTCATGCCGCCGAGGAAGAGGATGCCCATCGCGATGCCGACGATGACGACGAAGGCGCCGAAGTCCGGCTCGCGCAGCAACAGACCGGCAACGACGATCATCACCGCCGCGAGCGGCACGAAGCCGCGCCGGAAGCTGTCCATCTGGGTGAGCTTGCGCGCCGTGTAGTCGGCCGCGTAGAGGACGGCGCAGAGTTTCATCAGCTCGGAGGGCTGCAGGTTGATCGGGCCGAGGCCGATCCAGCGCTGCGCGCCGTTGACCGACTTGCCGATGCCGGGAATCAGCACGACGGCGAGCAGGATGACGCCGCCGAGGAACAGCCAGGGCGCGAATTCCTGCCAGAAGCGCAGCGGGATCTGGAAGGCGATCAGCGCAGCGACCAGACCGACGGCGAGGAAGACCGTATGGCGGACCAGGAAGAAAGTCGGCGAATGGCCGGTGAAGGCCGAGCCCTCGGCGGTGGCGATCGAGGCCGAATAGACCATAACCAGGCCGATCAGCAGCAGCGCGAGCGCCGGCCAGAGCAGCAGCGGATCGATCTCGCTCGCGGCGGCGGGCGTCTTGCCGAGGCGTTGACCGAGGGCCGCGGTATTCATGATTGCAGAGCCGCCACCGCTGCGCGGAAGACAGCGGCGCGATGGCCGTAGTTGCGGAACATGTCGTAGCTCGCGCAGGCGGGCGAGAGCAGCACGGCGTCGCCGGTTTGCGCTGCTGCGGCAGCCTGACGCACGGCCGCGTTCATGTCTGCGGCGGTCCGAACGGGAACCTTGCAACCGTCGATGGCCGCGCCGATCAGCGGCCCGTCGCGGCCGATCAGCACGACGGCGCGGGCATGCGCGGTGACAGCGTCCTTGAGTGGAGAAAAGTTCTGGCCCTTGCCGTCGCCGCCGAGGATCACCACCGACTTGCAACCGACGCCGCCCAAGCCTTCGAGCGCCGCGACCGTCGCGCCGACGTTGGTGCCCTTCGAGTCGTCGTAATACGTGACGCCGGCAATCGTCGTGACCTTCTCGACGCGGTGCGCGAGCCCCTTGAAGCTGCGCATTGCTGGCAGAAGTGAAACCGCATCGAGGCCAATGGCGTGCGCCAGCGCCAGCGCGGCGAGCGCATTGGCGGCGTTGTGCAGGCCGGCGATGGGAAGTTCGCTCACCGGCATCAGGAAACGCTCGCCCTGTACCAGCCAGGCCTCGCCACGGTTCTGCCGCAGACCGAAGTCATGCGTGTCGGCGGGCGCGTCGGTGCCGAAGGTGATCAGCTTGCGTCCGGGGATCGCCATGCGCCTGACGCGCATGTCGTCGCGGTTCAGCACCTGCACGCCATCGCCATGGAAAACGCGCGTCTTGGTCAGCGCGTAATCATCGAGGTCGATGTAGCGGTCGAGATGGTCGTCGGAGATGTTGAGCACCGTCGCGGCGGTCGCGTTCAGCGTCACGGTGGTTTCGAGTTGGAAGCTCGACAGCTCGAGCACCCAGGCCTGCGGCAAAGCCCCCCTGTCCTGGAAATCCATCAGCGCGGTCAGCGCGGCGGGCGAGATGTTGCCGGCGACGCCGACAGTCCGGCCGGTCGCGGCGATCAGGTGGCCGGTCAGCGTGGTCGTCGTCGTCTTGCCATTGGTACCGGTGATCGCCAGCACCGGCACGTGCTGTTTCAGATCGCGCAGCGCCCACGCGAACAGCTCGATCTCGCCGACGATAGGAATGCCCTGCGCGCGGGCATGGATCACGACCAGGATGCCGGGCGACAGGCCCGGCGAGAGGACCAGCAGGTCGATGCCGTCGAGCAGCGACTTGTTGAATTCGCCCGTATGAAACTCGGCGCTGGCGAGACGGCACTTCAGCTCCTCCAGCCCGGGCGGATTCGGGCGCGTGTCGGCGACGCGCAGGCGGGCGCCCTGCCGTTCGCACCAGCGCGCGGCGGCCAGCCCGGATTCGCCGAGGCCGAGGATCAGGACGTGCTTGCCTTGCAGTTCCATTACCGGATCTTCAGCGTCGAAAGCCCGACCAGCACGAGCAGGATGGTGATGATCCAGAAACGCACCACGACCTGCGTTTCCTTCCAGCCGACCTGCTCGTAGTGATGGTGCAGCGGCGCCATCAGCAGGATGCGCTGCCCGGTGCCGGTGCGCCACTTGGTGTATTTGAACCAGCCGACCTGCAGCATCACCGAAATCGTCTCGGCGACGAACACGCCGCCCATCACGAATAGCACGATCTCCTGCCGGGTGATGACCGCCACCGTGCCGAGCGCCGCGCCGAGCGCCAGCGCGCCGACGTCGCCCATGAAGACTTCGGCCGGATAGGCGTTGAACCAGAGGAAGCCGAGCCCGGCGCCGGCGAGCGCGCCGCAGAATACCGTCAGTTCGCCCGCGCCCGGGATGTAGGGTAGCAGCAGGTATTTCGAGAAGCCCGCATGGCCGGCAACGTAGGCGAAGATGCCGAGCGCCGCGCCGACCATCACGGTCGGCAGGATGGCGAGGCCGTCGAGGCCGTCGGTCAGGTTCACCGCGTTGCTGCTGCCGACGATGACGAGGTAGGTGAGCACCATGAAGCCGAAGATGCCGAGCGGGTAGGAGACGCTCTTGAAGAAAGGCACGATCAGATCGGTCTTGGTCGGCAGTTCGAGCGTGAAGCCGCTGCCGACCCATTGCAGGAACAACTGGAAAGCCTTTTCGCTGCTGGGTGCGGAGATCGAGAAGGCGATCCACACGGCGGCGACGATGCCGATCACCGTCTGCCAGAAGAATTTCGCCTTGGCCGAGAGCCCCTGCGGGTTGCGGTAGACCACCTTGCGCCAGTCGTCGACCCAGCCCACCGCGCCGAAGCCGAAGGTGACGATCAGCACGATCCAGACGAAGCGGTTGGTCAGGTCGGCCCAGAGCAGCGTGGCGATGCCGAGCGAAAGCAGGATCAGCGCGCCGCCCATGGTCGGCGTGCCGGACTTGGCGAGGTGCGTCTGCGGGCCGTCGGTGCGTACGGACTGGCCAATCTTCTTTGCCGCCAGCCAGCGGATCAGCGCCGGGCCGAGCAGGAAGGCGATCGTCAGTGCGGTCATCGTCGCCAGCACGGCGCGCAGCGTGATGTAGTTGAAGACGTTGAAGGCGCGGATGTCCTGCGCCAGCCACTGAAAGAGTTCAAGAAGCATCCGGCTTCTCCAGAATATCCGCGACGACGCGCTCCATCTTCATGAAGCGCGAGCCCTTGACGAGCACGGTGGTGTCGTTGTCCATGAGCGGCCTGAGGGCCGCGACGAGCGTGGCGACGTCCTTGCAGTGCCGGCCGCCGGCGCCGAAATTGCGCGCGGCCGCGGCGCTCTTCTCGCCCAGCGCGAAGAACATTTCGATGCCCTGGCTCCTGGCATGGCCGCCGATCTCGTCGTGCAGCTGGCCCGCCATTTCGCCGACCTCGCCCATGTCGCCCATGACGAAGATGCGGCGCCCGGGCAGGGCGGCGAGAACGTCGATGGCCGCGCGCATCGAATCCGGATTGGCGTTGTAGCTGTCGTCGATCACCGTCGCGCCGCCGTGGCCCCGTTTGCGCTGCAGGCGCCCATTGACGATGTCGAAGCGCTCGAGGCCGCGCACGATCGGCGCGAGCGGCACCCCGGCGGCGCTGCAGGCCGCCGCGGACGCAAGAGCATTGCGCGCATTGTGCTCGCCGGGTACCGGCAACTGCAGTTCCGTGGTGCCGAGCGGCGTGACCAGCTTGAGCAGGCCGCCGAGGCCGTGCGGATGCCAGCTGCCATGCACGTCGGCCGTCGGCGCGAAGCCGAAGGTCACGATGCGGCGGCCGCGATTCATTGCGCGCCAGAGATCCGCATGCGGATCGTCGGCATTGATGACCGCGACGCCTTGTTCAGACAGGCCGGCGAAGATCTCGCCCTTGGCGCGCGCCACTGCGGCGACCGAGCCGAGGCCGGCCAGATGCGCGCGCTGGGCGTTATTGACGAGGGCGACCGTCGGCCGGGCGATGCGGGTCAGGTAGTCGATCTCGCCCGGATGGTTCATGCCCATCTCGATCACCGCCGCATGGTGCGGCGCATGCAGTTTGAGCAGCGTCAGCGGCACGCCGATGTCGTTGTTGAGATTGCCGGTCGTGGCCAGCACGCCGTGCTGGCCGAAGTCCGCGCGCAGGATGGCGGCGCACATCTCCTTCACGGTGGTCTTGCCGTTGCTGCCGGTGACGCCGATCAGCGGGATGTGGAAACGTGCGCGCCAGTGGGCGGCAAGTTGGCCGAGCGCCAGCCGCGTGTCGGCGACGCCGATCAGCGGCAGGCCGGGATGCGCGGCAGCCCAGGCGGTGCTGACAAGCGCGCAATTCGCGCCTTGCGTCAAGGCTGTCTCGACATAGTCGTGGCCGTCGAAACGCTCGCCACTGAGCGCGACGAACAGCATGCCGGGCATGATGGCGCGCGAATCGGTGCCGACGCTGGTGAATTCCACGTCGCGGCTGGTGTGCGTGCCGTTGAGGATCAGCGCGGCGGAAGAGATATTCAGCATGGATGCTCCTGATGCCGTCGCGCCAGCGCCGACTTTGCGGAATCGAGGTCGGAAAAGGGCTGGCGCACGCCGGCGATCTCCTGATAGGGTTCGTGGCCCTTGCCCGCAAGCAGGATCACGTCAAGGGTGTCTGCGGCCGCGACCGCCGCGTGGATCGCGGCGGCGCGATCCGGCTCGACGGCAGGGCTCGATGTCATGCCGGCCAGGATCTGTTCGATGATCGCCTGCGGATTTTCGCTGCGCGGGTTGTCGCTGGTGACGACGACCGCATCGGCGAGCCGCTCGGCGATGGCGCCCATCTGCGGACGCTTGCCGGGATCGCGGTCGCCGCCGCAGCCGAAGACGCAGACCAGCTTGCCGCCGCGCGCAGCCGCCGTGCCGCGCAGCGTGGTCAGCACTTTCTCGAGTGCGTCGGGCGAGTGCGCGTAATCGATGACGACCAGCGGCGCATTGTCACCGCCGACCGGCTGCATGCGGCCGGCCGGCGGCGCGATGTGCCGCAGCACGGTGGCGATGTCTGCGAGCCGCTCGCCGCCGGCCAGCAGCGCGCCGATCACGGCGAGCAGGTTGGCGGCGTTGAAGCGTCCGACCACCGGGGCCTGAAAGCGCACGCCGTCGAGCGTGAAGGAGAGGGCACCGCTGCTTTCGGAGAGGTCGGTTGCACGCAGCACGCGATCGGTACCCGTGGCGGATTCGAGCGTGTAGCCGATCGTCGCCACGCGGCCGGCGAGCTGCGCGGCCAGCGTGCGGCCGAAGGGATCATCGAGATTCAGCACGGCGTGGCCGAGGCCCGGCCACGCGAACAGCTTCGCCTTCTCGGCCGCATAGGCCTCCATCGTCTTGTGGTATTCGAGATGGTCGCGGGTGAGGTTGGTGAACACCGCGACATCGAAGCGGATGCCGGCCACGCGGTTCTGGTGCAGGCCGATCGAGGACACTTCCATTGCGCAGGCCTGCGCGCCCTGCCGGACGCTTTCCGGCAGGAATTCGCGCAGCACATGCGCGCCCGGCGTCGTGTTGGGTCCTGGCACGAGGGCGCCGGGGAAGCCGTTGCCCAGCGTACCGACAAGCGCGCACTTGCGGCCGCGCGCACTCAGCGCCTGGGCGATCCATTGCGTCACCGAGGTCTTGCCGTTGGTGCCGGTTACGCCGACCATGAAGGCGGGCTGGAGGATCGTCATGCTCACATCTCCTCCTTCGCCGGCACGGCATTGGCCATCTGCAGCGGCTTCAAGGTGTCGTCGGGCGGCACGCCGAGCGCGCGCAGGGCGCTGCCCATCACGCTGGAGAACACCGGGGCGGCGACTTCCCCGCCGTAGTACTTGCCGGCGCTGGGCTCGTCGATCATCACCGCGATAATCAGGCGCGGATCGGAGACCGGGGCAAAGCCGACGAAGGAGGCGACGTACTTGTTGGCATAGACGCCACCCTCGAGCTTGTTGGCGGTGCCGGTCTTGCCCGCGACGCGATAGCCGGCCACCTGCGCCCTGGGCGCCGTACCGCCCGGTTGCACGGCCATTTCGAGCATGCTGCGCATCTCGCGCGCGGTCTGTTCGGAGAAGACGCGCACGCCGACGGCAGGCGGCGCGTCGCTGCGGGCCAGCGAGAGCGGCACGAGGTCGCCGTCACGCGCGAAGACCTGATAGGCGCGCGCGAGCTGGATCAGCGTGACCGAAATGCCGTGGCCGTAGGACATCGTTGCCTGCTCGATCGGCCGCCAGCGCTTCCACGGCCGCAGGCGGCCGCCGGCCTCCCCGGGGAAGCCGAGCTTGAGCGGCTGGCCGAAGCCGAGCTGGTCGAACAGCGTCCACATGTCCTCGAAAGGCATGTTCAGCGCCATCTTTGCCGTGCCGATGTTCGACGATTTCTGGATGACCTGGGCAACGGAGAGCACGCCGTGCGGGTGTGCGTCGGAAATCGTGGCGCTGCCGATCGTGAGCCTGCCGGGGGCGGTCTGGATCGGCGTGTCGAAGCGGACCTGGCCCTTGTCGAGCGCCAGCGCGACGGTGAAGGGCTTGAAGGTCGAGCCGGGCTCGAAGGTGTCGGTGAAGGCGCGGTTGCGCAATTGCGCGCCGGAGAGCTTGGAGCGGTTGTTCGGGTTGTAGGTCGGCAGATTGGCAAGCGCAAGCACTTCGCCGCTCCTGGCATCAAGCACGATGATGCCGCCGGCCTTGGCCTTGTGGTCGGCGATCGCCTGCTTGAGTTGCGTATAGGCGAGATACTGCAGCTTGGCGTCGAGCGCCAGCATGGCGTCCTTGCCATCCTGCGGGGCGCGGATCGATTCGACGTCCTCGACGATCTGTCCGCGGCGATCCTTGATGACGCGGCGCGAGCCCGACTTGCCGGCGAGCTGGCCGTCGAGCGCGAGCTCGATGCCTTCCTGGCCGGCATCCTCGGCGCCGGTGAAGCCGAGCATGTGCGCGGCCACTTCGCCGGCGGGGTAGTAGCGGCGGTATTCGTTCTGGAAGTGAATGCCGGGCAGCTTGAGACCGGCCACCTGCGTGGCGACATCCGGAGCGATCTGGCGCTTGAGATAGACGAAGTCGCGCTCGGCGGCGAGCTTGCGCGTGACCTCGCGCGCATCGATGCCGAGCAGCGTGGCCAGCTTGCGCGCCTGGGCGGGCGTCAGCCTGGCGTCCTCGGGAATCGCCCAGACCGATTTCACGGGTGTCGAGATCGCCAGCACGTCGCCGTGGCGGTCGAGGATGCGGCCGCGCGTCGCGGGCATCTCGATCACGCGCTCGTAGCGCGCTTCGCCCTTGCCGATCAGGAATTCCTTGTGGATGCCCTGCAGGTAGAACGCCCGGCCGACCAGCGCCAGCGAGCCCGCCAGCAGGACGCCCAACACCAGCCGCGCGCGCCACACGGGCAGGCGGTCGGCGAGCAGGGGACTGCGGGATGCTCTCATGGCTGGAGCGAAATGATCTGGTTGGTACGGGGCGGGTGCATGCCTAGCTTGTCGCGGGCGATCTGCTCGACGCGGGCATGGGCTGCCCAAGTGCTCTGTTCGAGCTGGAGCTGCCCCCATTCGACTTCGAGCGCGCGCATGCGTTCCTGTTCGCGCTCGAATTCGGTGACCAGCTTGCGGGCGCGGTGATTCGAGGAGACGACGGCGAGTGCGCTGAGCAGCACGGCGATGAGCAGGATCAGGTTGAGGCGCGCCATTTCAGATTTTTTCGGCTACCCGCAGCACCGCGCTGCGCGCGCGCGGGTTGGCGGCGATTTCGGCCGCGCTGGCGCGGATCGGCTTGCCGACCAACCGCAAAGTCGGCGCCGGCAGGTCGGCAGCGCGCACCGGCACGCCCTTGGGCGGCTGGGGCGGATGGGCCGCATCGCGCATGAAGTTCTTGACGATGCGGTCTTCGAGGGAATGGAAACTGATCACGGCAAGACGGCCACCTGGCTGTCTTCCTGCGGTTCCGCCCGGCCTGAGCCGGCCGAGCGCCTGCGGCAGGGTCAGCGACAGCTCCTCAAGCTCCCGATTGACGTGAATCCGTAGAGCCTGGAAGGTGCGCGTCGCCGGGTGCTGCCCTGGCTCGCGCGTGCGGACGACCGCCGCCACGAGCGCGGCAAGCTGTCCTGTGGATGAAATACGCTGCCCGCTCCGAGCAGCAACAAGCGCCTTTGCAAGCGCATGAGCAAACCGTTCTTCGCCATACTCACGAATCACCTCCTCTAGTTGGTGTTGTTCCGCCCGCGCCAGAAAATCCGCCGCGGTTTCCCCCTGCGTCGTGTCCATGCGCATGTCGAGCGGCGCATCGAAACGAAAACTCATGCCCCGGGCCGGATCGTCCAGCTGCGGCGACGAGACGCCGATGTCCAGCAGGATTCCATCCACGAGCGAAATGTTCAGCGCTGCCAGCACCTCGTCCAGCCGGCTGAAGGCCGCATGCACGAGCGTGAAGCGCGGGTCCGCAATGGCTGCGCCGGCGGCGATCGCCGTCGGGTCGCGATCCAGCGCGATCAGCCGTCCCCCCTGTTCGATGGGCCCGAGCCGTTCCAGGATCGCGCGGCTGTGTCCGCCGCGGCCGAAGGTCGCATCGACATAGAGGCCGCCCGGCTTGATCGCCAGCGCCGCCACGGCCTCGGTCAGCAGCACCGGCAGATGGGCTGCGGGTGTCGTCTCGCTCATCCGTGCCGGTCACAGGGAGATGCCCTCGAATCCGGGGGGCGGCTCGGTGCCGGCCAGGGCCTCGAAGGCGGTTTCATGCTGGCGGCGCCAGCCGGCGTCGCTCCATATCTCGAAATGCGAACCCATGCCGACTAGCCAGACCTGCTTGTCGAATTCGGCGGTGTCGCGCAGTTCCGGCGCGATCAGGATGCGGCCGGCGGTGTCGATCTCCACGTCGCGCGCATTGCCGACCAGCACGCGCTTGGCGGCGGCGGAGCGGGGGTCGAAGCTCGGCGTGGCGAGGATGCGGTCGCGGATCGGCTGCCAGGCGGGTTCCGGATAGAGCAACAGGCAGCGGTGCGGATGGGCGGTCAGCACCAGGCGACCGTCGCCGGCGGAGACCAGTCCGTCGCGATGCCGCGCCGGGATCGCCAGCCGGCCTTTCGCATCCAGATTGAGTTGTGCCGCGCCTTGGAACACCATTCTCCCCACTTATCCCCACTTGCCCCCACTTTATTCCACCGATTTTGGGGAGTCAATAGGGAATTGCAGGAAATTTTCAGGCGCGACAATGGGTTACGTAATACTTTGGATGTTTTTAGTTTATAAAATATCCTTGCAAATCAATGCATGAAAAATCATTGTGAAAGTGGTTTGTGAGGAGTGTGGGGTGGAAGTCCGCCGATAAGCCGGGTTCTGTCTTGGACAGTCATTCCTCTGGGACTGCCATTGCTGGCAGCCTCAAGCAGCCTACCCGGGAGCGACGCGAGCCACGTCATTGCTCCCCTATTTGGCCTTGCCCCGGATGAGGTTTGCCATGCCGTCCCTGTTGCCAGGTCCGCGGTGGGCTCTTACCCCGCCATTTCACCCTTGCCGGCTCTTGCGAGCTTGGGCGGTATCTTTCTGTTGCACTGTCTGTCGCCTCACGGCGCCCGGCCGTTAGCCGGCATCCTGCTCTATGGGGCCCGGACTTTCCTCGACATCTTGCGATGCCGCGACTGCCTGGCGAACTTCCGCTACGGATTATAGGCGCCGCTACTCGTCTTGCCCCTTGCCGTTCTTTCCCTCGGCGGTGGGCACGAAGGCGAAGACATCGTTCTTGACGCGGAACGCACCGAGGTATTCGCCCGGTTCCGGCGGCTCCTCCTCGAACTGCTGCATGCGGCAATCCTGCGTCTCGGCGACGTACCAGCGCTTGCCCTGGTTGAGGATGAAGGCGCCGGTCGGCGTGCGGTAGAGATCGACGCGCATCTTCTCGCCGGCCTTCTTGAGCGGATGGCGGCGTTGGCATTCTGGATAGCGGGTGACGATCAGGTCGAGTTCCCAGCCGTCGCTCCAGAAATACGGTTTGTTGCGCTCGACGGTCAGCGAATGGTTGCCGCCCTCGATCAGGAAGCCGGCCGGTTCTTTCTTGCAGCCGGCGAGCAGCGTGGCGAGCAGCAGGATGGGCAGCAACGGACGCAGTTTCATTGCGCGGCCTCCAGTCGCCAGGCGATGGTTTCGCCGGCGCGCAGCGGCACCAGTGCATCGTCGGCGAGGTAGGGCAATTCGGAGGGTACGTGCCAGGCTTCGCGCACCAGCGTGATCTTCCCGCTGTTGCGCGACAGGCCGTAGAAGTCCGGGCCGAAGAAGCTGGCGAAGCCTTCGAGTCTGTCGAGCGATCCGGCGGCCGCGAAGGCCTCGGCGTAGAGCTCGATGCCGGCATGCGCGGTGTAGCAGCCGGCGCAGCCGCAGGGGGCTTCCTTGGTTTTCCTGCCGTGCGGGGCGGAATCGGTGCCGAGGAAGAACCTGGGATTGCCCGAAGTGGCCGCCGCGACGAGCGCCTGGCGATGCTGTTCGCGCTTGAGAACCGGCAGGCAGTAGTGATGCGGGCGGATGCCGCCGGCGAAGATCGCGTTGCGGTTGAGCAGCAGGTGATGCGCGGTGATCGTTGCGGCGACGTTCGACCCGGCGGATTTCACGAACTCGGCACCGTCCCGCGTCGTGATGTGTTCGAGCACGACCTTGAGCGCGGGGTAGTCCTTCAGCAGGGGAGACAGCACGGTCTCGATGAACACCGCTTCGCGGTCGAAGATGTCGACGGCCGGATCGGTCACCTCGCCGTGGACCAGCAGCGGCAGGCCGAGCTTTTCCATGCGCGCGAGCGTCGCGGCGCATTTCTTCAGGTCGGTGACGCCCGCATCCGAGTTCGTCGTCGCGCCGGCCGGATAGAGCTTCACCGCATGCACGAAGCCGCTGTCCCTGGCGCGGTCGATCTCATCCGCCGGAAGATTGTCGGTCAGGTAAAGCGTCATCAATGGAGTGAAAGTCGGCCCTGGCGGGACGGCACCCAGAATGCGTTCGCGATAGGCGGCGGCCTGCGCCACGGTCGTTACCGGCGGCTTGAGGTTCGGCATCACGATGGCGCGCGCGAAGCGCCGCGCCGTGTCGGGCAGGACGGCTTTCATGGCTTCGCCGTCGCGCAGGTGCAGGTGCCAGTCGTCGGGCCGGGTGATGGTCAGCGTTTGCATGGCGGCGATTCTAA
Organism: Pseudomonadota bacterium; assembly: GCA_021849505.1. GTDB lineage: Bacteria > Pseudomonadota > Gammaproteobacteria > Burkholderiales > Rhodocyclaceae > Sulfuricystis. The sequence continues at coordinate 14,022 of JAJZSW010000062.1, forward strand.
CTTTCCTTAAAGGTCAATGCCCGGTCGTAGAGGACGTTCTTCGGCTGGCCGGTGATCGCCGCCGCGAGCTTGGCCGCCTGCTTCACCGGCAACTCGGCGAGCAGCAGCTTGAGGACGCGCTCGCTTTCCGCATCGAGCCCTCCTTCGACGTTGGGCGGCGGCGCGGACACCAGCAGCACGAACTCGCCACGCCGATGGTTCTCGTCGGCGGCCAGCCAGGCCGGGGCGGCGGCGAGCGGCATGCGTTCGATCTGCTCGAACAGCTTGGTCAGTTCGCGCGCGATGACGATCTCGCGTGTCGGTTCGAGCAGTGCGGCGAGATCGGCCACGGTTTCCTCGATGCGGTGCGGCGCCTCGTAGAACACCAAGGTGGCAGGAATCGGTTTCAGTTGCTCAAGAGCCGTCCGGCGAGCGCCGACTTTCGCGGGCAGGAAGCCGCTGAAGTGGAACGGGCCTTCGAGGCCGGCCGCCGAGAGCGCGGCGATGGCGGCGTTCGGGCCGGGCACCGGCGTCACTCGGAAACCGGCCTGCCGCACGGTGGCCACGGCGCGCGCGCCGGGATCGGAGACCGCCGGCGTGCCG
>JAJZSW010000063.1 GCA_021849505.1 Pseudomonadota bacterium
ACAAATTCTGCCGTCCCCAGCCGAAACCCGTGTCCGTCAGGGCGACACCGCGCTCCATCAGCCCTGACTCGCGCCAGGCGACGGCATGCGTCGGCAATGCGTCGAGCAGTTCGTTGGCGATCACGCAGCCGCTGAACTTTTCCGGCAGCTCGTCGAGCCAGGCCACGCGCGCAGCCAGATGCGGCACGGCGGCTTCGATGGTCTGCCGCTGGCGCGCCCGCAATTCGCCTGACAATTCGAGGATCTCGTAGCGCGCCGGCAGGGCATCCAGCGCTTCAAGCGCCAGCAGCAGATCGGCAGCCAGCTTGCCGCTGCCGGCGCCGACTTCCAGCAAAGTCGGCGCCGGCGCGACGGCACCCAGGACCTGGGCGACCTGCCGCGCCAGCGCCTGGCCGAACAATGGCGTCAGTTCCGGCGCGGTGACGAAGTCACCTTCCCTGCCGAACTTGTGCGACCCGCCCGCGTAATAGCCCAGGCCCGGCAGGTGCAGCGCCATGTCCATGTAGTCGGCGAAGGACAGCCAGCCGCCGGCGGTACGGATGCAGGCGGCGATGCAGGCGGAAAGTTCGCGGCTCGCGGCCTGTGCCGCGGCGGAGGGTTCGGGCAGCCCGGAGTTCATGTGCGGGGCGCGCGCAAGTCCTGCAGCAGGGTGCCGAGCTGCGCGATCTCCGCTTCGTGTTCCGCGTCGCGCCAGGGCTCGGCCAGCGCTGCGGCATACCAGTCCTGCAGCGGCGCCAGTGCACGCAGGCGCCCGGCGTAATCGAGGGCCGGCGCGGACAGTTCCAACCCGTAGGTCTGGAGGCGGAAGGCGACCGGGGCGAAGAAGGCATCCACGGCCGTGAACGCCGGACCGGCGAGGAAGGGCCCGCCATAGCGCGCCAGGCCTTCGGTCCACAGCGCATCGAGGCGCGCGAGGTCGTTCTGCAGTCCGGAGGAAATCGATTTCAGTTTTACCCGCACGCCGCAGTTCATCGTGCAGCTGCCGCGCAGGTCGAAGAAACCGGAATGCATCTCCGCCGCCGCGCAGCGCGCCCAGGCGCGCGCGCCCGAATCGAGCGGCCAGACACCCGGATGTCGCTCGGCCAGATATTCGGTGATCGCCAGCGAATCCCAGACTACCGTCCTGCCATCCATCAGGCAGGGCACCTTGCCCGAGGGCGAAAAACCGAAGAAATCGGCGGGACCGCCGAAGGGCACGAGCTTTTCCTCGAAGGGAATGCCGAGCTGGCGCAGCAGCACCCACGGCCGCAGCGACCAGGACGAGTAGTTCTTGTTGGCGATGAAGAGTTGGTACATGGGATGCTCCTCAATTCATGACGAGCGCGGCGAACAGCAGCACGAGCAGCGGCTCGGCGACCATCGCCAGCCCGCAGCACCAGGACAGGGCGGGATCGCCGAGCTTGCGGAAGCCCTGCGACCAGACGAAGCGCACCAGCGCGAGGCGCGGGCCGATGCCGCTGCTCATGGCGAAGTGCGGCCGGCCCAATGCGGCCCAGGTCGCGGGATGGGCGGTTTCAAGGCGGCGCATCATCCACGCGCCGTTGGCGAGGGCGAAGACGAGCACGGCAAGGAAGGAAATCATCAGCATGAACGGCATCTTACAATGCCGTTTCATGGACACTTCCGATCACGCCCGCCGCTTCGGCGGCATCGAACGGCTTTACGGCGCGGGCAGCCACGCACGGCTGGCGGCGGCGCACGTCTGCGTGATCGGCATCGGCGGCGTCGGGTCGTGGGCGGCCGAAGCCTTGGCGCGTTCCGGCGTAGGCCGGCTGACGCTGATCGACCTCGACCACGTCGCGGCGAGCAACGTCAATCGCCAGGTGCATGCGCTCACGGGCACGCTCGGCCAGGCCAAGGTGCTGGCGATGCAGGAGCGCATCGCGCAGATCAACCCGGATTGCCAGGTCGACTGCATCGAGGAATTCATCAGCGCGGACAACGTCGCGGCGCTGCTGCCCGGGTGCGATGCGGTGATCGACTGCATCGACCAGGTCAAGGCCAAGGCGGCGCTGGTCGCGCATTGCCAACGCAACAAGCTGCCGGTCGTCACGACGGGGGGCGCGGGCGGGCGCACCGATCCGACGCGCATCCGCATCGACGATCTGTCACGCACGACGCAGGACGCGCTGGCGAGCAAGCTGCGCGCGCAGCTGCGCAAGGATTACGGCTTCACCCGCGATTCCAAAAAGAAGTTCGGCGTGCCCTGCGTGTTCTCCGACGAACAGATTCGCCGCCCCCAGACTCAGGCATGCGATCTCGACGAAGCGGGATTGCATGGGCTGAACTGCGCGGGCTACGGCTCGTCGGTGGCCGTGACGGCAGGCTTCGGCTTTGCTGCCGCCGCGCACTGCCTCGGTATACTGCTCGGATGAAAGTCAGCGAACCCGTTGTTCTGATCACCGGCGCGGCCCGCCGCGTCGGCGCCGAGATCGCGCGCACCCTGCACGCGGCCGGCGCGTGCGTCGTGCTGCACTATCGCGCTTCGGCGGCGGAAGCCGAACGGCTGGCGGACGACCTGAATGCCCGCCGCGAAAAGTCGGCGCTGGCGCTACGGCACGACCTGCGCGACAGCGCAAACCTGCCCAGGCTGGTGGCCGCGGCGGCGGCGCATTTCGGCCGGCTCGACGCGCTGGTGAATAACGCCTCGAGCTTCTTCCCGACGCCGGTCGGCGCCATCGACGAGGCGGCGTGGGACGACCTGGTCGGCAGCAACCTGAAGGGCCCGCTGTTCCTGTCGCAGGCGGCTGCGCCGCAGCTCGCGAAAACCCATGGCTGCATCGTGAACATCACCGACATCCACGCCGAGCGGCCGCTGAAGGGCTATCCGCTCTACTGCGCGGCGAAGGCCGGGCTGCTCGGCCTCACGCGCGCGCTGGCGCTCGAACTCGGCCCGCAGGTGCGCGTGAATGCGGTCGCGCCCGGCGCGATCGAATGGCCGGAAAACGCCACCGACTTCCCACCCGAGGAGCAGGCCGCGATCATCGAGCACACGCTGCTCAAGCGTGTCGGCTCGCCCGGCGACATCGCGCGCACGGTGAAATTCCTCATCCTCGACGCGCCTTACATCACGGGACAAGTCATCAACGTCGACGGCGGCCGGACCGCGCATCTGTGACAACCTACAAGCAAGCCCACAAGGCCGAATTCGAGGCCAACAAGCTGTCGAAATTCCTCCATCGCATGGTCGGCAAGGCGATCGGCGACTACAACATGATCGAGAACGGCGACCGCGTGATGGTCTGCCTCTCGGGCGGCAAGGATTCGCACAGCCTGCTCGACATCCTGCTGCAGATGCGCGCGAAGGCGCCGATCGACTTCGAGCTGATCGCCGTCAATCTCGACCAGAAGCAGCCGGGCTTCCCCGCCGACGTGCTGCCGGCCTACCTGGACAAGCTCGGCGTGCCCTACCGCATCGTCGAGGAAGACACCTACTCGATCGTCAAGCGCGTGGTGCCGGAAGGCAAGACCACCTGCGGGCTCTGCTCGCGCCTGCGGCGCGGCGTGCTCTACCGCGTGGCGAGCGAACTGGGCGCGACCAAGATCGCGCTCGGCCACCATCGCGACGACATCCTCGCGACGCTGTTCCTCAACCTGTTCTTCGGCGGCAAGCTCAAGGCGATGCCGCCCAAGCTGGTGACTGACGACGGCAAGCACATCGTGATCCGGCCGCTGGCCTATTGTCCGGAAAAGGATCTCGTGGAATGGGCGCGCATCCGCGAATTTCCGATCATCCCCTGCAACCTCTGCGGCAGCCAGCCGAACCTGCAGCGGCAACAGATCGCGCAGATGCTGCGCGACTGGGACAAGCGCTTCCCGGGGCGCATCGAAACCATGTTCAGAGGCTTGGCCAACGTCGTGCCGTCGCACCTGATGGATGCGCGGCTCTACGACTTTGCCGGCCTCAAGCCGACCGGCCGTCCCGAGCCGGACGGCGACACGGCCTTCGACGAGGAGATCGTCGAAGGCGCAACGCCGCAGGTGATCAGCTTCAGTTCTTGAGGCAGTCGCTCATGAAGGCCTTGCGCTCGTCGCCTTTCAGCGCCTTCTTGCCGGCTTCGGCGTTGCAGGCCTTCATCTTTTCCTGCTGAGCGGTCCGCGCGTCCTTCGCTGCGGTCTGCTTGCCGGACAGACATTCCTTCATGAAGGCCTTGCGTTCGTCGCCCTTGAGTTCCTTCTTGCCGGCTTCGGCGTTGCAGTCCTTCATGCGCTGCTGTTGTGCGGTGGGCGCCTTGTCTTCGGCAGCGTGGGCCGGAACGAGGGCGAGCTGACTGGCAATGCAGAGCGAAGCGATGGCGAGCAGCTGTTTCATGATGTCTCCCGGTTGGTTGCGAAAAGCATAATTGTATATGCTAACGCGATGCGACGTGGTGCGTGCCGGCGGCGGCGTGGCCATGGCCGCCATGCGGCGGCCGGGCGTTGGGTGCGCCGAGCAGTCCGCCGATCAGCATGCCGAGCGCGCTGGCGATGAGACCGTAGAGCTGCGGTTCGATATCGCCCTCGGGCACGAACATCTCGAACAGCAGCCAGGTGGCGAGGCCCAGCACGATGGAAAGCGTGGCGCCCAGATTGTTGGCGCGCGACCAGAACAGGCCGGCGACGAGCGGGACGAAGGCGCCCGCCAGCGTGATGCGATAGGCGTTCTCTACCATGCCGTGGATGCTCTCGTCGCTCGATACCGCGTAGAGCGTCACCAGTCCGGCAAAGACGACTACCGTGATGCGCGTCGCCAGCAACAGCTGACGGTCGCTCATGTCCTTCCAGAAACCCTTCAGGACGTTTTCCGAAAAAGTGACGGCCGGCGCCAGCAGGGTGCCCGAGGCGGTACTCATGATGACCGACAGCAGGGCGCCGAAGAAAACGACCTGGGCGGCGAAGGGCATGTAATTGACGATCAGGGTTGGCAGGATCAGCTGCGAATCCTGTTCCATCAGCCGGGCGACCATCGCCGGGTCGATCAGCATTGCCGTATAGGCGAGGAATAATGGAATCGCAGCGAAGAAGAAGTAGCTCACGCCGCCCAGCGTCGTGCCCCACACGGCGACGCGCTCGTTCTTCGACGCATTGACGCGCTGGAACACGTCCTGCTGCGGAATCGAGCCGAGCATCATGGTGAACAGCGCGGCGATCCAGGCCAGCATGTCGAGGGCGTCAAGTTGCGGCAGCCATTCGAACTTGCCGGCGGCGGACGCATGGGCGATCACCTGCCCGACCCCGCCGGCCATGTCGCCGGCGATCCAGGTGACGTAGGCGAGGCCGAGCACGATGACGATCATCTGCACGAAAGTCGTCATCGCCACCGACCACATGCCGCCGAACAGGGTATAGACGAGCACCACGCCCGCGCCGATCAGCACGCCCTGGGTGGTCGATACGACATCGGCCGACAAGACATTGAAGACCAGACCCAGCGCCGTCATCTGCGCGCCGACCCAGCCGAGGTAGGACAGCACGATGCAGATCGACAGCACCAGTTCGGTCTGCCGGTTGTAGCGGATGCGGAAGAAATCGCCCAGCGTCAGCAGGTTCATGCGATACAGCGGACGGGCGAAGATCAGGCCGAACAGTACGAGGCAGAGCGAGGCGCCGAGCGGGTCGGAAATCAGCCCGCGAAAGCCTTCTTCGAGGAAGGTCGCCGAAATGCCCAGTACCGTCTCGGCACCGAACCAGGTGGCGAACACCATCGCCAGCACGACGTAGAACGGCAGGTTGCGGCCGGCGACGATGTAGTCGCGGGCGCTGTGCACGCGCGTGGCGGCGTAGAGGCCGATGCCGATGGAGATGACGAGATAAATGACGACAAACCACAACAGCATGATCGGTCTCCCGGATGAATGACTAGAGGAATTGCAGGGCGGCGAGCAGCACGGCGGCGGCGGCGAGCAGGAAGGCGGCGCTGGCGAGGCGGCGATTGGTGACCGCTTCCTCGCGCAGGCGGGCGAGTTCTTCCCCGGCGCTGTTGCTGCGCTCGGTGGCCAGCGTCAGGGCCTGGTGGGCGAGGCGGGGCAGTTGCGGCAGCAGCGTCGCCCATTGCGGGCCTTCGCGCTTCAGGTGGTTGATGAAACCGCGCACGCCGACCTGTTCGTGCATCCAGCGTTCGAGGAAGGGCTTGGCGGTCTGCCAGAGGTCGAGGTCCGGGTCGAGCTGGCGGCCGAGGCCCTCGATGTTGAGCAGCGTCTTCTGCAGCAGCACGAGCTGCGGCTGGATCTCGACGTTGAAGCGGCGCGAGGTCTGGAACAGGCGCAGCAGCACGTGGCCGAAGGAGATCTCCTTGAGCGGCCGGTCGAAGATCGGCTCGCAGACGGCGCGCACCGCCGCCTCGAGTTCGTCGACGCGCGTCTCGCGCGGCACCCAGCCCGATTCGACGTGCGCCTCGGCGACGCGCTTGTAGTCGCGGCGGAAGAAGGCGAGGAAGTTGATCGCCATGTACTTCTGGTCGACCTCGGTGAGCGTGCCGACGATGCCGAAGTCGAGCGCGATGTAGCTGCCATGACTCTTGGGAGCGGTCGAGACGAGGATGTTGCCCGGGTGCATGTCGGCGTGGAAGATGCCGTCGCGGAACACCTGTGTGAAGAAAATCTCGACGCCGGCCCGCGACAGCTGCTTCAGGTCGACGCCGGCCTCGCGCAGGCGGTCGATCTGGCTGATCGGGATGCCGTGCATGCGTTCCATCGTCATCACGGAATGCGTGCAGAAATCCCAGAATACTTCCGGCACCAGCAGCAGCTTCGAATCGGTGAAGTTGCGGCGCAGCTGCGAGCAGTTGGCCGCCTCGCGCATCAGGTCGAGTTCGTCGTCGAGGTGTTTGGCGAACTCGCGCACGACCTCGCGCGGCTTGAGGCGCTTGCCGTCGCTCCAGAAACGTTCGAGCAGGCCGGCGAAGCTGTCGAGCAGCGCGATGTCGTTGGCGATGGTCGGCGCGATGCCGCGACGCAGCACCTTGACGGCGACTGCGCGACCATCGAACAAGGTGGCGAAATGCACCTGCGCGACCGAGGCCGAGGCGACCGGTTCGCGCTCGAAACTGGCGTAGATCTCGCCGAGCGGGCGGCCGAAACTCTTCTCGATTTCGGCGATGGCCTCGTCTGACGGGAAGGGCGGCACGCGATCCTGCAGCATTGCAAGCTCGATGGCGATGTCGTCCGGCAGCAGGTCGCGGCGGGTCGACAGCACCTGGCCGAACTTGACGAAGATCGGCCCGAGGGTTTCGAGCGCCTGGCGCAGGCGGGCGCCACGTGATGCCTGCAACTGGCTGCGGTCGCGCCAGAAGCACAACCCATTCAGCAGGCCGAGCGGAAATGCCAGCCGGCCGCTGGGATCGTGTTCGAGGATCAGCCGGTCGAGGCCGAATTTCAGGCCGACGCGGGCGATTTTGGCGAGACGGAAAAGGCGCACGGGAAAGACCGCAATAAAGGTGCGGAACTTTAGCATCTGCGGGCTGGTTTGACCTGCCGCTTGCCGTCTTGCCAGCGCCGACTTTTACGCGAGGATCTTGTAGCTCGTGTTCCTGATCATCCCGACCGCCTTGATGATCGCCTCGATCGCCTGCGGCCGTGTGAACCCCTGCCGCCAGGCGAGGGCGACGCGGCGCGAGGGCGCCGGTTCATCGAAGGGGATCGGCACGACCATGTCGTTCCTGTAGATGCCGTTGAGTGCGCCGGCCGGCAGCACCGAGATGCCGTAGCCCGAGGCGACCATGCAGCGCACGGTCTCGATCGAATGGCCTTCGTGCGTCGAGCCTTCGGCGTGGCTGATTTCCGGGCAGGCGTCGAGCACCTGCTCGCGGAAGCAGTTGCCGGCCTTGAGCACCAGCACCTCGTCGCCGCGCACCTCGCTGGTCGGTATCGTCTTGCGTTTTGCCAGCGGATGACCCTTCGGCACGACGACCTCGAAGGGTTCGTCGTAGAGCGCATGGGTCCTGATGCCGGGGATGTCGAAGGGCAGCGCGATGATCGCCGCGTCCACCGTGCCGTACTTGAGGTAGTCGGCCAGCAGCGCGGTCATGCTCTCCTCGATGAACAGGTGCGTGTCCGGCGCGACCTTCCTCATCGCCGCGATCAGCTCGGGCAACAGGTAGGGGCCGATGGTGTGGATCACGCCGAGACGGAAGTCGCCGTGCAGCGGGTCCTTGCCGAGCTGCGCGACCTGCTCGATGCGGCGCGTCTCGTCGAGCGCCTTGCGCGCCTGGCCGACCACCTGCCAGCCGAGGTCGGTCAGCGCAACGTGGCCCTTGCCGCGCTCGATGAGGGCGACGCCCAGTTCGGCCTCGAGGTTCTGCAGGGCGACGCTCAGGGTCGGCTGGCTGACGCGGCAGCGCTCGGCGGCCCTGCTGAAGCTGCCTTCGTCGGCGAAGGCCACCAGATAACGCAGTGCGGAAAGTTTCATGTTTGCTGATATAGGAAAAGGCTATGCGGCAAATAGGGAAAAACTATAAAATATCTTTTAAATCATTGACTTACGTCAACACCCATGTCGATTGTATGGGTATCTTGCTGCACTGCGCAAGCACTATTTCTAACTAACGGGAAGGGAGCCTTTCAATGAAAATTCGCACGCTCGTCGCATCCATGATGGTCATCGGCTTCGGCGCCGGCATCCCCGCCGCCAATGCCGCCGAGGAACTGGTCAAGCCGATCAAGCCGCCCAAGCAGATCGATCTGGGCCTGGTCGAACTCGGCAAGAAGCTCTACTTCGATCCGCGCCTGTCGAAGTCCGGGTTCATCTCCTGCAACAGTTGCCACAACCTGTCGATGGGTGGCACCGACAACATCCAGACCTCGATCGGCGACAAATGGCAGCAAGGCCCGATCAACGCCCCGACGGTGTTGAACTCCAGCCTGGCCATCGCCCAGTTCTGGGATGGCCGCGCGGCCGATCTCAAGGCCCAGGCCGGCGGCCCGATCGCCAATCCCGGCGAGATGGCCTTCACCCACACGCTGGCGATCGGCGTGCTCGAGTCGATTCCCGAATACGTGCGCGAGTTCAAGGTTGTCTTCGGCAAGGACAAGATCGACATCGATCAGGTCACCACGGCGATCGCCGAGTTCGAGAAGACCCTCGTCACGCCGAACTCCCGCTTCGACCAGTGGCTGCTCGGCAAGAAGGACGCCCTCACCGCCGACGAGCTGGCCGGCTGGAACCTGTTCAAGAACAGCGGTTGCGTCGCCTGCCACAATGGCGAGGCGCTGGGCGGCACCTCCTTCCAGAAGATGGGCTTGGTCGAGCCCTATAAGTCCGCGAGTCCCGCGGACGTTACCAAGGGCCGCGCGGGCGTGACCGGCAAGGATGCCGACCGCTTCAACTTCAAGGTGCCCACCCTGCGCAACGTCGAACTGACCTATCCCTACTTCCACGACGGCGCCGTCTGGACGCTCAAGGAAGCCGTGGACATCATGGGCCGCCTGCAGCTCGGCAAGAAGTTCACCGACAAGGAGAATGCCCAGATCGTCGCCTTCCTGAAGACGCTGACCGGCGAGCAGCCGAAGTTCGCCCTGCCGATCCTGCCGCCCTCCAGCGACAGGACGCCGAAGCCGAATCCCTTCGCGAAGTAAGCGCAGGTTTTCTGGGAAGAGAGTCATGCCCCGGTTCGCCGGGGCATTTTTTTCGGCGGCTGGGTTGGCCATCAGGTTGGGCGTCGACATGCGGGCAGCTTATTGGCGCCTGTTTGCGGCAGCAATTTGATTCTCGCTATCCAGTCCATGCGTTTTGCCAATCAGCGGCAGGGGAACCGGTGGCGCCGGCGCGGGTCGGGTTTATTTGCAGTATCGTTGCACCTGCCGCCTCTCGATCCCAACCCTTCTTCCGGATGATTCCCATGCGCCTGCCCGTGATCGCCGCTTTTCTGCTGCTCGGCCTGTCGGCCGCCTCCTGTTCCGGATCGCAGGGGGCGCCCGTCGCCTGCGGCAAGGCGGGCCAGTGGGTGGCGCCGACCGATGCCAGAGCCGAGCCGGCCGAGCCGCGCGCGCTGCTGGAGCGCATGGCCCGCCAGCAGGTCGTCCTGCTCGGCGAGGTGCATGACAGCGCCGAGGATCACCGCTGGCAGTTGCACACGCTGACGCAGCTTCATGCCCTGCAGCCGCGGCTGGCGATCGGCTTCGAGATGTTCCCGCGCCGCGTGCAGGCCGTGCTCGACCAGTGGGTCGCGGGCGAACTGTCGGAGGCCGAGTTCCTCCAGCGCAGCGAATGGGACAAGGTCTGGGGTTACGACGCGCAGCAGTACCTGCCGTTGTTCCATTTCGCGCGCATGAACCGCATCCCGATGCTGGCGCTCAACGTCGAGCGCAGCCTGATCGAGGCGGTCGGCAAGCAGGGCTGGGAAGCCGTGCCCGAAGCGCAGAAGGAGGGCGTCAGCAAGCCCGCCGCTCCTTCGCCCGCCTATCGCAAGTCCCTGCGCGCGGTGTTCGATCATCATCCGGTCAAGGAGCGCGGCGAGGCGGCCTTCCCACGCTTCCTCGAAAGCCAGACGGCCTGGGACCGCGCGATGGCGCAGGTGATGGCCGAGTATCTGCGCAGGCACCCCGGCGCGCTGGTGGTCGGCATCATGGGTGCGGGCCACGTGCGCAACGGCCATGGCGTGGCGCACCAGCTCAAGGATCTCGGCGTCGCGGACAGCGGAGCGCTGCTGACCTGGGAGCGCGGCGAAAGCTGCGCCAGCCTAGGCAAGGGATTTGCCGATGCGCTCTACCTCGTCGAGGCGCCGAAGAGCAATCCGCCGCGGCTGGGTGTGGCGACCGAACAGGAAAAGGAAGGGCTGCGCATCAAGCAGGTGAACGCGGGCAGCATCGCCGAAGCCGCCGGATTGAAGGGCGGCGACATGATCATCGAGGTCGCCGGCCAGCCGGCCAAGAGCATCCTGACCCTGCGCGCCGCCGTCCAGCGCCAGACGCCCGGCACCTGGCTGCCGCTCAAGATCCGGCGCGGCGGCGAAGAACTGGAGATCGTCGCGCGCTTTCCCCTGGGATCATAATTGCTCATGAAGCAACTGCTGCTGTTGCTGCTCTGGCTGCCACTGGCGGCTTGGGCAAAGCCGCAACTCGAACTCGAAATCCGGCTCGACCCGCAGACGCGGCAGTTCGAGGCCACCGCGTCGCTGGACGACAAAGCGGGCCTGCGCGCCTTTCGTCTCGGGCGCGACTTCGAGATCGTCGCGCTGAAGCTCGACGGGCGGCCGGCCGAAAGTCGGCGCTGGCGGGACGGCACCCCCCTGCCGGCCGGCACGCGCAAGCTCGAAATCGCCTACCGCGCGACGCTGCCGCCGACGCCGACGCTCGACCATCGCCAGGTACTCGGCCAGCGCGGCGGCACCGCCGGGTCGGAGGGCAGCTTCCTGCCCGCCGCCGCCGGCTGGTATCCCGATACCGGCGAGCTGTTCAGTTACCGCGTCACGCTGAGTCTGCCTGCCGGACAGAAGGGACTCGTGCCGGGCGATTTGCGCGAGGAATCGGATTCATCGAAAGGCTATCGCGCCGTCTTCGATTTTCCGCACCCGGCCGACGGCATCGACCTGATGGCCGGGCCGTATGTCGTCAGCGAGCGCTCGCTGACGCTCGATAAGCGTACGCTCCGCATCCGCACCTGGTTCCATGCCGAGTTGAAGGACTTCGCGCAGCCCTATCTCGACGACTCGGCGCGCTACCTCGAGCGCTATTCGAAGCTGATCGGCGCCTACCCCTTCGGCATGTTCAGCATCGTCTCGAGCCCGACGCCGACCGGCTACGGCATGCCGAGCCTCACCTACCTCGGCCGCGAAGTGATCCGCCTGCCCTTCATCCGCGCCACCTCGCTGGGCCACGAGGTGCTGCACAACTGGTGGGGCAACGGCGTTTATCCCGACTGGCAGAGCGGCAACTGGTCGGAAGGCCTGACCACCTTCCTCGCCGACTACGCCTACAAGGAGGATGAGGGCGCGGATGCCGCGCGCGAGATGCGCATGGGCTGGCTGCGCGACTACGCCGCCGTGCCGCCGGGCGAGGATTTCGCGCTGAAGGATTTCACCTCGCGGCACCATGGGATCGCTTCCATCATCGGCTACAACAAGGCGGCGATGGTCTTCCTGATGCTGCGCGACAGGATCGGCCGCGCGGCCTTCGAGCGCGGCCTGCGCCTGCTGTGGGAACGCAAGCAGTTCCAGACCGCGAGCTGGGCCGATCTCGAGGCCGCGTTTTCGGAGGCGGCCGGGCAGTCGCAGGCCGCGTTCTTCCGCCAGTGGGTGATGCAGGCCGGCGCGCCGCCCTTTGCCGGAGCCGATCCGGATTTCCGCGTCTGGCGGCGTGTCGATCCGCAGGTATTCCCGCCGATCCTGCGCGAGGTGTTCGTCGCGCCCAGGGCGAGCGTGGTCGTGGCGGATGCCGAACTGCAGCCCACGGCGCAGGCGCTCGCGCAGCGCGTGCTCGATGCGAAATCCGCGCCCGTCGGCGCGAGCCTGCCCCCCTCGGGACCGATTCTGATCTTCGGCCTCGAGGCGACCATCGATGCCTGGCTCGCGCGCCATGGCTTGCCCGTGCGTCCGTTGTCGCAACGCGGCACTGCCCAGGTGTGGGCGGGCCGCGACGCGAAGAATCGTCCCTATGTCGTCGTCGCGGCGCGCGATGCCGCCGCGCTGGCGGCACTGCAGCGCGGCCTGCCGCACTACGGCAGGCAGAGCTGGCTGGTCTTCGAGGGCGCGCGTGCCGCCGACAAGGGCGTCTGGCCGCCGCTGAGGGATTAGTGTGAAACGCCTTACGTGCCGACCGCGAACGTTGCCGTTGTAGCTGCCGTGGGCGGCCCGAGGTCGGCGATGCGGCGTTAGCCGGGACTGACTCCCGGAAGGAGCCGGTCGATATCCGCGAAATCGGCCAGATGCTCGACGCCGGGAATCGTGCCGGCATAGCGGCGGCACCCCGTGCCGCCGATCCAGAGTTGGGTCGCCGCCGGCAGGAGATCGCGCAGCTGCTTCACGACGGGCGCCAGCTGGCGGGCTGGAAAAGCGGACGAAAATGACAGCGCGACGATATCCGCGCGATGGGCGCTGGCGGCGGCGGCCAGCTCGCCGAGCGGCGTCTGGGCGCCGAGGGACACGACCTGGATGCCGCGCAGGACCAGCAGGGCCTCGACCATCAGCAGGCCGAGGACATGCTGCTCGCCCGGCACCGTGCCCAGCAAGACGCGCGGAGACTGGGTGCCCGGCGGCAAACCACCGATCGCCTGGCGCAGCAGGGACTTGAGCTGCTCGGTGTAGAGATGCTCCTCGTAGATCGCGAGGCGGCCGTTCGACCAGGCATCGCCGACCGCGCGATTGAGTCGGGGCAAGGCCTCCGTGACCATGCGTTCCAGGCCGTTGCGGGCGAAGCGCTGGGAAAGCAGCCGGCGCAGGCCGGTGACGTCGTGCGAGCGCAGGGCGTCCAGCTCGGGCTGGAACTCGTCTTCCGGAGAAGCGGCATCCGCGGGTTCGGGTACTGCCGCGCGCGGGGCATCGACGGCAAGCTGCCGGAGTTCGTCGTCCGTGGCGCCGACGATGCGGCCCGGCCGGTGGCCGAGGTCGAGCAGCCGCTTGATCTGACGCAGGCGCTCGACCTGGTCGCGCGGATAGGCGCGGTCGCCGTGCGCGTCGCGCACCGGCCGCGGGAATCCGTAGCGGCGCTCCCAGACCCGCAGGGTGTCCTTGCCGAGACCGGTTTCCCGTTCGGCGACGGCGATGTTGACCGGCAGGCCGGAAGAATCCTCAGCAGCGTTCATGTTGTTCTGGACAAAGTCTGGACAAACGAAATGTTAGATGAAAAAACGGGCACCGCTGTGATCCACGATGCCCGTAACTGCCGGGGGGACGGCAGGGGGAGGTACCGGTCAACCCTCGTCGATGCCTTCGGTGACGGGATTGCTGATGATCTGGTGCAGGCGGCTGTCGGGGACGTAGGACTCGAGAATCTCGACATTCATTTCTTCCGCCACTTTCACGACATCGGGGTAGTAGGGTACGAACATGATGGTCTCCTTGGGGTTGGGGTTACGTGCGAATGACGGCCTTCGCGGATAGCGTCGGCCGGGGTGAAACGCCGTGGGGTGATGCGGGGCACTCCGAAACGGACAGCCCGGGGTGCGGATGCGTCGCCGTTCCGGCGATGCCCCGGTGGCTGAACAGGAACAAGGCCAGCAGGGTCAGCGACATCGCGGTCAGCAGCAGCGCGGCGGAAACGAAGAGTCTGATCATCGGGCGGCTCCTGAAATTCATTGATCGATGAACACATAATAATGTCTAGGACAAATATGTCAACAGGAGAGGTAATAATATTTTTAAAAGATGATTATTGACATTTTATTTGAGGATGCTATCTTGGAAGCATGCATGTTTGTCCAAGACAAATCAGAAAGGGGTAAAAAGATGAAGACAGGAAAACGCATCGCCGTCGTCGGCTCGGGCATCTCGGGACTGGCTGCCGCCTGGCTGCTCGAACGGTCCCACGATGTGACCCTCTACGAAGCGGCAGCGGAACTCGGGGGCCATACCCATACGGTCGAT
>JAJZSW010000159.1 GCA_021849505.1 Pseudomonadota bacterium
AGCGTCGTCGCCGCGCCCTACGAGGTGGACGGGCAGGTGGTCGGCACGATCGGCGTGGTCGGCCCGACGCGCATGGCCTACGAGCGCGTGATCCCGATCGTCGACATCACCGCGCGCCTGCTCTCCTCGGCCTTGAGCCCCTCCGACCGATGACCACCGCGATCCTGCTGCTCAACCTCGGCACGCCCGACGCGCCGACCGCGCCCGCCGTCAAGCGCTACCTCGCCGAATTCCTCGGCGACCCGCGTGTGGTCGAACTGCCGCGCCTGCTGTGGCTGCCGATCCTGCACGGCATCATCCTGCGCACGCGGCCGGCCAAGTCGGCCGCCAAGTACGCGACGATCTGGACCGCCGAAGGCTCGCCGCTCAAGCTGCATACCGAGCGGCAGGCCAAGCTGCTCAAGGGCCTGCTTGGCGAGCGTGGCCGCAAGGATTTGCTGATCGACTGGGCGATGCGCTACCAGAACCCGTCGATCCCCGCGGTGCTCGACCGCCTCGCCGCGGCCGGCGCGAGCGAAATCCTCGTCCTGCCTCTCTATCCGCAGTACGCCGGCAGCACCACCGCCAGCACCGAGGATGCCGTCGCGGCCTGGACGCAGCGCCAGGCAAAAGCGCCGGCGATCCGCTGGGTCAAGGACTACCCGACCGATCCCGGCTACATCGGGGCACTGGCCGCCTCGATCCGCGAACACTGGCAGGCGCATGGCCGCGGCGAGATGCTCGTCATGAGCTTCCACGGCATCCCGCAGCGCTCGGTGGATCGCGGCGACCCGTATGCCGGACAATGCCAGGCCACGGCGCAGGCGCTCGCTGCCGCGCTCGATCTGCCGTCCGACCAGTGGATGGCCACCTTCCAGTCGCGCTTCGGCGCGGCCAAGTGGCTGCAGCCCTACACCCAGCCGACGCTGGAAGAACTCGCGCGCGGCGGCCTCAAGCGCGTCGACGTGATCTGCCCCGGCTTCCCCGCCGACTGCCTGGAAACGCTCGAGGAAATCTCGATGGAATGCCGCGAGGCCTTCCTCCACGCCGGCGGCGAGTCCTTTCATTACATCCCCTGCCTCAACGAGCGGCCCGACTGGATTGCGGCCCTCGCCGATCTCAGCCTGAGCCATGTCTGATAGCCACATCATCGTCTGCCCGCATTGCCACGCCCCCAATCGCGTTCCCGCTGACAAGCTGGCGGCCAGGGGATCCTGCGGCAAGTGCAAACAGCCGTTGTTCGACGGCCATCCCGTCGAACTGGATACCGCCAGCTTCGACCAGCACATCGGCCGCTCCGACCTCCCCGTCCTCGTCGACTTCTGGGCACCCTGGTGCGGTCCCTGCCGCATGATGGCGCCCGCTTTCGCGCAGGCCGCGCTCCAACTCGAACCGCAGGTCCGGCTGGCGAAGCTCAACACCGAGGAACACCAGCGGCCGGCGGCCCAGTTCGGCATCCGCAGCATCCCGACCATGATCCTGTTCCGGAACGGCCGCGAGATCGCGCGCCAGTCCGGCGCAATGGACGCCGCGAACATCGTGCGTTGGGTGAAGTCCGCGCTGTAACCCACTGACCGGCAAGAGCTTGCTGAAATAGCGTTCAAGTCCTGCAAAAACAGGACGTTACTCACTCCATTCCCGCTCTCTGGAGTGAGCCATGAAAATCGCCGCATCCGACCTCGCCCTGCACTCGAACCATCACGCCCGGACACGGCAGGAAAGCAGCGAGAGCCTGCGCGCCTGGCGCGGCCAGCGCCCGGACTTCGAAGGCCAACGCGGCAACACGACCTCGATCTCGCCCGCGGCACAACAGGCATTGGCGCGCGAAGCTGCCGTCCCGCCAGCGCCGACTTCCGCAAGCTGCGGCGAAGCCAATGCCATCGAATCCGCCTGCGCTGCCGCCGAGAACGATCCCTTCATCGTGCTCATCAGGCGCATGCTCGAACTGCTGACCGGCGAGGAAGTGCGCACGATCGATCTTGAAGAGTTCTCTGCCGGCATCCGCCAGGTCGCGTCGCAATCCACCACGGCCGGCGTCGCCGCCGCGACCCCGGGACAGGCCGGCTGGGGCGTCGAATACGACTACCACGCGGTCCGCGAGGAATTCGAGGAGACCACGTTATCGGCCGAGGGCACCATCCGCACCGCCGACGGCCAGGAGATCGCTTTCAAGCTCGACCTCGAGATGACGCGCCATTATCGCGAGGAAACCAATGTCAGCCTGCGCGCCGGCGACGCCGTACGCAAGGATCCGCTGGTGGTGAATTTCGCCGGCACGGCGGTGCAACTCGCCGGTCATGCCGGCCAGCGGTTCCGCTTCGATCTCGACGGCGACGGCAAGATGGAAAACCTGCCGCTGTTCGCCTCCGGCAGCGGCTACCTTGCCCTCGATCTCAACAACAACGGCAAGATCGACTCGGGGCGCGAATTGTTCGGTCCGGGCACCGGCAACGGCTTCAAGGAGCTGGCGCACCTCGACGACGACCGCAACGGCTGGATCGACGAAAACGATGCCGCATTTGACCGCCTGCAGGTCTGGACACCCGCCGCGGAAGGCGCCGGCACCCTGCGGTCGCTGGCCGATCTGAACATCGGCGGATCGGA
>JAJZSW010000160.1 GCA_021849505.1 Pseudomonadota bacterium
GCGTTGTGCAAGTTCCTGTTGCGCGGCGATATTATCGAATGAGCATCGAATGAATACCGCTGTCGAAATCCTGCTGTCCTTCCTCGTGCTCGCCGGGGCGATCTTCACCTTCATCGGCTCGCTGGGCCTCGCCCGCTTCCGGGATTTCTATACGCGCCTGCACGGCCCGACCAAGGCCACCACGCTTGGCGTCGGCTGCCTGCTGGTCGCCTCGTCGCTGTTCTTCAGCCTGACCACCGACAGCATCAGCCTGCACGAAATCCTCGTCACCCTCTTCCTGTTCATCACCGCGCCGGTCTCGGCCCACCTGCTCGCCAAGGCGGCATTGCACCGGCAATTGCCCTCCCTGACGCCGCCGCCCGACGCCGAACCCCCGCCGCGCACCGGCAAACAGGAATAGCGCCTCCGCAGTCCTCGTTCCCGTCAGCCCGCCCCGCACACGACCAGCACGTCGCTCTGCGCTTCCTCCAGCACATGCTTGGTGACGCTGCCGAGCAGCAGGTCCTCGGTGATGCTCGCGCCGTGCTTGCCCATCACGATCAGGTCGCAATCCCGTTCCTGCTCCTGCTCGATCACCTGTTGCGAGGGGTCGCCATGGACGACCAGCGGGCTGTAGTCGCCGATCGCGAGTCCGGCTTCCGCGGCGACACGCCGCATGTTGCGCAGGGCTTCCTCGCGGGCCGCGTCGCGGTATTGCTGGATCACGGCCGCGTCGACGCCGGCATAGGCCAGCTTGCCTTCGAAAGGCGCCTCGTAGGCATGCAGCAGGACGATGTCGGCGCCGGACGCGACCTGGCGCGCCAGTTGGATGGCGCGCACCGACAGCGCCGAGAAATCGACCGGGATCAGGGCGCGCCGATAGGCTTCGTGCGACGCCTGCTTGACGATCAACACCGGATGGCGCCGACTCTTGCGCAGCAGCCGTGAGGCGGTCGATCCCAGCAGATAGTGCCGCAGGAAGTCGCCGCCGCGCGCGCCCAGCACGAGCAGGTCGGTCGCCATCGCATCGGCCTGTTCGACGATGGTGGCGAGCGGCGTCCCGGCGACGATCAGTGCCCGGGCCGTCACGCCGTGCTTGCGCGCCGGATCGGCCAACTGTTGCAGCAGCGTCTCGCGCGCCTGTTCCTCGATCTTCTGCTTGACCTGCGTCAGGTCTTCGCCGAGCCACTCGCGCAGGGCATCCATCGTGTCGAGTTCCAGCGCATGCATGACGCAGTAGTCGGCCTTGGCGGCGGCGGCGATGCGGAAGCCGCGCTCCACCGCGTGACGCGCGGGTGCCGAAAGATCCGTGGCGGCAAGAATGCGGGCGAGCGGTTTCATGACGGGGTCTCCTCCTTGAGGCGGATCAGATCGGCGAGCGTTTCGATGGCGTAATCGACGGCGTTGCGCAACGGGTAGAGGATGGTGGGCGCGCCCAGCTGTTTCAGGGCGAGGCCGTCGGCCTCCTCGCGCGCGACGATCGCCACTTCGCCGGGATACCGGTGTTCGCGCAGGGCCTGCAGCAAGCCGCGATTCGAGGCGATGTCGGGCAGCGTGCTGATGACCCAGCGGGTCCGGGCGAGCGGCAGGCTTTCGAGAAACTCGGATGCCTCGCCGTCGCCGTAGCGCACCGACAAACCTTGACGCCGCATCGCGCGCGCCACCTCCGGATCGAATTCGACGCCCAGCACCCTCAGGCCGGCTTCCTTGAGTCCCAGCGCCAGCCGCCCGCCATAGCGGCCAAGGCCGAAGACGATCACGTCGGCTTCCTTCAGGTCGTGGCGTTCCTTCGCTACGGCCAGTTCGCGATGGGGACGCTGGCGCTCGAACCAGCCGAGCCAGGGGGCGAGCTTCTCATAAAGTGGATGCGAGTAGAGGATCATGTAGGTCGACAGCGCGATCGTCACGACCCCGACCAGCGTGGTCAGGCCGAGGGCTTCGTTGCCGATATGGCCGAGCGAGATGCCCATGGCGACGAAGATGATCGAGAACTCGCTGATCTGCGCGACCGTCAGGCCGCAGAGGAAGCCGGTGCGTTTGCGGTAGCCCATGTAGCCCATGATCGCCATGACGATCAGCGGGTTGCCGACCAGCACGAACAGGGAAAGAACCGCCGCCGGCCAGAGTTCGCCGCCGAGCGTCGAGAAATCGAGCTTGGAACCGAGGTCGATGAAGAAGAACAGCAGCAGGAAATCGCGGATGCCGGTGAGCCGCGCGTTGATGGCGTCGCGATAGTGGGTCGAGGCCAGCGAGAAACCGGCGAGGAAGGCGCCGGCCTCCTTCGAGAAGCCGGCCCATTCGCCGAGCACTGCGAGCCCGGTGCCCCAGGCGATGGCGAAGATCAGCAGCAGTTCCTGCGACTTCGCCATGCGGTCGACGACTTTTGGCAGGACGTGGCGCATCAGCAGATACATGCCGACGGCGGCCACGCCGATGCGCAGGGCGAGCGATCCGGCAAAGGCCAGCAGCGTGACTTCGCCGCCATCGCCGGCACCTCCACGCATCGCGCTCATCACCATCATCGCCAGCACGACGGCCAGGTCCTGCACGATCAGGAAGCC
>JAJZSW010000161.1 GCA_021849505.1 Pseudomonadota bacterium
GCCTTGCCGCGCACCACGCGCGCGGCCCCCATGGAGAACCCGCCGACATGAGTTACGTTGCCATCAAGGGCGGCGGGCGCGCCATCGCCGGCGCCGCCGCCGTCACCGAATTCCTTCGCACCGAGGAAGGGCTGGGCAATCCCGATGCCGAGCCGCTCGAAATCGATGCCATCCTGCACCAGTTGCGCCACCTGGTGGATCGCGTCGTTTCCGAGGGCGGGGTGTATCACCCGCAATTCGCCGCGCTCGCCGTCAAGCAGAGCCTGGGCGATACGCTGGAAGCCGCCTTCGCCTTGCGCGCCTGGCGCTCGACGCGGCCGCGCCTGACCGCGACGCCGCCGCTCGACACCTCGAAGATGCGCCTGATCCGCCGCATCTCGTCCGCCTTCAAGGAGATTCCCGGCGGCCAGATGCTGGGGCCGACCCCGGACTACGCCCTGCGCCTGCTGCGCCTGGAACTGATGGACGAATCGCCGGACGCCTTCCGCGCCGTGGCCCGCGACTGGCTGGGCAGCTGCCCCGAGGCGCAGTTACCCGACAGTTTTCCCAAGGTGCTCGACGCCTTGCGCGCGGAAGGTTTGCTGCCGCCGCTCCCTCACCCCCGGCCCCTCTCCCCCGGGGAGAGGGGGGAATCGCCGGCCTTCGACATCACCCGCGAACCGCTGGTGTTTCCGGTGCCGCGTTCGGCCGCACTGGCGACCATGGCCAGGGCGGAAACCGGCTCGCTGCTGGCCATCGCCTACTCCAACATGCGCGGCTACGGCGACGTGCATCCCACGGTGGCGGAACTGCGGGTCGGCTACCTGCCGGTGCGCTTGCCGCATCCGGTGACCGGCGAGCTTGCCGAGGTTGGCGAAGTGCTGATGACCGAGTGCGAGGTGGTGGCGATGTACGCGGCCACCGAGCCCGGCGGCAAGCCCGTGTTCACCGTCGGCTACGGCGCCTGTTTCGGCCACAACGAGGTCAAGGCCATCTCCATGGCCATCCTCGACCGCGCGCTGCAGAAGGGCATGCAGGACGGCCCGGCGAATCCGTCCGAAGACCCGGAGTTCGTGCTGCTGCACGTCGACGGCGTCGATTCCATGGGCTTCGCCTCGCATTACAAGATGCCGCACTACGTCACCTTCCAGTCCGACCTGGACCGGCTGCGCACCACGCAGCAGAAGTCGGGAGAACCCGCATGAACGCCCTGCCCCACACCACCGGCGG
Source organism: Pseudomonadota bacterium (assembly GCA_021849505.1). Taxonomy (GTDB): domain Bacteria; phylum Pseudomonadota; class Gammaproteobacteria; order Burkholderiales; family Rhodocyclaceae; genus Sulfuricystis. The sequence goes on from JAJZSW010000161.1 coordinate 1,210, forward strand.
CAACGCCTACAACTTCGGTTTCCTCGACGAATACGCCAAGAAGGAAATCCGCCGCGCCGTCCTCAAGGCGATTGCCATCCCCGGCTATCAGGTGCCCTATGCCTCGCGCGAAATGCCCATGGGGCGCGGCTTCGGCACCGGCGGCCTGCAGCTGACGCTGGCGCTGATCGGCCCCGGCGAGGTCGTGAAGGTCATCGACCAGGGCTCGGACGATTCGGTGAACGCGGTCAACCTGCGTCGGTTCATCGAGATGACCTGCCCCGGCGTCTCCACCACCACCCGCACCGCGGAGGCGAGCCTGATCCAGTCGCGCCACCGCATCCCGGAACGGCCGCTGACCTCGACGCAGATCCTCGTGCTGCAGGTGCCCTATCCCGACCCGCTGGTGGTGGTCGAGCCGTCCGAGGACAAACGCAAGATCATGCACGGCGAGGCCGACTATTCGCGCCTGCTGGTGAAGCTGTACGAGGACATCGTCCAGTTCGACGAGATCACCATTTCGCACCGCTATCCGACGCGCATCAACGGCCACTACGTCATCGACCCCTCGCCGATTCCGCGCTGGGACGTGCCCAGGCTCGACAATGCGGCGGCACTGACCCTGTTCGGCGCCGGGCGCGAGAAGAAGATTTACGCGGTGCCGCCGCACACCCGGGCGGAGCCGCTGGCGTTTTCCGACGTGCCGTTCCGGGTCGAGGATTTCCGCGACGAGGCGGGACGCCGCCGCGCCTGCGCGCGCTGCGGCTGCACGGATTCCTTTCTCGACGAGTTCAGCAGCGATGCCGGCGAGAAGGTCTACCAATGCTCGGACACCGACTGGTGCGACGAAAAACTGCTGCGCAAGGAATCGCTGCGGGGAGAAGCGGCATGAATAAAATTCTCGAAGTCAGAAACCTGTCGAAAATCTACGGCCCCGGCTGCCCGCACTGCATCGAATCGACCGGCCCGGAAGCGGACACCAACCTGTGCCCGCATTGCGGCAGCGTGGTCGCCCTCCATGACGTGTCCTTCGACCTGTTCGAGGGCGAAATCCTGGGCGTCATGGGCGAATCGGGCAGCGGCAAGTCGACGGTGGTGAAGGCCCTCTATTTCGATCAGGCGCCCTCGGGCGGCGAGGCGATCTTTTTCGACGGCGACACGCAGCACGAGTTGTTCGCGCTGAACGCCGCGCAGCAGCGCTGGCTGCGCAACCACCGTTTCGGCATGGTCTACCAGAACCCGCACCTGGGCCTCAACTTCAACATCAGCGCCGGCGGCAACATCGCCGAGCGCCTGCTGATGAGCGACCTGATGGA
>JAJZSW010000064.1 GCA_021849505.1 Pseudomonadota bacterium
TACAGCCTGTTCGACTGCATCGAATGCGGTTGCTGCGCCTATGTCTGTCCTTCGCGCATCCGCCTCGTCGATTACTTCCGCTTCGCCAAGAGCGAGATCTGGGCGCACGAGCGCGAAAAGGCTGCCGCCGAACTGGCGCGCGAGCGTTATGAGTTCCGCCAGTTCCGCGAGGAGCGCGAGAAGGCGGAAAAGGCCGCCAAGCTCGCCGCCAAGGCCGCCGAGACGAAAGCCAAGCTGGCGCAGGAAGAAGCCGCCAAGCAGGCTGCTGCCGCGGATGAAGCCGCCAAAGTCGGCGCTGGCGGGACGGCACCAGCGGCGCCCGCTGACCTGATCGCCGCCGCCCAAGCCCGCGCCGCCGTAATAAAAGCCGCCGTGGCGCCGCAAAACACCGACAACCTGACGCCCGACCAGCAGGCGCAGATCGCCGATGCCGAGGCGCGCCGCGCCCGCACCGCCGAACCGAAGGACAGCGCCTGATGCACAGTTCCCCGCACATCCTCCAGCCCGCCAGCGTCCGCAGCGTGATGACCAAGGTCCTGATCGCGCTGCTGCCTGGCATCGCGGCCTATGTCTGGTTCTTCGGCAGCGCCATCCTGCTGCAAATCGCGCTGGCCTCGGTCACCGCGCTCGTCGCCGAGGCCATCATGCTGCGCCTGCGCGACAAACCCGTGATGCTCTACCTCGGCGACGGCAGCGCGCTGGTCACCGCCTGGCTGGTGGCGCTGACCTTCCCGCCGATCGCGCCCTGGTGGCTCACCGTCCTCGGCGTGCTGATCGCCATCGTCGTCGCCAAGCACCTCTACGGCGGCCTCGGCCAGAACCCCTTCAATCCCGCGATGGTCGCCTTCTGCGCGATGATCGTCGCCTATCCGCAATTGATGTCGCAGTGGCCGCGCTCCGGCTTCAACACCCTCGAGCCGATGCTGCACGCGATCTTTTTCAGCGACCGCCAGCTCGACGCCCTTGTGATGGCCACCCCGCTCGACGCGCTGCGCACCATCCTGCGCGATCCCGAGCAGCGCGCCACCATTGCCGGCATCCTCGGTTCGCACGCCACCTTCGGCAACATCGGCGGCCACGGCTGGGAATGGGTCGCCGGCGGCTACCTGCTCGGCGGCCTCTGGCTGCTGCAGCAGCGCGTCATCACCTGGCACGTGCCGGTCGCCTTCATCGTCACGCTGGCGCTGATCGCCAGCATCTTCAACAGCATCAACCCGGCCTATTTCGTCGGCGCCAACTTCCACCTGTTCACCGGCGGGGCGATGCTCGGCGCCTTCTTCATCGCCACCGACCCGGTATCCGGCTGCACCACGCCGCTCGGCAAGATCATCTTCGCCGCCGGCGCCGCCACGCTCACCTGGATCATCCGCAGCTTCGGCGGCTATCCGGATGGCATGGCCTTCGCCATCCTGCTGATGAACCTGCTGGTGCCGCTGATCGACATGAATACCCAGCCGAAGGTATTCGGCCATAAAGCCCCCCCCCGAAGTCCTCGCTCCGCTCGGCCCTCCCCCCAGGGGGGCGGAAGCTCCTTGGAGCGGTCCGGCGGTGCTTCCGAGCGAAAGCCCGACGCATGAGCGAGACAGAACAGCCCGTCGCCCCGCTGCCCGAACCCGCACACAGCAGCGCCGTGCGCATCTCGCTGCGCACGGCGATGATCCTGCTGGTGTTCACGCTGGTGTTTACCGCGCTGATGGCCGAGGTTTACCAGATCACGAAACCGGTGCTGGACGAAACCGCGCTCGACGCCAAGCGCCGCCTGATCGCCGAAGTGCTCCCCCCGGACGCCTACGACAACGACCTGCTGGCCGATGTCATCGAGCTGCCGCCGCTGCCCGAAACCGGCTTGCGCGAACCCACGCGCCTCTACCGCGCCCGCCAGGGCGGCCAGCCTGCCGCGCTGGTCTTCGAAGCCGCCGCGGCGGACGGCTATTCCGGCGAGATCCGCCTGGTCCTCGCGGTGCGCGCCGACGGCCGGCTCGCCGCGGTGCGCGTCACGCAGCACAAGGAGACGCCGGGGCTGGGCGACTACATCGATCCAAAGAAGGACAAGAACAAGGCCGAACCCTGGATCCGCCAGTTCGAGAACCGCGACTTCGCCGGCACGCCGCGCGAGAAATGGCGCGTCAGGAAGGACGGCGGCGTGTTCGACCAGCGCGCCGGCGCAACGATTTCCGCCCGCGCCGTCACCAAGGCGACCGCCCGCGCCATGGCCTGGGCGCTCGATCACCAGGATCAGCTTTTTTCCTTGCCGGTCGGCACACGCTACGAGGTGAAGAATCCATGAGCGTCTATCGCGAAATCACCCACAACGGGCTGTGGAAGCAGAACGCCATCCTCGCCCAGCTGCTGGGCCTCTGCCCCCTGCTCGCCGTCAGCAGCACGATGGTCAATGCCGTGAGCCTCGGCCTCGCCACCATCCTCGTCATGGGACTGTCCAGCCTGGCGGTTTCGGCCCTGCGCAGCTTCATCCCTTACGAGATCCGCATCCCGGTCTTCATCCTCATCATCGCCGCGCTGGTGACGATCGTCGACCTGCTGTTCAACGCCTACCTGCACGACCTCTACCTCGTGCTCGGCATCTTCATCCCGCTGATCGTCACCAACTGCATCGTGCTGGCGCGCGTCGAGGCCTTCGCGGCCAAGCATTCGGCGGGTCTCGCCGCCTACGACGGCGTGGTGATGGGCGTCGGCTTCGTCTGGGTCATCGGCCTGCTCGGCGCGCTGCGCGAACTCGTCGGCCAGGGCACGCTGTTCTCCGGCATCGAGATGATCATCCCCGGCGCCACGGCATGGCAGATCCTGCCGGAGGACTACCCCGGCTTCCTGCTCGCCATCCTGCCCCCCGGCGCCTTCTTCGTGCTGGGCCTGATGATCGCCGGCCGCAACTGGCTCGACCACCGCGCCAACGAACGCGCCAAGGCCCGCCTGCTCGCCCAGCGCGCCGCCAGCGCAGCATGAAGCCTGCGGCACGGCAAGAGCTGTTCCGACGGCTTGCGGCAATCGATCCGGAACCGAAAACCGAGCTGGAATATGCTTCGCCCTTCCAACTGCTGGTCGCGGTTATCCTGTCGGCGCAGGCCACCGACAAGAGCGTCAATCTCGCGACCCGCGACCTCTTCCGGGCCGCGCCGACGCCGCAGGCCATCGCCGCACTCGGCGTGGAAAAGCTGGCCGCTTACATCAAGACGATCGGCCTCTACAAGACCAAGGCGAAAAACGTCATCGCCACGGCGCAGCGCCTCCTCGCCCTGCATGGCGGTGAGGTGCCGCACGATCGCGCCGCGCTCGAAGCGCTGCCCGGCGTCGGCCGCAAGACCGCGAACGTGATCCTCAACATCGTCTTCGGCGAGCCGACGATCGCCGTCGATACGCACATCTTCCGCCTCGCCAACCGTACCGGCCTCGCGCCCGGCAAGGATGTCGTCGCGGTCGAAAAGAAACTGCTCAGGGCCGTGCCGGCGGAATATCGCCAGCACGCGCACCACTGGCTGATCCTGCACGGCCGCTATGTCTGCAAGGCGCGCAGGCCGGAATGCTGGCGCTGCATGGTGCGCGACGTCTGCGACTTCAAGGAGAAATCCGTTGTTCAACCCTAGTCGCGACCAGGCCCGCCAGTTCCTGATCGACGCATGGCGGAAGCGCGTCGGCAAGCTGCCGGCCACGGCGCTGGAAACCCTCGCCGCCGACATCGTCGCGATGCATCCCGAGTACCACGAACTGCTGACGGCTGCGGATGCGCTGACGCGCGAGTGGACGCCCGAGGACGGCGCGATGAACCCCTTCCTGCACCTGTCCCTGCATCTCGCCATCGAGGAGCAGCTGTCGATCGACCAGCCGCCGGGCATCCGCGCGCTCTTCGAAAGTCGGCGCGCGCGGTACGGCAGCCACCACGACGCCCTGCACGACATCCTCGAATGCCTCGGCGAAACGCTCTGGCGCGCCCAGCGCGACCGCGCCCCGCCCGATGGCGCCGCCTATCTTGAATGCATCAAGCGGCGAGCTGTCTGAAGCATTGCCGTCGGGCTGCAGAGCATCAAGCGAGAATGGGCCATGCCTCCACCTCGACGCGATTGCGCCCTGCCGCCTTGGCCCGATACAGCGCCGCATCGGCACGCTCCAGCACACGCGACACACCGGGATCCGCACGCTGCATGCTGGCTACGCCGATGCTCACCGTGACTGCAATGTCCTGCCGGTCGAGGCTCACCTTGAGATCGGCCACGCGCTGGCGCAACCGCTCGGCGAATTGGCGCGCGTCGCCGATATCGCAACCCGTCAGCAATACGGCGAATTCTTCGCCGCCCAGACGGCCGACGCAGTCCACCTGGCGCTGCGCGTCACGAACCGTCGCGGCAAAGTCTTTCAATACGGCATCGCCGGCGGCGTGGCCATGGGTGTCGTTGATGCGCTTGAAATGATCGAGATCGAGCATCAATAGCGCCACCGGATGGCCGAAGCGCTGCACGCGCGCCAGTTCCGCTTCCGCCAGGGCAAGAAATTGCCGGCGGTTGGCGACACCGGTCAGCCCGTCGGTGGTGGCGAGTTCCCGCAGTGCCGCCTCGGTTTGCCGCAGCCGCCCGTTGCTGACGACCAAGCCCGCTGACAAGAGCAGGATCAAGGCGCCGGAGCCGAATGCGCCGAGGATGGGCCAGCGATAGCGCTGCCAGACGTCCAGCGCGGCGAATTCCGGTTGCTCGTAAGGGGGCAGTCGCAACGCGCGCGTCAGTTGCTGCACCGGCTCATAGTCGGACGCCACGGTAAAACCGGCAATACCGGCAACCTGCGCCACCGGCATGTCCGGCGTGATGGACAGCAGCGCGCGGGCCACGCGCTTGACGGTTTCCTGTGGCACATGCGCCAACGCGACCAATGGCCATTCCGGATAAAGCTCTGTGGACGTGGCGAAGGGAAAGTCCTTGATGTCCTGCCGGTTGATGAGCTTGAGCTCTCCCGCGGACAACTTCCCCTCGCGCATCATGGCCTCGATGATGCCGGTACGCACGAAACCGACATCGGCCTCGCCGGCAAGCACTGCCGCGACCACCTTATCCTGATTGTCCAAAACGCTCAGTCTGGCATCACCGGGCAGATGGATGCCGGCTTGCAGGAGTTCGAAAGCCTGGGCCTGGTAGGCGCCAAGATATTTTGTACCCGGGATGGCGATGCGCTTGCCGGCGACATCGGCCAGCTGTGCAATGTCGTTCCGATCACTGCGCACCAGAATCGTTCCGCCCAGGTAATGCGACACCATGCCGCCCTCCTGGGATTGGAGCGTGGCAATCGCGCCCGTCAGGCGGCTGTTATGTCTCAGCAGAATGTAATGACTGGGGTTGGTGAATACGAAATCGAGCCGCCCGGCAGCCAGCGCGGCCTCCATCTCAGCTTTGTCGAGAAACTCTATGTCGACACGCTGACCGGGAAGCGCGCCCGACAGGTAGATGCCCAGCATGCGGTAGGCCTCGGCCATCAGCGGCTTTGGCCGATAGGCGAAGATGCCGAGGGTGAGGTTTTGTTCGGCGGCGGCCAGCGACGAAAACAGCAGCAGGAACAGCAGCGCCGCTCGACGAATCACTGCGGACGCTCCAGATCCTGGAGCGGCGGCGCGACTTTCAGCACTTCCTCGATGGTCGTCAGGCCGGCCGCCACCTTGCGCGCGCCGGCGATGCGCAACGGATGCATGCCCGCCTTGATGGCGCGCTCGCGCAGGGCGGCCAGGTCGGTATGCGCGTTGATCATCGACTTGAGTTCGTACGTCATCGGCATGATTTCATACAGGCCGACGCGCCCCAGGTAGCCGGTCATGCGGCACTCGAGGCAGCCGACCGGGTGGTAAAGCTGCGCCGGCTTCTTGGCCTTCCACGGCGACACCAGCCCCTGCCAGAGGATTTCGTCTGCGCTGCCGAGGGGCTCGGCGCGCTTGCAGTGGGGGCAGAGCGTGCGCACGAGGCGCTGCGCCATCACGCCCAGCACCGTCGATTGCAGCAGATAGGGCGGCATGCCGAGGTCGAGCAGGCGGGTGATCGCCGTCGGTGCATCGTTGGTATGCAGCGTCGACAGCACGAGATGGCCGGTCAGCGCGGCCTGCACCGCCATGTCGGCGGTCTCGAAGTCGCGGATCTCGCCGACCATGATGATGTCGGGATCCTGGCGCATCAGCGCGCGGATGCCGGCGGCGAAATCGACACCGAGGTCGGGCTGCACCTGCACCTGGTTGAAGGCCGGTTCGATCATCTCGATCGGGTCTTCCAGCGTGCAGACGTTCACCTCCTGGGTCGCCAGCTGCTTGAGCGTCGAGTAGAGCGTGGTCGTCTTGCCGGAGCCGGTGGGACCGGTAACGAGGATGATGCCATTGGGCTTGCCGGTCATTTCCTGCCAGCGCGTCGCGTCCTCGGTCGAGAAGCCGAGGTCGGTAAAGTCGCGCACCAGCACCTCGGGGTCGAAGATGCGCATCACCAGCTTCTCGCCGAAGGCGGTGGGCAGCGTCGCCAGGCGCAGTTCGATCTCTTCGCCGTCGGGCGAGCGCGTCTTGATGCGGCCGTCCTGCGGCCGGCGCTTCTCCACCACGTCCATGCGGCCGAGGATCTTGATGCGGCTGGTCATCGCGTTGAGCACCGGCATCGGGATCTGGTAGACCTGATGCAGCACGCCGTCGATGCGGAAGCGCACGATGCCGAGGTCGCGCCGCGGCTCGATGTGGATGTCGGAGGCGCGCTGTTCGAAGGCATACTGCCAGAGCCAGTCGACGATCAGCACGATATGCTGGTCGTTGGCATCGAGCGCGGCCTTGCCCTTGCCCAGTTCGACCAGCTGCTCGAAGTTGGAGATGCCGGTGCGCGCCACGTCGCCGCGCGCCAGCGCGCCCTTCACCGACTTGGCGAGGTTGTAGAACTCGACCTGGTAGCGCGCGATGTCCTCGGGGTTGGCGATGACCAGCCGGATCTCCTTCTTGAGGATCGGCTTGAGCTCCTCCTCCCAGCCGCGGATGTAAGGCTCGGCCGTGGCGATCACCACCTCGGTCGCGCGCACCTCGACGGGCAGGATGCGGAAGCGGCTCGCATACGCGGAGCTCATCACGTCGGTGACGGCCGCCAGATTCACCTTGAGGGGGTCGATGTGGTAGTACTGCAGCCCGACCCAACCCGCCAGCCATTCGGTCAGGCTTTCAAGATCGACGAGCTTGTGGGGAGGGTCGGGCGACTTCCAGCGCTGTTCGGCGATCACCGCGAGCGGATGGGCCGCGCCGCGGAAATAGCGGCGTTCCTGGCGGAACTTCTCGGCCTCGGCGCGCGGCACCTTGCCGGCCTCGATCAGGGCATCGACGACCTCGATCAGCGTGAGGCGGCGTTCGCCTTTGTTCTGTTTGGCATTGGCGTCCATGGCCCGCGACTATACCGCCAAATCAGCGATCCCCTCCCGCTTCGCACCCACCCCTGCCAACCCGCAGCAAGCTGCCAGCCGCGGATGAAGAGCCGAATTGGCCATGCTTGCTGGCGCTTGTCTGCCCTTACCCGAAAGGGGGACTATGCTGAAATGTATACTTATGTGTATTGCTATTCTAATATTCCCTGGAGAACACCATGCCACAACTCACGATCGCCCAGCGGCTTTGGCTCTGGGCTTCCTTCGCCACCGGCGTCTTCCTCTTTGCGTGCGCACTGGCCTGGTACGGCCTGGCCGCCTCGCGCGACAGCCTGAAGGAAGTGCATGACCAGGGCATGGTCGCCCTCAGAGAGACTACCGAAATCCGCAGCATCCTGAATGCCAACCGCACCGAGTTGCTGCTGACGATGCAGCACGACCCGCACGGCGCCATTGGTGCCGCCCACGACCACCCGATCGAGATGCACTTCAAGGCGATCGATGCGCGTGCCGCCGAATTGGACCGGCTCGCCGAGGTAATGCGCAAGAGGTTCTCCGCGCCGCAGGAGGCCGAACTGGTCGCTGAATTCGATTCGGCGCTCAGCAACTGGAACGCCAAGTTGGGCGGCCTGATTGCCGCACTCAAGGACGGCAACTTCGATGTCGATATCGCGCGTCGCATCCTCGCCCTCAGCAAAAACGAATTCTCGGCCGTGATCCGCACCCTCGACGACTTGGCGGAAGCCAAACTCGAGCTCGCCGAAGCCGCTTATACGGCCGGCGAGACCCGCTACAGCCAGTCGAAAATGATCCTGGTCGTGCTCATCGTCCTCGGCCTGTCGCTCAGCTCGCTGACGGGATTCATCACCCTGCGCCGCCTCAACGGCGGCCTCGCCGCCGCCAACCAGACCGCGCGCGCCATCGCCGCCGGCGACCTGACGGTGACGGTGCCGATCTCGGGGAAGGACGAAATCACCGCCCTGCTCAAGGAAATGGCCTCGATGCAGGCCGCTCTGCGAGAGCTGGTGGCCGCGATCGGCCGCGAGACGGCGCGGCTCAACCATCAATCCGGCAAACTGTCGGACACCGCCGAGCAGGGAGCGACGATCGCGCAGCGCCAGTCCGATGCGACCTCGAGCATGGCGGCCGCTGTCCAGGAACTCTCGGTCTCGATCGACCAGGTCGAGGAACATGCCGGCGACGTCCGCCGCATCACCCAGCAGGCCTCCGACCAATCGACCCGGAGCTCGCAGGTCATCCAGGCGGCGGCCGGCGAAATCCACCGCATCGCCGCGGCAGTGACGGAATCGGCTGGCGACATCCGCTCCCTCGAAGCGCTTTCCGGCCGGATCAGCGGGATCGTCAATGTCATTCGCGAGATTGCCGACCAGACCAACCTGCTTGCCCTCAACGCGGCCATCGAGGCCGCGCGCGCCGGCGAACAGGGTAGGGGGTTTGCAGTAGTGGCCGACGAGGTCCGCAAGCTCGCCGAGCGCACCGCCGCCTCGACCGGCGAGATCGGCACGATGATCAACGAAATCCAGCAAGGCGCGCGCACCGCCGCGGCGGGCATGGAAACCAGCGTGGCCCGCGTCGAAGATGGCGTACGGCTCGCCAAAGAGGCCGGTGAATCGGTCGGCCAGATCAACGCGGCCACGGCCCAGGTCACCCAGGCCGTGGATGGCATCGGGCTCACGCTCAAGGAACAGGCCACTTCGGCGCGCGACATCGCCACCCGCGTCGAAAGCGTCTCGCAAGGCACCGAGAATCTGGCCGCCAACACCCAGCAAACCGCCAAGGCGGCCCAGGAACTCACCCGCATCGCCGCGACGCTCGACCAGCTCGCCGGACGCTTTCGCCTGTCCTGATCCGCCCGGGGGCGGCGCCATGGCATGACCATCGGCGCGCGGTGCTAAGCTGCGGCAATGGCCTGGCTGATCCAGTTCTGCGCCGCCCGCGCGGCTTTCGCGACGATGTTCACCGCCTGGTCGGCGGTGCTGCCGCTGCTGAAGAACGACTGGAGCCTGACCGCCTGGCAGGCCGGCATGGTGCAATCGGCCTACCACGTCGGCTTCCTGGTTTCGCTGTTTACCGTTGGTTTCCTTTCCGACCGCTACGGCGCTAAACGCATCTACCTCGCCAGCAGTGTCGCCGCAGTGGTCAGCGCGCTGCTGTTCGCGCTCTTCGCCGACGGCTTCCTCTCCGCCCTGCTGCTCTATGGCCTGACCGGCTTGTGCTCAGGTGGTTCCTACACGCCGGGACTGGCCATCGTCGCCCAGCGGGTCCCCGCGCGCAAGGGGCGCGCCATGGGCTTCTATCTCGCCGCCGCCTCGCTCGGCTATGCGCTGGGCTTGCTGATCGCCAGCGCGATGGTGCCGCTGGCCGGCTGGCGCGGAGCCTTCGTCGTCACGGCGCTCGGGCCGGTACTCGGCATGGCGCTCGGCTTCTGGACATTGCGCCGGGTGCCGAACGTCGTTCACCCCCTGCCCGACGGCCACGGCAACCGCGCGGCGATGGCGCAGGTTATCCACAACAAGCCGGCGATGCTGTCGATCTGGGGCTACACCTTCCACGCCTGGGAACTGCTGGGCCTCTGGGCCTGGCTGCCTGCCTTTCTTGCGGTCGCGGCACTCGCAGATGGCGGTTCCGACGCTCATGCTGTAAGCCTAGCCGCCATCCTGAGCGCCCTCACCTATCTCGCCGCCGTCGCCGGCAGCGTGCTCGGCGGCTCGCTCTCCGACCACTGGGGACGCACGGCCGTCATCCTCCTCATGTCGCTGGCAAGCCTGTTCTGCTCCTTCAGCTTCGGCTGGATGCTCGGCCTGCCGCTGTGGCTGCTGGTCGCGGTCGCCGTGATCTACAACGTCACGGGCGTGGCCGATTCCTCGATCCACTCGACGACGCTGACCGAACTCACGCCGCCGCGCTATCTCGGCGTCGCCTACGCGCTGCGCTCGGCGCTGGGCTTCGGCGCCGGCGCCCTCGCGCCGTGGGTGTTCGGTCTGGTACTCGACTGGGGCAAGGCGGCCGACCTGCCACCCACCACGGCCTGGGGCCTGGCCTGGGCCTCGCTCGGCCTCGGCGGCCTGCTCGGCCCGCTGGCGACCTGGCGACTGCGGCGCAGCCCGGAGTCCTCGCGCCTGGCCGGCGGCCGGCGCTGAGCCGCGTCATTCGAGTTTCAGCGCCGCGCGCCACGCCGCCAGCTTGCGCTCGAAGCTCCAGCTTGCGTTGGCCGGGCTGGTCGAGGGCAGGATCACCGTTTTGAAACCCAGCATTTCTAGTTGCGGCGCGAAGCGGCCGGCGGCCTGCCCGTTGAAGCACACGCGTGGCAAATCATGCCGTCCCGCCAGCGCCGACTTTTTGAGTTTCGCGAAGTCATTGGACATGCCGTTGCGGATCGCGCTGTCGAGGCTGCCGGCGCGCTCGCAGCTCGCATAAATATCCCAGATCGCGAGGCCGGCGGCCAGCACCGCGGCCTGCTTCGCGGCATAGTCCATCTCGTGGAGCGGTTGACCCAGCACCGCGCCGAGGATCTTCCAGAACTGGTTCTGCCGATGGGCGTAATACTGTTGCGCGGCCAATGAAGCCGCGGACGGAAACGAACCCAGAATCAGCACCCGGCTGTCCGGCCCGATCAGGGGCGGCAGCCCGGTGAGCCGCTCTGCCGCACTCACTTCACGGTCAGCAGGCTTTCGTCCCAACTCGGATGCTTTTCGAAGCCGAGCAGATTGGCCGTCGTCGCCGCGATGTTCGAAAGGCCGGCGGTCTCGGTCTGTCTGAGGCCCAGTCTGCCGCCGGTTAGGTTGTCGTAAAGGATCAGCGGCACGGGATTCAGCGTGTGCGCCGTCTTGGCCTTGAAGCTGCCGTCCGGGTGTGTCTTCGGCTGGCCGGTCTTCTTGTCGATCTCGAACATCTCGTCGGCATTGCCGTGATCGGCCGTCACCAGCGCGATGCCGCCGGCGGCATCGACGGCGGCCAGCAGACGGCCCAGCGCCAGGTCGACCGCCTCGATGGCCATCGTCGCGGCGCGGAAGTTGCCGGTATGGCCGACCATGTCGCCGTTCGCATAGTTGCAGCGCAGCGTCCGGTACTGGCCGCTCCTGAGTGCCGCGATCATCGCGTCGGTGATCTCGGCCGCCTTCATCCACGGGCGCTGCTCGAAGGGCACGACGTCGCTCGGCACCTCCTGCCATGTCTCGCCGTCGAACTTGCCGGAACGGTTGCCGTTCCAGAAATAGGTGACGTGACCGAACTTCTGCGTCTCCGAGCAGGCGAACTGGCGAATGCCCGACTTGGCGAACCACTCGCCGGTGGTGTCGCGGATCGCCGGCGGAGCGACGAGGAAGCGCTGCGGAATCTTGAGGTCGCCATCGTACTGCAGCATGCCGGCATAGGTGACCTTCGGCCAGCGCACGCGGTCGAACTTGTCGAAGTCCGTTTCCTCGAAGGCGCGGCTGATTTCGATGGCGCGGTCGCCGCGGAAGTTGAAGAACACCACCGCATCGCCGTCCTCGATCATGCCGACCGGCTTGCCATGCGCCGCGATCACGAAGGGCGGCAGGTCCTGGTCGATCGTGTCGGGATGCTTTTCACGCAGCGCCTTCACCGCTGTCGCGCAATCGGCGAACTGATCGCCCTCGCCAAGCACGTGCGTACGCCAGCCCTTGGCGACCATCGCCCAGTTGGCCTCATAGCGGTCCATGGTGATGTTCTGGCGCCCGCCGCCCGAGGCGATGCGCGCATCGAAACCATCGTTGTTGAGTGCCGACAGGAAAAATTCGAAAGGCTCGACATAGTCGAGCGCGCTGGTTTCCGGCACGTCGCGGCCGTCGAGCAGCGCGTGGATGCGCACCGTGCGGATGCCCTCTTCCTTCGCGCGGACCACCAGGGCCTTGAGGTGGTCGATATGACTATGCACGTTGCCGTCGGAGAACAGGCCGATGAAATGAATCACGCCACGGCCTGACTTCGCTCCTGAAACAGTCTCGCGCCAGGCCTGCCCCGCCCAGATCGAGCCGGAGGCGATGGCGTCGGCCACCAGCGCCGCGCCCTGCGCATAGACCTGCCCGGCGCCGATGGCATTGTGGCCGACCTCGGAATTGCCCATGTCGCCATCGGACGGCATGCCGACCGCCGTGCCGTGGGCGCGCAATCGCACGTTGGGGTAGCTGGCGAACAGCCGATCGAGCGTCGGCTTGCGCGCCGCCGCGATCGCGCTGCCTGCTTCATTCCTGGCGAGGCCGTAGCCGTCGATGACGATCGTGACGACCGGGCCGGCGACACCGGGGAAAGCTGAGAATTTGGGCAACATGTTCATTCCGCGAGAAGGGGTTGGCTATGACGCGAATTTTCGCATTTTGCAGCGCAAAACGCGACGATCCGAAAAGTCGGTACTGGCGAGGCAGCGGCAAGCGAACGGCATCGTACTGCCATCCGATTCCAGAATTCGTTGAGCCGCTGCGCTTCAATGGTAAATTTGACACCCGTTGATTTGCATCGGCATCGCCATGAACGCGCAACTTCCCATTCCGCAGGCTGACCTCCAAGCATTTTGCCGCGCCCACGCGGTGCGCGAGCTGTCTGTCTTTGGTTCCGCCGTGCGCGGGGATTTCGGGGCGAACAGCGACGTCGATGTGCTGATCGACATGGCGCCCGAAGCCCGGGTCGGCCTGATCGCCTTGCAGCGGATGCGCGACGAACTGGCACGCATCTTCGGCCGGCCGGTCGACTTACTCACCAAGAACGGGATCAACCGCCACATCCGCGAAGACATTCTCCGCGAGGCCCAAGTCATCCATGCGGAGTGACGCGCTGTATCTGGCAGACATCCTCGATGCCATCGAGGCCATCGAACGCTTTGTGAAAGATTTCGACGAAGCACGTTTCCTGGCCGACGAACTCGTCCAGAGCGCGGTATTGCAAAAACTTTCCCTCATCGGCGAAGCGGCCGCGAGGCTGTCCGACGCCACGCGCGATGGCTTGCCGGAAATTCCCTGGAAGGAAATCATCGGCTTTCGCAACATCGCCGTGCATGCGTATTTTTCTGTGGATTGGCGCATCGTGTTCGTCACCGTGACGGACGACCTCCCGGCACTGAAACAGCTTATCGCCACGCTAGTTAAACCATAAAACTCGGCGCTGGCGAGGCGGCGGCAAGCGGCCAGAAGCGG
>JAJZSW010000065.1 GCA_021849505.1 Pseudomonadota bacterium
CCGCAAATACTGTTAGCTTCGAGGTTCCGCGCGAGGTCCAGCAAGCGCCGCTGATCAGGTCATCGCTGGCGCTCGCGCTTGGCATTGTCCTGGCCACCCTGGCCGGCATGCTCGGCAGCGTCCGGATCGCGCGCCGCATAGACCGCCAGGTCGCTTCACTGGCCAACCCGGCCGCCAGCGCCCCGGCTCCGGACGAGATCATGGAAATCGCCGCGGCGCGCCAGCGCATGGTCAGTGCGCAAGCCGAACTGCACGCCAGCGAGAAAAACCATCGCGACCTGTTCGAGGCCAATCCCCATCCGATGTGGGTATACGACCTCGAGACATTGGCCTTCCTCGCTGTCAATGACGCCGCCGTGCGCCAATACGGCTACAGCCGCGGCGAGTTCCTCGGCATGACGATCAAGGACATCAGGCCGGCAGAGGACATCCCCAGGCTGCTGGAAAATGTCGCTCATGTCAGCGACGGAGGCGACCAGGCCGGAGTCTGGCGCCACCGGACCAAGGACGGTCGCCTGCTCGACGTCGAAATCGTTTCGCATGCCATGGAGTATGCCGGCCGCAGGGCCGAACTGGTGCTCGCCCATGACATTACCGGACGCATGCAGGTGGAGCAGGAGCGCGCGCGACTGGCCTCCATCCTGGAGGCCACCACCGATATCGTCAGCATGGCCGACCCGCAGGGCCACATCACCTACCTCAACGGACCCGGGCGCGCATTGCTGGGCATTGCGACGGAAGGCGCGCTGCCCGAAGTGATACCCAAGGTACATCCGCGGTGGGCCTCCGACATCATCATGGGAGAAGGCTTGCCGACGGCCATCCGGGCAGGCGCCTGGTCTGGCGAAACGGCGGTGCTCGGCCCGGACGGAGAGGAGATTCCGGTCTCCCAGATCATCCTCAGCCACAAGGACGCACAAGGGAACCTCCTTTTCCTCTCCAGCATCATGCGGGACATCCGGGAGAGCCGCGACGCGGAAGCCGCATTGCTGTCCGCCCAGCAAGCGGCCCTGGAGGAACAGCGCCAGGCCCGCATCGCCGCGCTCAACCTAATGGAAGACGCGCGCACCGCCCGGCAGCGGGCCGAGGAGTCCGCCGCCTCGCTGCGCAAGCTGTCCATGGCTGTCGACCAGAGCCCGGAGAGCATCGTCATCACCGACGTCGACGCCCGCATCGAGTATGTCAACGAAGCCCTGTTGAGCCAGACGGGTTTCAGCCGGGAAGAGCTGGTCGGCCAGAATCCGCGCATCCTGCAATCGGGCAGGACGCCCCGGGAAGCCTATGCCGCCCTCTGGAACACCCTGCGCCGCGGGGAAACCTGGAAGGGCGAATTCCTCAACCGGCGCAAGAACGGCGAGGAATTCGTCGAATTCGCGATCATCACGCCCCTGCACGATGCGGATGGCCATATCACGCATTACGTGGCGGTCAAGGAAGACATCACCGAGAAAAAGCGCGTTGCCCGGGAACTGGATGCGCACCGCCACCATCTCGAGGAACTCGTTGCCGAGCGCACCCGGCAGCTGGACGAGGCGCGCGCGCGCGCCGAAGCGGCAAACCGCACCAAGAGCAGCTTCATCGCCAACATGAGCCACGAGATCCGCACGCCGCTGAATGCGATCATCGGTCTCACCCACCTGATGCGCCGGCACGAGCTGCCCGCCGAACAGCTCCAGCGGCTCGACAAGATCGACAGCGCCGGCCAGCACCTGCTCTCCATCATCAACGACATCCTCGACCTCTCGAAGATCGAGGCCGGCCGGCTGGAACTGGAAAGCGTCGATTTCCACCTCGCCAGCGTGCTGGACAACGTGCTGTCGATCATGAGCGAGCCGGCGCAGGCCAAGGGTCTCGAACTGCGCAGCGACCCCGACGAGGTGCCCACATGGCTGCATGGCGACCCGACGCGGCTGCGCCAGGCCCTGCTCAACTATGTCAGCAACGCTGTCAAGTTCACCAAAACGGGTTCGATCGAACTGCGTGTCCGCCTGCTCGAACGGCAGGGCGATGCGCTGCTGCTGCGCTTCGAAGTGACGGACACCGGCATCGGCATCGCGCCCGAACAGGCCGCGCACCTGTTCCAGGCTTTCGAGCAGGCCGATGCCTCGACCACCCGCCGCTATGGCGGCACGGGGCTGGGGCTGGTCGTCACCCGACGCCTTGCCGAACTGATGGGCGGCGAAACCGGTGTCGACAGCACGCCGGGCAAAGGCAGCACCTTCTGGCTCACCGCGCGGCTGCGCCCCGGACGGGGGGCGATGCCGGCATTGCAGGGCATACCTGGCAGCGCCAGCGAAACGGAGTTGCGCCTGCATGCCGGCGGGGCACGCCTGCTGGTCGCCGAGGACAATGCCATCAACCGGGAGGTCGCGCTCGAACTGCTGCATGCCGTCGGGCTCAGCGTCGACCTGGCGCATGATGGCCGCGAGGCGCTGGCGCTGGCGCGGCAGGGCGCCTACGACCTGGTGCTGATGGACATGCAGATGCCGAACATGGACGGCCCCACGGCGACGCGCGAGATCCGCAAGCTGCCGGGCTACCGGGACACCCCGATCATCGCCATGACGGCGAACGCCTTCACCGAAGACCGGCGCATCTGTACCGAAGCCGGCATGAACGGCTTCGTGGCCAAGCCGGTCGAGCCGGCGCTGCTCTATGCCACCCTCCTCGAATGGCTGCCGGCCGCCACGGCCGACCGATCGGCGAACGTTCCCGCTGCCTCCGCCGCGCCGATGCCCGCGGAGCCGGCCTCAGACCTGGTCGACAAGCTCGCGCTGCTGCCCTGTCTCGATGTCACGCGCGGCCTGCAGGCAGTGCGGGGCAAGCGCGGCCTGTACCTGACCCTGCTGCGCCAGCTGGTGGAGGGCCACCGCGACGATCCCGGCCAGATCCGCCGCCACCTGGCCAGCGGAGCACGCGAGGAGGCACGCCGTCTTGCCCATGCGCTCAAGGGTGTGGGCGGGACGCTCGGCATCGATGCGCTTGCCCTCAGCGCGGCCCGGCTCGATGCGCTGCTGCGCCAGGAAGCTGCGTCCGCCGACCCGCTCCTGACCGACCGTCTGGTCGATGAGATTGCCGCTACGCTCGCCACCCTGGCCGCGGTATTGATCGAACCCGCCGCCACCTGCCCGCCGGCGGCGGCTGTCGCCCCGGAGGCCTTCCGGGCCATGCTGCAGACGCTCGCACGCCATCTCGACAAGGGCGACATCGCCGCGCTGACCTATTTCGATGAACACGCCGCGGAGTTTCAGACCATGCTGGGCCAGGAGCACGGCAGCCGCCTCGCGCGGGCGATGCGCGGCTTCGAATTCGAAACGGCGCTGGAGATCCTCAACGACTGGCAGTGGCCGGACTGAAGCGGCGGCATGCCATCCAGGCAGCACTGACTATTCGCTGACTATTGCCCCCTCAGGGGCGGCTGCCGGGCGAGAGCGCCAGCTTGCGGATCTTCTCGTGCATGCGCTCCATGTTGATGTTCAGCATGCGGAACAGCCCGCGCATGAAGTTGTAGGCCTGGCGCGGGTTGCTGTCGAGCAGCAGCTCGAAGTCGTCGGGGCGGATCGTATACACGGTGACCGGCCCCTTGGCACGCAGGGTCACGACCCGCGGCGTGCGCTCGACGAAGGAACGGATGCCCGCGCAGTCGCCGGCCTTCATCTTGTTGACGATCTTCTTGCGACCATTGACGGTATCGATCACCTCGATCGTGCCACTGACGACGATGAACAGCGTGTTGTCCGGATCCCCCACCTTCACCAGGACTTCGCCGTCAGCGTAGTCGCGCACGTTCATCACCGTAACCAGGGCTTCGCAATCCAGGTCGCTGAGATACTTGCCCATTTCGGAATGTCTGAGGGGCAGGCGTGCGGGTTCGCGCTGATCGGCGAAGGTCATGGCTTTGCTTCCGGTAATTGGGTCGCAAAAAGTATAACGACCCCGCCCGCACCTGACCCATTGTTTGATTTTCGTGGCGGATAGGAGATGTCTATGGCCAGCCCGGCATCCTTGCAGGCGGCGCCCGCAATGGTATGGACGGGAGCAGGCCGAATCCGGATAATCGCGTTTTCGTGACCTGCGTCAAAGGGGAGTCCCCTGACGCAGGTTAGTTTTTTGGTTTCCATTTTCGCGAGATACCTATGGCCGCAAACATGGCTGCAATCATGCCCGCACCGGGCAATGCCCGCCTGCTCCTCTCCGGCAACGAGGCGGTTGCCCGTGCCGTCTGGGAATCCGGCTGCAAAGTCGCCGCCGCCTATCCCGGCACCCCTTCCACCGAAATTCTCGAAGTCGTCTGCACCTACCCCGACGTCTATGCCGAATGGGCCGTCAACGAGAAGGTATCGATGGAAGTCGCGCTCGGCGCCTCGATGATGGGCGCACGCGCTTTCTGCGCCATGAAGCACGTCGGCCTCAACGTCGCCAGCGACTGCCTGATGACGATGACGCTCACCGGCGCCGCCGGCGGCCTGGTGATTGCCGTCGCCGACGACGTCGGCATGGCCTCGTCGCAGAACGAGCAGGATTCGCGCTTCTACGCCCGCTTCGCCCATCTGCCGATGCTCGAGCCGGCCGATTCGCAGGAAGCCTACGAGATGACGAAGTTCGCTTTCGTCCTTTCCGAGCGGCACCAGACCCCGGTGTTCCTCCGCCTGACGGCGCGCATCTGCCACGTCAAGGGCGTCGTCACCGTCGGCGAGCGCGAAGCGCACACGCCGGCCGGCTACCGGAAGGACGCGGAACGCTGGGTGATGGTGCCGACCCATGCGCGCCGGCGCATCCCGATGATGTTCCAGCGCGATGCCGCGCTGCGCGCCGAGGCGGAAGCCTCGCCGCTCAATGTCATCGAGACGGGCAGCGACCGACGCGTCGGCTTCGTGGCGAGCGGACCGGCCTACATGCATGTCAGGGAGGCCTTCCCCGACGCCCCGGTACTGAAGCTCGGCTTCTCCCATCCGCTGCCGCTCGACAAGGTGCGCGCGCTGGCCGCGCAGGTCGATCGACTCGTCGTCGCCGAGGAAGTCGAGCCGATCGTCGAGAACGAAATCCGGGCCGCCGGCATCGATTGCCACGGCAAGGACGTGCTGCCGAGGCTCGGCGAACTGGCCCCGCAGGTGCTCAAGCCGGCCATCGACGCCCTGCTCGGCGGCCTGCCGGCGCCGGCAGCCATGCCCGCCTCGGCGATCCAGGTCTTCCCCCGGCCGCCGACGCTGTGCGCTTCCTGCCCGCACATGGGCATCTACTACACGCTGTCGCAGCTCAAGAACATCATCGTCTCGGGCGATATCGGCTGCTACACCCTCGGCGCCGGCCATCCGTGGAACGCGCTCGACACGACCATCTCGATGGGCGCGGCGGTGAGCGTCGCCCACGGCATGGACAAGGGCCGCGGCCCGGCCGACGCCAACAAGAAGATCCTCTCCGTGATCGGCGACTCGACCTTCCTGCACATGGGCATGCAGGGCCTGCTCGACGCCACCTACAACCGCAGCAACTTCACCCTGCTGCTGCTCGACAACGGCACGGTGGGCATGACCGGCGGCCAGAACACGCCCGCCAACGGCCGCGACATCCGCGGCAACCCCGCGCCACGCATCGAATTCCGCAAGCTGATCGAGGCGCTCGGCGTGAAGCCGGAACGCATCCGCGAGGTCGACCCTTACCAGATGCCGACTCTGTTCAAGGTGATTCGCGAGGAGACCAAGATCGAGGAAGTGTCCGTCATCATCGCCTACCGGCCCTGCGTGCTCACCGAGGAATTCCATCCGGCGCGCTCCTACCGCGTCATCGACGACAAGTGCACCGGTTGCGGCAACTGCATCGACGTCGGCTGCCCGGCCATCCACGTCACGCGCCGCGACAAGGTGGTCAAGCCTTCCGGCAAGGAAGTCGATCTGGCCTTCGTCATGATCGACTCGCTCGCCTGCACCGGCTGCGGCATGTGCCTGCAACCCTGCGCGCCCGACGCCATCGTCCCCGCGGACAGTACCTGCAACGTCGTTCCCCTCATGCAAAAGTGAGCCAGCCATGACCGACTCCATCACCAACATTCTCGTCTGCGGCATCGGCGGCCAGGGCGTGATGACCGCCACCGAAATCCTCGCCGAGGCCGCCATCGCCGAAGGGCACGACGCCAAGAAAACCGAGGTCGCCGGCATGGCCCAGCGCGGCGGCGTGGTCACCTCGCACCTGCGCTTCGGCCCCAAGGTGCTGTCGCCGCAGATCGCGCCGGGCACGGTGCACGTGCTGCTCGGCTTCGAGGCCGCCGAGGCGCTGCGCTGGTCCCACTACCTGCGCCCCGACGGCCTGGCACTTGTGAATGACGCGCGCCTGGTGCCGCCGGTGGTGGAGCTCGGCCTGTTCGACTATCCGGACGACCCGATCGGCCTGATGCACGCCCGCGGCGTGCGCACCGTCAGCTTCGATGCCGCCCGCATCGCCCGCGAGCTCGGCGACCTGCGCCTCGGCAACACCGTGATGCTCGGTGCCATCGCCGACCACCTGCCGTTTTCCCCGGATGTCGTGCTGCGCTCGATTGAGGCGCGCTTCGCCCGCAAGGGCGAAGCGGTTGTCGATCTCAACCGCCGCGCCTTCGCCGCCGGCCGCGCCGCGGCGGCCCGGGAACTCGAACCCGCCTGAGGACAGGACAGCCATGACAGCGAAAATCATCGACGGCAAGGCGCTGGCGGATGCCGTGCGCGCCGAACTTGCAGAGAAAGCCGCCGCCCTCAAGGCCACGCAGGGCATCACGCCCTGCCTCGCGGTGATCCTCGTCGGCGCGGATCCCGCCTCGGCCGTCTATGTCAGAAACAAGGTCGCCGCCTGCGAAAAGGCCGGCTTCCGTTCGATCAAGGAGACCTACCCCGCCGATGTCGAGCCGATGGTCGTGCTTGGCAAGATCGCCGAACTCAACGCCGACCCTGCCGTGCATGGCATCCTCGTGCAATTGCCGCTGCCCAGGCAGTTCGACAGCGACGCCGTGCTCGAGGCGATCGACCCGGCGAAGGATGTCGACG
Source organism: Pseudomonadota bacterium (assembly GCA_021849505.1). Classification (GTDB taxonomy): domain Bacteria; phylum Pseudomonadota; class Gammaproteobacteria; order Burkholderiales; family Rhodocyclaceae; genus Sulfuricystis. Next base: position 7,014 of record JAJZSW010000065.1, read on the forward strand.
GCTTCCATGCCGAGAACGTCGGCGCGCTGATGCAGGGCAATCCGCGCTTCATCCCCTGCACGCCCTACGGCGTGATGAAGATGCTCGAAAGCGCCAAGGTACCCCTCAAGGGCGCGGAAGCCGTCATCGTCGGCCGCAGCAATATCGTGGGAAAACCCATGGCCATGCTGCTGCTGGCGCAGAGCTGCACGGTCACCGTCTGCCATTCGCGCACCAGGGATCTCGCTTTCCACACGAAGCGCGCCGACATCCTCGTCGCCGCCGTCGGCCAGGCGAAGATGATCACCGGCGCCATGATCAAGCCGGGCGCCACGGTGATCGACGTCGGCATCAACCGCCTGCCCGACGGCAAGCTGTGCGGCGACGTCGACTTCGAATCCGCCAAGGAAGTCGCCGGCGCGATCACGCCGGTCCCCGGCGGCGTCGGCCCGATGACCATCACCATGCTGCTCGCCAACACGCTCGAGGCGGCCGAGCGGACATTGAAATAAGGAACCCTGAAATGAGCACCACGCATCCGCTCGTCGGCATCGTCATGGGCTCGGATTCCGACTGGCCGGTCATGCAGGCCGCTGCGCAGGTGCTGGAGGAGTTCGGCGTGCCCTACGAGGCCAGGGTCGTTTCCGCCCACCGCACGCCCGACCTGCTCTACGACTACGCTGCCGTCGCCCAGGAGCGCGACCTCAAGGCGATCATCGCCGGGGCGGGCGGCGCCGCCCACCTGCCCGGCATGCTGGCCGCCAAGACCATCGTGCCGGTGCTCGGCGTGCCGGTGCCGTCGAAGCACCTCAACGGACTCGATTCGCTGCTCTCCATCGTGCAAATGCCCAAGGGCGTGCCGGTGGCCACCTTTGCGATCGGCGCAGCCGGCGCCGCCAACGCCGCGCTCACCGCCGTCGCCATCATCGCCACCGCCAACGACCCGCGCGGCCGGGAACTGGCGCAGAAGCTCGACGATTTCCGCACCCGGCAGAGCGAAAAAGTCATGGCGATGACGCTGGAGCTGCCCCGCCAGCAATGACCGCGATTTATCCTCCGGCCACCCTTGGCATGCTGGGAGGCGGCCAGCTCGGCCGCTTCTTCGTGATTGCCGCCCACGAGATGGGCTATCGGGTCGTCGTGCTCGACCCTGATCCGCACAGCCCCGCCGGCAGGATCGCCGACGCGCACATCACCGCCGGCTACGAGGACGCCGAAGCCCTGGAACGCCTGGCCGGCCAGTGCGCGGCGGTCACCACCGAGTTCGAGAACGTGCCGGCCGACACGCTCGCTTTTCTGTCGAAATATGTCACCGTGCGTCCCAATGCGGAAGCCGTGCGCACCTGCCAGAATCGCAGCGAGGAAAAAGCCTTCCTGAAGCGCCATGGCTTCCCCCATGCGCCCTATGCCGACATCCGCAGCGAAGACGATTTGCGCAGCGCCCATGCCGGCCTCTTTCCCGGCATCCTCAAGGTGGCGCGCTTCGGCTACGACGGCAAGGGCCAGGCGCGCGTCAATTCGCGCGCGGAAGCCATGGCCGCCTGGAATGGTTTCCGCAACGAACCCTGTGTGCTGGAACAGCAGCTCAAGCTCGACTACGAGGTTTCGGTCGTGCTCGCCCGCGATGAAGCTGGCAAAGTGAAATGCTTTCCGACCGCCGAGAACAGCCATCGCAAGGGCATTCTCGACGTGTCGATCGTGCCGGCGCGCACCTCTGGCTGCCTCGCCGGCAACGCCGAGGAAATCGCCGAGGGCATCGCGCAGCAGATGGACTACATCGGCACGCTGGCGGTCGAGTTCTTCGTCGTGCACGGCCAGCTCTATGTGAACGAAATGGCGCCGCGCCCGCACAACTCGGGCCATTACAGCCTCGACGCCTGCATCGCGAACCAGTTCGAACAGCAGGTGCGCGCGCTCTGCGGCCTTCCCCTGGGGGAGGCCCGCGCGCACTCGGCGGCGGTCATGGTCAACCTGCTCGGCGACATCTGGTATCGCGATGATCCGCATCACGCCAGGGAACCGGACTGGGGGAAACTCTTTGCCGTGCCCAACCTCAAGCTGCACCTCTACGGCAAGCATCATCCGCGCCCCGGCCGCAAGATGGGCCACTTCACCGTGACCGGCGCGGATGCGGAAGCAGTGCAAAAGTCGGCGCTGGCGGCACGGCACGCGATCGGCATTACGGACGAATGGGCCGATGAATGATGTCGCCAAGGCCGCCGCGCTCCTGCGCGCCGGCGAGCTGGTCGCCTTTCCCACCGAAACCGTCTACGGCCTCGGCGCGGATGCCCGCAACCCGGCGGCCGTGGCGAAGATTTTCGCCGTCAAGGGACGGCCGGCCGACCATCCGCTGATCGTCCATATCCCGGATGCCTCGCATCTCGACCGCTGGGCGCGCGACATCTCGGCCGCGGCGCGCGCCGTCGCGGCAAAGTTCTGGCCCGGCCCGCTGACGCTGATCCTCAAGCGCCATCCCGACGTGCCCGACTGCGTCACCGGCGGGCAGGACACCATCGGTCTGCGCGTGCCGAACCATCCCGTTGCCCTCGCCCTGCTCAAGGCCTTTGCGGAACTAGGGAGCGGCGGCATCGCCGCCCCCTCGGCGAACAAGTTCGGCCGCATCAGCCCGACCACCGCGCAGCACGTGCGCGACGACCTCGGCGAAGGCGGGGAGAGCGGGGTCGCGCTGGTGCTCGATGGCGGGCCCTGCCAGGTCGGCATCGAATCCACCATCCTCGACATGAGCGACGAGCGCACCACCGTGCTGCGGCCCGGCATGCTCTCCGGCTTCGACATCGGCCTGTTCCTCGGGCGCATGCCCGCCGAGGCAGTCAATACGAGTTCGGTGAAGACGCCCGGTTCGCACCTCGCCCACTACGCGCCGCGCACGCCGCTCCTGCTCGTGCCCGACGACACGGTCGCCATCGCCCTGCGCACCAGCATCGGCAAGCGCGAGCGCGTCGCCGTGCTGGCGCCCTTCCCCGCGCCGATCGAGCATCCGCTGATCGTGGCCTGGCACGTCGCGCCGGCCGATGCCGACACCTACGCGCGCGAGCTGTATGCTACGCTGCGCGCTCTGGACGCCGCCGGCGCCGACCTGATCATCGTGCAGCGGCCGCCCTGGCCGGCCGCGATCGACCGGCTGATGCGCGCCTCGGCCGGCTCCGGCCCATAACAAACACTCGTCAAGGAGGACACGGAACATGAGCAAGATCGAGAAGGAAGTTGCCGCCCCGCGCGCCCTGCCCACCAGCAAGGCGCCTGCCGGCACTGGTTTCAGCGAGCCCAGCACGTTCACGCTGGTGCGCGCCGATTCCCCGGCGATGTGCGTGATGACCGATTTCAAGCAGGTTTCCGTCGCCACCATCGCGCCGGAAGCCACGCTGGCCCAGGCCAACCAGACGATGATCTCGCGCGGCGTGCGCCTGCTGCTGGTGATCGATCGCAACGACGAGGTGCTCGGCCTGATCACCTCGCGCGACACCAGCGGCGAAAAGCCGATCCAGATGGTGCAGGAACGCGGCGGCAAATTCACCGACCTGCTGGTCAGCGACCTGATGTGCCCGCGCGAGCGCATCGACCTGATCGACACGCACGATGTGCTGGCCGCCAAGGTCGGCGACATCGTTGCCACGCTGAAAGCGCTCAAGCGCCAGCACGCGATGGTCGGCGAACGCGACCCGATCACCGGCCAGGCGCGCATCCGCGGCGTGTTCTCGGCGACCCAGATCGGCCGCCAGCTCGGCGCGGCGATCCAGACCTTCAACGTCGAATCGACCTTCAGCGAAATCGAAAGCTACCTCGCCAAGGACAACGGCTGAGCCTCGCCATCGAGCTCGCGCTGCGCTGGACGAGCGCGCACGCGACGCATCACGACCGGCACCGCTTCGCCGGTGTCGATCCGCTCGACAGCGATCTCCCGCCCGCGCTGGTCGACGCACTCGCGAAAGTCGGCGCCGGCGCGACGGCATCCATACCACTGGCAAGCCCCGCGGCGACGCTCGAAGCACGCATCGTCGAGACTTCCGACGCAGCAGCCGAAGGCTATCTCGCCATCCTCGCCGCGCTCAAGCACGGCAGCGCGCGCCAGGCCGACGTCGCCGCGCTGGCCGCTCTCGCCGAACCCTACGGACGTCCGCACGCCGACGACGCGGCCTTCTACGCCCGGCCGCGCATCGTCGATCACCTCGACGCGACGGCGCTGGCGCAATGGCGCGAGATCACCGGCCGCTTCGCGCGCGACGGCATGGCCGTGCTCGACCTGATGGCGAGCCACGATTCGCATCTGCCGGACGATGTCCGGCCCGCCCGCCTCGCCGGCCTCGGCATGAACGCCGCGGAGCTGGAATACAACGCGCGACTGACCGAACGCGTCGTCCATGACCTCAACGCCGATCCGGTGCTGCCCTTCGCTACCGGCAGCTTCGATGTCGTGCTCTGTGCGCTGTCGATCGAGTACCTGAGTCGTCCGGAAGCGGTGCTGCGCGAGGCGGCGCGCGTGCTCAAGGCGGGCGGCAGCTGCGTGGTGAGTTTTTCCGAACGCTGGTTCCCGCCCAAGGCGGTGCATCCCTGGCCGACGCTGCATCCGTTCGCGCGCATCGCCTGGGTGCTGCGCCACCTGCAACGTGCCGGCTTTCGCGACCTTCACACCGAGTCGCTGCGCGGCTTGCCGCGTCCGGCCGACGACAAGTACATCCGGCAAACGCGTTTTTCCGATCCGCTCTACGCTGTCTGGGGTGTGACCTGAACGACAGGCCCGGGCCGGTCGCCTGTCCCGACACGCCCGCGCCGCCAAGTCACGGCCAGAAACCCCTTTGCTGCCCACATCAGCTAAAGTAATATCCAGACAGGGGTCATGACGAGGAACCCGGCATGACGAATGCCCACGAGGGAGACGGAGAATCTGCCCAAGTAGCTAACCGATTTCTGCGCCCGCTGCACCCATGAGAGACAACAACCACCCTGCCCTGCGCGTCGTCGCCCTCGGAGAGTTCGCCGACCCCATCCCCCCCCTCGCGCCGCGGCTCGCCGCGCTCGATGTGGTGCCGCTGCGTAGCGCAGCGCTCGCACAGTTGCCGGAGTCCCTTGGCAACCAGGACATCCTGCTGACCGAACTGGCCTGGCTCGAGGGCCTCAACACCGATCAGCGCGACGCGCTGGTCCGCCGCGCGGCCCCGGCTGCCGGCTGGGTCGCCCTGACCCATCCGGCGGCACGCTTCAAGGACCTGGTCACCTGGCAGCGCCTCGGGGTCGGACATTTCTTCCACGAACCGCTCGATCCCGAACGGCTCGCCGGACTGGTCGAGGACATCCACGATCGGCGTGCCGGCGCGCCGATCCGCGCGATCCTCCTCGACGACGAGGAAAGCAGCCTGGCCTATTACGGCGCGGTGCTGCGCCAGGCCGGCATCGAGGTGCTGACCGTCCAGGATCCCCTGCTGGTGCTCGAATCGCTCGACGCGCACCAGCCCGACATTCTGGTGCTGGATATCGAGATGCCCGGCTGCCGCGGCCCCGAACTGGCCACCATCGTGCGCCAGTACCCCGCCTATGCACATCTGCCGGTGATTTTTCTCACCGCGATGGAGAGCATGCAGGACCAGCTGCTGGCGCGCGCGGCGGCGGCCGAGGATTTTCTCGCCAAGCCGGTGGCGCCCGAACTGCTGCTCGCCGCCGTCGAAGCGCACGCGCAGCGCTACCGCGCCCTGCTGCGCGGCGAGGCTCTCTGCGAGCGGCAACAGGCCCAGTCCAGGATGGGCCTCGAACAACTGCGCCAGGCGATCGATGCGCATGCCATCGTCAGCATCGCCGACGAGCAGGGTCGCATCGTGCATGTGAATGACAAGTTCTGCGCGATCAGCGGCTATACGCGGGAAGAACTGCTCGGACAGGACCACAGTCTGGTCAAGTCCGGCGTGCACGCAGCGCCCTTCTACGCCGACCTGTGGCGCACCATCCGCGGCGGCCGCGTCTGGCACGGCGAAATCTGCAACCGGCGCAAGAACGGCGCGCTCTACTGGGTCGACGCCACCATCTATCCGGTCCTCGACGGCAAGGGTGCGCCGCGCCAGTTCATTTCCATCCGCACCGACATCACGGCCGGCAAGACGGCCGAGCAAGTCATGGCGGAAAGCGCCCACCGGCTCAACGCCACCCTGGAATCCACCAAGGACGGCATCCTGGCGGTGGACGCCGCGGGCAAGGTGCTGTTCATGAACCGGCAGTTCCGCCGGATGCGGAACATGCCCGAGAACCTGGCGGAGGCAGGCAGCGACGACCAGTTGCTCGCCCATGCCCTCACGCAACTGGTCGATCCCAAGGGCTTCATGCAGCAGGTGGAGGCGCTCTATCGCAGCGACCAGGAGTCCGAGGATCTGATCGAACTGGCCGACGGCCGCTTCTTCGAGCGCAATTCCCGGCCGCTGCAGGATGGTGGGCAACTGTCCGGCCGCGTCTGGAGTTTTCACGATA